>OMUU01000069.1 GCA_900314295.1 uncultured Lachnospiraceae bacterium | reverse complement strand
ACGCGCCGTCCTGCACGCGCTTGTTCGGATTGTTGTCGAGCGTGATCTTCGCGCCCGCGACGGGGCATATTTTCGCCGAGCTGTCCGTCAAAAGTTTCGCGCCGCCTGCTGTGTTCTTGTCGAGCGATGACCACGGCGTTGTCACGCTGATAACGCCGCACGGCGGCGGTGGCGAGCCCGGCAGTCGCTTACATTGTGGTGCTGGCTTCTGCACGTTGAGTAATGCGTTCGCCGTCAACAAATTCTTGCCTTCGCCACTACTCTGCGTTCCGACCGCCTGCGCGCGAAATGTGCTGCCTCCCGGGCAGGTGTACGTCGCGCCATCGGTTACATAGTTCATAAGCCTCCCCGCTTTCCCACGAATTCCCGAACCGCCTCAATCCAGCACGATGCGGATCGGTTCTGCCATGCGTTCATCCGGCTGCGCAAGGTCAGCCTCATTTTTTGCGATGCGGTATTCGAGCGTGTGCGCGTCGACGGGGCGGAGCCAGATGAAGGCGTCCGCGTCGCGATACGCTGGCGTCACCGTCAGCTTCTTCGCAATCTCGATGGAGGCCGTATTCGTCGCGGCCTCGGGCTGATCCGTGTAGAAAAGGTCGAACACGTCGCCCGCATCGATGAACTTGTACCAGCGATCCATCGGCGTGTCTTTCGCGATGACGGTCTGGAACTTTCCGCGCCGGCGGCGGCCGACGTAGTATTGGAACGGCACCTGCGCGCCATCGGGCAAAAGATCGACGACCTCGACGCTGCCGCCGGGGCGGCACTCGAGCAGGCCGAACGCGACGCCCGTCTTTGCCGTCGGCGCGACCGGGCCGTAGCGTTTCGCCAGTGCCGGCTGCTGCGCCTGTGCTTCGCTCGTCCCGAGCGGCGGATGCAGTTTGAACGTCGGCTGCTTGTCTTCTGTGAGGCCGAGCAGCGCCCGAAGCGCTTCCGTCCCCTGACCGTCGGAAAGATACGCATCGAACGCCTCGCGGACGAGCGGCGAGCGCGAGGCGTTGCCTGCGAGGAAGATATGGAGCGTGTCGATCTCCGCGAGCGGCGCGATCTCCTGCTGGCCTTGCGCCTGCGCGAACGCCTGCCGCATCGCGAAGAAAAAGTTGCGCACGCCCTGCGCGATGCGCTCGCGCAGGAGCGTCGAGAGGTCGAGCGTATTCGCACGCATGGCGCTGGCGCGGACGATGCGCCCGTAGCCCGCCGACGTGACGCGACAAGCGGCATCGGCTTTCGCGAGCGAGAGCGTGACGTCACGGATCGGCGTGCCGTCCTCGAGGTAGAGGAGCGGCACGGTCACGCGCGCGCTCTGCAAGATGTCCTTTGCCGCCGCGCTCTCGGGATGTTCCCAGACGACGCGCACGGCCTCCATGAGGTTGTGCATGTTCTGCTTCGCCTCTTGGGAATCGCGGATGAGCGCCTCGCTGCCGAGGAACGCCTCGGGCTCTGCGGCGTACGTGAACGTGATCTTTTTCGCGTCCTTGCCTTTGCTCTCGGGGTCTAAAAGCTTCGCGCGGTTTTCGCGGAAGATCGCGAAGGCGAGCAGGCGCAAGAGATTTTCGCCGCCGAGCGTGCGGTCGCCGTTCGCGCCGAAATGCGTGAGGCAGTCGTCATAGCGGTCGTGCTCGGACGAACGCAGGACGCCGTAATCGAAATCGGCCGTGCCGCCGCCGAAGTCGAACACGGCGTAATACGTCGCCGCGCCCTCCTCCGGCTCGAGGCCGAACGACTGGAGCGCCGTCACGGCGTAGGCCGCCGGCTCCGTCACGCCCTCGAGGACGGAAAAGTCTTTCATCGCCGCTTCATTCGCGAGAAGCGCCGTCGGCAGCGATTTTTTCAGCCCAGCCTCGAACGCACGACGGATGCGCTCGCGCACGGCGATGTCATACGTCACGGGGAACGAGAGGATGTAGCGCAGGTAGATGCCGCTGTACATGTTGTTCATATAGCAGCCGAGGTAGTACGCATAGACCTCCACGGGGTTGAAGGCCGCGGCATCGAGGTAGAGGAACGGCGGCAACTCGACGAGCTCGCCCTTTTGGTCGCGCAGCAGCCGCTTGCCGTCGCCCGCCGTGCACCATTGCTTGAGGTCGGTGAAAAAGGAATAAAACTGGCGGCTGTCGCCATGAT
>OMUU01000138.1 GCA_900314295.1 uncultured Lachnospiraceae bacterium | reverse complement strand
ATGGCAACAGGACTGTAAAATCCTTGCCGTACATAGTTGTGAGTGAACAGTAACTATCATACTAATACTGCCCGAAAAAAACAAGCAGATATTTGCCGGACAAAAGCCAATATGTTATACTTCATGGCAGACTCATTCTTAATTTTGAAAATGTCAGGAGTTTTTCATATGCTGGAATCCGGTACTTCGCTGTATAAGCTTATCATTCTGTTTATGCTCGGAAAGGTCACCTTTCCGCTCACCAATGCCCAGATCTCCGATCTGATCCTGAGCCGCAAATACACCTCGTATTTTCATCTCCAGGAAGTTCTGTCGGAGATGATCCATACCGGTCTTCTCGAGATCGAGACCACCAACCACACAACCTACTACCGTATGACCGATCAGGGAAAACAGACCCTGGAATATTTCCAGAATGAAATCCCGCCGGAGATCCGCCGGGAGATTTCCAACTATCTGGTTCTGCATTCCTATGAGATGCGCAACGAGTCGTCGACCCTTGCCGACTACTTCCGCAACTCCAACCAGGACTACACGGTAAACTGCATGGTCAAGGAGGGCAAGCAGACGCTCATCGAGCTGAAGTTTACCGTCCCCACCGAGGAATCCGCACAGACGCTCTCGGAAAACTGGAAGAAAAAGAGTCAGGAAGTTTATGCGGCCATTATGAAAATTCTCATGTAAGCCCTCCGTCATCGCCGTATATTACTGTATAAGCTCTTCGAAAACGCAGAAGGACTCGTCGCACGCGAAGCGCGCGTAAGAGGCCGGATGCGATTTCGAAGGCAACAGGTATGAGGATGAAGCGCGAACGCGCAAAATCCGAATACCTGTAGGATTGCGGGAGTGCGAAGCACGGAGCAATCCGTAGCTTATACAGTTTGTGGCACAAAGTATTGTATGAGTGTTTACATGATATTAATCCAGATTTTTCTTCCTGCCGATTTTTTCAAAATATTGTCTGATCCTGTCTTCATACCCGTTGCCGGTGGGATGATAGAACACCGCATCCTTGATCTCGTCTGGCAGATATTGCTGTTCCACATAGTGGTTCGGATAATCGTGCGCGTATTTGTATCCGATGCCGTGACCGAGCTGCTCGTGGCTCTTATAGTGCGCATCCTGCAGATGAACGGGTACCGTCGTCTGCTTCTTCCGCACCGACTCCATCGCCTCAAAAATCGCCTCCGTGCACGCATTGCTCTTCGGCGCTCCCGCAACATAGATCGCCGCCTGGGCAAGGATCAGCTGGGACTCCGGCATTCCCACCCGTTCCACCTCCTGCGCGGCGGAAGATGCCACCACCATGGCCATGGGATCCGCATTCCCGACATCCTCGGACGCACAGATCATGATTCTTCTCGCGATGAATTTCACATCCTCACCCGCGTAAAGCATTTTTGCCAGGTAGTAAACCGCCGCGTCCGGATCCGATCCCCGCATGCTTTTAATGAACGCCGAGATCGTATCGTAATGCTGATCTCCCGCCTTGTCATAGCGGACCACTCTCTTCTGAATACACTGGGATGCCGTCTCCAGATCAATGTGTATTCTCCCGTCCTCCGGCGACGGTTCTGTCGTCAGAATACCAAGCTCCACCGCATTCAGCGCCTCTCTGGCGTCTCCGCCCGCGATATCCGCGAGAAAATCGCAGGCCTCCGGCTCCAGCACGGCATGATAACTTCCCATGCCTTTCACCGGATCGGTCACCGCCCTGTTCAAAAGGTCCCGGATATTCTCCTTGGACAACGGCTTCAGTTCAAATACCACAGACCTTGAGATCAGAGCGGAATTTACCTCGAAATACGGATTTTCTGTCGTGGCGCCGATCAGAATGACGGTTCCGTCCTCTACAAATGGAAGAAGATAATCCTGCTGTCCCTTGTTGAACCGGTGAATCTCGTCGATGAACAGGATGGTCTTCTTGCCGTACATCCCCCTTCTGTCCTGTGCTGCCTTGATTGCCTCCTCCATATCCTTCTTGCCCGAGGCGGTGGCATTCAGCTGTACAAACTCCGCGCTCGTCGTATTCGCGATGACATGCGCAAGCGTCGTCTTTCCTGTTCCCGGCGGGCCATAGAAAATCAGAGAGCTCAGCTTGTCCGCCATGATCGCACGGTACAGAAGCTTTCCTTTTCCGATGATATGCTCCTGCCCCACCACCTCATCAAGGCGCTCCGGCCTCATCCTCGATGCCAGAGGCGCCTCCTTCTCCATATTTTTCTCTTTTACGTAGTCAAACAGATCCATTCTTATCCCTCTGTCATTTTCACGATAAATGTACTGCCATCGCTGTACACAGTCTCACCTAACGCCTGAATTCCTTCCGCATTCACGGTTCCGTACTTTGCGTACTCCTCGCTCCCTACGAAAATATAGGAGATCCCATATTTCCTGATGAGATTCTCTACCTCCTCCTTATGATCGGAAGTATAAATCGCCTTGATATCTGCGGACCGTCCGTTCAGATCCTCCGGATCGCTGCGCCACAGCCATTCGTGAACATACCAGCCGAGCACCGTCGGCAGTCCCGTCATGGCGGACACCCGGCAGGCGGTGCTGTAGCTGTCTCCGTCCGCCTCCAGAACGATCGGCTGTCCCTGGACATTCTCGTTCAGCCAACGGATTGCCCCTACATCATCCGGGTAGGAGCTCTCCAGATAGGAAGTCGCATCCAGTCCCTGATAATTTTTATATTGAAAAATATTCCCGATGAACTGACGCACCGATGTCGGAAAATACCCCAGCGTCAGTCCCAGGAAAGCTGCGGCAACGATTCCCGCGACACGCCGGGATCGTTGCTTTGAAGCCAGAAAGCAGATGACCGCGTATGCCGTCATCATTCCATAAAGGATAAACGCCTGATAGGTCATCTTGAACATCGTATTCGACCTGGGATAGCCGCTCGACTCATAGATATCCCTGACATATACAATTTCCGGCACAAGCACAAGACCGAAGGCGCACAGTCCCAGGATCAGCGCAAAATGATCCGGAAGCGGCGTTGTCTTCATCAAGCCCTCTCCTTTTCTCCGACCATTCCGGAGCACCATAAGAATCAGGAGGAAAAAAACCGCGAAGGGGAATCCCCAGAGAATCAGCAGCTGATACAGCGGCGTGTGTGTCTGGCAGAATTTCACACCGGAAACCGGTGACTGGAACTGCAGACGGAATGGAACAGAGAATACCATGGACACAACGGCAAGCACAGCCGTCTGATATATCGCCGTCCCTATTTTTTTCATTCGACTCCCGCAGTCGCTATGCATCGCACGGAATATGATACAGAAAAGGGCAACCGTGAAATAAATGACGAAATCCCAGAAATTCGTCCACTGAAACATGCCGATCAAAGCTGCCGCCGACAGAAATCTCGCATCCGGAATCATTTTTCTCTCCCGTCTCGTACAAATCCATGCATACAGAAGCGCCACCACTGTCAGTACGAAAATGATATTGCACATGTGCGCGTGGACATCTCCGAGAAGGAACGAATAGGACGGAAACTCGTGAATCGTGCGGTCCGCGGTATTCACCGGATTATATCCGATATAGCGCGTCGAGTCCGCAAACCAGTAATAATCCCGGTCATCCGGCATGGAGAGTCCCAGCATCTTCCCGAAAATTCCGTACAGCACATAGTGACCGTTCCCGGCAAACGAAACCGCGGCGCCACCGATCAGACCGCCTGCGGCGGCCCATCCCCCGACATGTGCGCGATCCTTCATGCGGTCGGCCACCATCTGATGCACAATGGAGAACGGGAGAACAAACCCGAGAGCGGCGATCATCGCCCGATAGATGTTATAGGCAAACGAAACATCAACGCCACACATTTTTCCAAGGTAAACGCCGAAATACTGACCGCCGTAATAGTAGTTTATCGCATCGGTTCCGTACCAGATATCCTTTGCCGGAAGGGTTCTGCTCCGGTACATCGCAGCCATAAAGCCATAGTCCATGAACTTCTCCGTCCCGCTTGCCTGCGGCCGGAAACCGATGAGATAAGCCCAGAACAGAAAGAGTCCGAAGAACAGCACCTCCTCTGCGATGATCAGATTGATGTCCATCTTTTTTTTCACCGGCTTCAGCATGAAGAGAACCCAGCATGCGCCGATGAAGATCAGCGTCACAATCAGGGAACGGTGAGCGGTAAATTGCAGAATTCCGGCAAGTCCCAGAACCCACACCGCGTAACCGCCGATTGCCATCCCGATCACCCGGGAGAACAGCCATCCGCCGTCTTGAAATGTCACAAGCAGGATCCTGGTCAGCGGGAAAAAGCCGACACCGATGACCAGAAGCAGCAGATACCACCTGAAAAACGGGAAAAAGCTGCTGCCCAGAAGTGCGCTCGCCGCCGCAATCATAAGAAAAAGAACAGCCAGAAAGCCGATCGATGAATTTCTCAGTTTCGTAAACAATCTGTGATCCCCCATAATACTCTTCAACGAGATAAAACACGCTGCGCGAGTTTTACCTCGCTATCGCGACGCCCGCCTCACACGAATCCTTCGCATTCGGCTGCGGCTCGCTGTTCGCGTAAAAAAAGGAACTGCCCGGGGTGCGTCTGCACTTCGAACAGTTCTATTGTATCGCGAATCCTTTTCAGTTGTCCAGAAGCTCCGGCGGATAGACGCCTTCGTCCGTCATTTTCTTCAGGGCAGCCGTCACCACCGGCTTATCCTCCTTGTAGGTCACACCGTACCACTTGTCCGGCGTCGTCATCACCTTCACCGTCGCCTTATCCTCCGCAAGCAGCTCCGCCACCACCGAGGGAAGGAAATACTCCCCCTTCCGCGGATTTTCCTTCATCGTACGGTCAAGAAAGCCCGGGAAGCGCGCGAGAAGCTCATTCATGATGCTGTAGTTAAAGCCCCACATATTCATGGAAACCACCGTATCATCCGCAAGGGGCGTCCAGGTCCTTCCATCGTCCTCTGTGTATTCGATACCGGACGGATGCTTCTCGATCCGGGTTCTTTCGTGAATTCCCACAAGCTCCTCCCGGTCATTCACCTCGCAGATGCCGCGGGAGACATATCCATTTTCTGTCACCGTATTCTTCAGCTGATATCCGACCATCGCGTAACGGTACTTTGAATCGTCGCTGTTGTGGGCCAGATAGTCATACATCTGCTGAAAAGCGTCCCTTCCATAGTAATCATCCGCGTTAATCACCGCAAACGGAGAGCCGTGAACCGCAAAAAAGCAGGAAAGAACAGCATGTCCGGTACCCCACGGCTTTTCTCTGCCCTCCGGCACCTGATATCCCTCCGGAAGATCATTGAGCCGCTGGTACGCATAGCTCACCTTCACCCTGCTGCTGATCCGGTCGCCGATCCGTTCCTTGAAGATCTGTTTATTTTCTTCCTTAATGACAAAAATCACCTCGCGGAACCCGGCCGCAACCGCATCATAAATCGAATAATCAATGATCAGATGTCCTCTCTCATCCATCGGATCCATCTGCTTCAAGCCGCCATACCGGCTGCCCATTCCCGCTGCCATAATGACCAGAACCGGGTGGTTGTTATTTTCCATTTTCTCCGCCTCTTTCTATCACACTCAGTTATCTTCCTCTGTCAGCGTATAAACCGAACGCTTTCTCGCGTCCGCATCCGCAGCCAGATACTCATCATAGGTTGTAACCTTATCGATCAGGGTTCCGTCATGTCTGAACTCCATGATGCGATTCGCCGTTGTCTGCACAAACTGATGATCATGACAGGTAAACAGGAGAACCCCCGGGAATTTGATCAGTCCATTGTTCAGCGCCTGAATCGATTCCATGTCCAGATGGTTGGTCGGCTGGTCGAGGACAAGCACATTTGCGCCGGAAATCATCATCTTCGACAACAGGCATCTGACCTTCTCTCCTCCGGAGAGAACGCGTACCTTTTTGACGCCGTCGTCTCCGGCAAAGAGCATTCTTCCGAGGAATCCGCGCACATAGGTGGCGTCCTTGATCTCCGAATACTGCGTCAGCCACTCGGCAATCGTCAGATCCGAATCGAACTCTTCGGTGTAATCCTTCGGGAAAAAGGCCTGTGACGTGGTTACGCCCCACTTGTAATAACCCTCATCCGCCTCTTCTTCTCCGGCAATAATCTTGAACAGCTCAGTTGCTGCCTGCTCATTGGATCCGACGAAGGCGACCTTATCTTCTCTCCGCAGGGTGAAGGAAACATCATCCAGCACCTTTACACCGTCAATGGTCTTGCTGATGTTATGAACCTCAAGAACCTCATTTCCGATTTCCCGGTTCGGGCGGAAATCAATGTACGGATACTTCCGGCTGGATGGCTTGATATCGTCCAGCTGAATCTTTTCAAGAGCCTTCTTCCGGGACGTCGCCTGCTTGGACTTCGAGGCGTTCGCTGCGAAACGGGAGATAAACTCCTGCAGCTCCTTGATCTTCTCTTCCTTCTTCTTGTTTGCTTCCTTCTTCTGCTGCAGAAGAAGGTTGCTGGACTCGAACCAGAAATCGTAGTTTCCCGCATAGAGCTGAATCTTGCCATAATCGATGTCCGCGATGTTTGTGCAAACCTTATTCAGGAAATACCGGTCATGGGATACGACGATGACGGTGTTCTCGAAATTGATCAGGAACTCCTCCAGCCAGTCAATGGCATCCAGGTCCAGATGGTTGGTCGGCTCGTCCAGAAGCAGAATGTCCGGGTTGCCGAAAAGCGCGCGGGCCAGAAGTACCTTGACCTTCTGCGGACCATCCAGGGAACCCATCTGTGCGTAATGAAGATCCGTCTCAATGCCCAGTCCGTTCAACAGCTGCTCCGCATCTGTCTCCGCGTCCCACCCGTTCATCTCGGCAAACTCCGCTTCCAGCTCACTTGCCTTGATACCGTCTTCATCCGTGAAATCCGGTTTTGCGTAGAGCGCATCCTTCTCCTTCATGATCTCATAGAGTCTGCCATTGCCCTGGATAACCGTGTCCAGAACCGGCTGATCGTCATACTTAAAATGATCCTGCTCCAGGAAAGACAGTCTCTGTCCCGGCGTGATCGTAACATCTCCGTTCGTCGGCTCCAGCTGTCCGGAAAGAATTTTCAGGAATGTTGACTTTCCGGCGCCGTTCGCGCCGATCACGCCATAACAGTTTCCCTCTGTAAATTTGATATTTACATTTTCAAAAAGAGCCTTCTTTCCCACTCTCAGTGTCACATTGTTCGCAGCAATCATAGATATTTCCTTTCCTTCGGGTAGAATACAGTGCCGTACCGCTCAATCGGTACACATGATACCTTATTTCTAAAGGTTTCTCAAGCCTTATTTCGTTTTGCTAAATCGCCTGTACTTATTCTGGTTACTGTTCACTCACAACTATGTACGGCAAGGATTTTACAGTCCTGTTGCCATT
>OMUU01000021.1 GCA_900314295.1 uncultured Lachnospiraceae bacterium | reverse complement strand
GTTTTTATTGAATTTTCAAGGTTCAGCACACCTTTTCGGTGTGGGAAGTTTTAGTTTACAATTATTCGAAAGACACATCGTCCATCATCTGTTCGAAAATGCGCGCCACCGCCTCGTACTCTACGTCATCCTCGACCATTACATACATGGCTTCCTCTTCTCCGTCCTTCGAGAGATCCTTCATAATATAAGCATTTGCCTCATCGCCGTCAGAGTCGGTGACAAGGAGATAATCCATGCCGCCCACACGTGTTTCCTCTTCCACGAAAAACTCCTGCTTTTCTCCGTCTTCCGTTTCAAAAATAATTTTTTCCATAGAAATCCGATACTTATCCTTTATCTGTATCCGTTGTCCTCTCGCGTCCACGGCTATCCTGCGTCTCCGCTGCGCTTTTATGACCGCAGTTATCCAGCCATTCCTGCAGAATGAAGCCGGCCGCGATCTGATCAATCACCGCCTTGCGGTTGTGCCGCCCATGAATATTCATTTCATCCAGGATCTCATCCGCCGCAACGGTCGTCAGTCTCTCGTCCCACATGATCACCGGAAGTCCCGTTCTCTTATGCACGAGCGAGCCGAATTCCTCCGCCTTACGCGCACGCTCTCCCGGTTCATCATTCATGTTCAGCGGAAGACCGACAACAATCTTCTCCACCTGGTATTCTTTGCAGATTTCATCGATTCGTGCAAGCGTCTG
Source organism: uncultured Lachnospiraceae bacterium (assembly GCA_900314295.1). Taxonomy (GTDB): domain Bacteria; phylum Bacillota; class Clostridia; order Lachnospirales; family Lachnospiraceae; genus Bilifractor. Next base: position 6,406 of record OMUU01000021.1, on the reverse strand, counting down.
CCGAAGCTTGCCCTCCCTCTGACGCACAATCGTCTCGAGCGCCTGAGCCGTCAGGCCGAGCGGATCGCTGATTGCGACGCCAACCGTTCCGGATCCGTAATCAAGTCCGAGAATCCGCATTATCTGGTCTCTTTCCAGGATTCATTCCGAATGTATTCCTTAAGAAGCTCCTCGACAAGCTCATCGCGTTCCACCTTCATAATCATGCTCCTGGCGCCGTTATGACTGGTGATATAGGTCGGATCCCCTGACATGATATATCCGACGATCTGATTCACAGGATTATATCCCTTTTCCTCCATCGCATGATATACAAGGTCCAGAACCCTCTTCACAGAAATCTCGTTCTCTGTATTTACCCTGAAAAACTGTGTGTTGCCTAAATCTGTCATACTTATTCACATCCTTACTTTTTTGCCGAAAAAACTATGTCATAGCCGGCCCTATATCCTGCACATGCTGCAAGCTGCCCGGCTTGTGTACTGAGACATGCGGAAAAATGGCTTGCTTCGTACATCCCCGCACATCCCGGAATTTCCCTCACACTTCTTATCTCTGTATAATCTGCAGATCTCCGAACACTCGTAATGATTCATTATAAACCACATAATCGCGATTGGCAAGCCGGCCGGAGATCTTTCCGGATTTCAGACTGCAAGCAGATACTCCCCTGACACAAGCGACTGCGGTGTAACCACCATCATCTCATTTGTAAGATCTCTGGTATCGGCGAGCAGAATCTTCTGATACTCTCTTCCATGACCCGTCCAGTAGCTCCTTCCGTTCACCTCAATCCGCTCCTCGAACAGAACCTCAACAGGTTTTCCGAGATAATAATTCAGGAACTCCTTTCGGCGGAGAATATCCGTCTCCCGAAGCAGAGCTCCCCTTTGCTTCTTCACCGCCTCGGTATTCTGATCCTTCCTCTCCGCCGCCTTCGTTCCCTCTCTCCGGGAATATGGGAAAATATGTGTCTCAAAAAAATGAACGTCTGTCACAAACTTCCTGGACTCCTCAAAATCCGCGTCCGTCTCACCGGGGAATCCGGTGATAATGTCTGTCGTGATCGCAGGGTGCTCATAATACTTCCTGAGAAGACGGACCACCTCCATAAACTGCTCCGGCGTATAGTGGCGGTTCATGTCCCGGAGAGTCCTGGCACACCCGCTCTGCAGGGAAAGATGAAAATGCGGACAGACCTTGTGCATCTCACTGAGGCTTCGGATTACCTCCTCGCTCATCGAACCGGGTTCCAGAGAGCCAAGACGAATTCTCTCAATTCCACTGACATCGTGAATCACGCCAAGAAGCGCTACCAGATCCTCGCCATCCCCCAGGTCACGCCCGTAAGAACAGAGATGGATTCCCGTCACAACGATCTCCCGAACACCGGAAGCTGCCAGTCTCACAACCTCTTCCCGCACATCCGAGATCCTGCGGCTTCGAACGCGGCCTCTGGCATACGGAATGATACAGTAGCTGCAGAACTGATTACAGCCGTCCTGAACCTTGATGAAGGCCCTTGTATGTTCCTCGGTCCGGTCAATCTGAAGGTTCTCATACCCCTTGTCCACAGACCAGTCACTGGTATCCATCTGCTTCACGCCGCTGTTTCCGAACTGCTCCAGCTCACGGATCAAGTCCTCCTTTCGATTGCTGCCGATGACAAGATCAATCGCCGGATCCTTCTCCAGCTCCTCTCCCCTGACCTGCGCGTAACATCCCACCGCTGCAACGATCGCGTCCGGATTCATTTTTTTTGCCTTGTGCAGCATCTGTCTTGATTTTCGATCCGCGATATTCGTTACGGTACAAGTATTGATCACATAGACATCCGCACCGGGCTCAAAGGGCACAATTTCATATCCGGCCTTCTCCAGCATCTGCTGCATCGCCTCCAGCTCGTAGGCATTTACCTTGCATCCCAGATTGTGAAGCGCCGCCTTTTTTCCTCTTGACACCTTGACTTTTCTCCTGTTTACCATTAAGATTATTGAAGCAAATACACTAGAAAACTACTGCAGTTTCGATATAATAGGGAGGATATAATATGCAAACGGTACAGATTTCATTAAATTCAATCGATAAAGTAAAGAACTTTGTAAACGCAATTTCAAAGTTCGACTTTGACTTTGATCTTGTGTCCGGAAGATACGTCATCGACGCAAAGTCCATCATGGGTATCTTCAGCCTTGATCTTTCCAAGCCGATTGATCTGAACATTCACACAGAAGGCTCCGAGCTCGAATCTGTCATGGAAGTTCTCAAGCCGTACCTGATCGAGCAGTAAATCCCCCGATCATATGCTCCGCCACATATCGAAAACGACGGAATTTCATAAGATGCAGGAAACGCCACACGCGTTCCCCTGCATCTTATTTTTATTGTATAAGTCCAGTCGCATGACAGAGACGGACTGCACACCCGTAGGGCGTGCAAGGCCGTCTATGGCTTTGCGACGACAACAGGTATGAGCATGAAGCGGTGTGAAACACCGCGGGAATGCGAATGCCTGTTAGCGGCACGAAAGCTGCGAAGCAGCAAAGTGACGCGCAGACTTATACAATAAATCAAAAACAGCTCTTCGAAAACACAGACAGGCTCGTCGCACGCGATGCAATAAACTGACCGCGTGAGCAGAAATTCCCTGAACCATTTGTCAGAGCATTACCGACTGTTAAAATAATGATCTGTCCCTTCTCAAAGCCCTAAAAAGCGAGGACTGTCTGACGAAGGCGCCCTGCGCCTGAGGAGTTCCGCAGCTTCACAAAGCAAGATCATTATTTGTTACAGTCGGTTTGCGAATGACAACAGGTGAAGGGATTTCCGCTCACGCCCACCCTGCCAATCCGCAGCTTATACAATAAATCAAAAACTGCTCTTCATTATTCCTCTCCGTCCACCACAATAGTCTCGGTCGTCTCGACAGCCTCCCTCAGAAGCGGTTCAATGACATCATCCAGCTTGTGCTCCGAGCGCTCGATCACCTTCAGGATCGGGTGCGTAACGGGATGCTTTGCCACAAAAATCGTACAGCAGTCTTCGTAGGGAAGAATCGACGTGTCAAAGGTCCCGATCTGCTGCGCCCGGTCTACGATCTCCTGCTTGTCAAAGCCGATCAGCGGGCGGTATACGGGCAACGTACATACCGCATTCGTGCACAGAAGGCTCTGCGCTGTCTGGCTGGCCACCTGCCCGATGCTCTCGCCGGTGATCAGGCCGAGCGCACCGTCCTTTTCGGCAAAAATCTCCGCAAGCCGCATCATATACCTTCTCATGATGATTGTGAGCTCCTCATGCGGACATTTTTCGTAAATGGCCATCTGAATATCCGTAAAATTCACAATATGAAGCCGGATCTGACCCGCGTATCTGGCGACAAGCTTTGCCAGATCCACGACCTTCTGCTTCGCGCGTTCGCTGGTGTACGGCGGCGCATGGAAATAGACCGCGTCGATCTTAACCCCTCGCTTTGCAATCATGTACCCTGCAACCGGAGAATCAATTCCTCCGGAAAGCAAAAGCTCCGCGCTTCCGTTTGATCCCACGGGCATACCGCCGGGACCGGGAATGGTCTCGGAATAAACGTAGATGCTCTGGCGAACCTCCACAGAAAGCACTACATCCGGGTTGTGGACATCGACTTTCATCCAAGGACAGCCCAGAAGAACCGCCTCGCCCAGGTCCGCATTCAGCTCCATCGAATCATGCGGATATTTTTTGTTCGGTCTTCTGGCAACGATCTTAAAGGTTCTCGGCGTTCCTTCCGGATAGACCGCTCGCACGAACTCTGCGACCTGCGACTTGACATTCTCATACTCCATATCCTCGATGATCAGAACCGGGCTGATGCCCGCAATTCCAAACACCGTCTTCAGCGCATCGATCGCGCCCTCGTAATCGAAGTCTCCGTTCGCGCGGACATAGATTCTTCCCATTTCTCTGGTCACATCAAAGGTCCCGTCTACTCTTTTCAGAGATCTGACGATGTGATGCACTAGAGCATCCTCGAACAGATGCCTGTTCTTTCCTTTAATGCCGATCTCCGCGTATTTAATCAAAAATGCCTGATACATAAATCTTCTTTCCTCTTCCCTTGCATATCTTGTCTTGCAGCGCGGAAAAAGCCGATCCGGATGATTGTTCAATCCTCGCTTCCATCCGGCGTCTCTCCATGCGCGCCGTGCCTTATTTCCGGATGAATCTCCGCAGCTGCGGCACCACCTCGTGCAGCACCTGCAGCGCATAGTCAATCTCCTCTACTGTCGTCAGCTCGGAGAAGCTGAACCTCACCGACGACTCCATGACCTCACGCGGCGCATGAATTGCCTCCATGGTCGCGCTGCCTCCCCGCCTGTGGCTCGAGCACGCGCTTCCCGCGGATACACTGATTCCTCTGGACTCCAGCGTGTGAAGGAGAACCTCGCTTCGAATTCCCCGAAAGGAAACATTCAGAATATGGGGAGCACCCTGCCTGAGATCGGACGGACCGTTGATATCGATATCCCCGAGATCGGACACTCCCTCCGCCAGGCGCTCCTTTAATCTGTACATATGCTCCGCGTTCTCCTTCAGGGAACCGCAGATTCTGTCGGCGGCAGTTCCAAGTCCCGCAATTCCCGGGACATTATCCGTCCCGGATCGCATGCCGTTCTGCTGTCCCCCTCCATAAATCAAAGGATTGATCTTCACCCGCTGATCGATGAACAGGAATCCCGAACCCTTTGGTCCGTGAATCTTATGACCGCTGACCGAAAGCATGTCAATCTTCATCCGTTTGGGATAAATCGGATATTTTCCGAAGGCCTGAATCGCGTCTACGTGAAAAAACGTGTCCGGGTATCTGGAGCGCAGCATCTCGCCGATTTCCGCAACCGGCTCCACGGCACCGATCTCATTATTTACCATCATGACAGACACCAGTATGGTGTCCTTCGTCATCGCGGCCTCCAGATCCTTAAGATCCAGAACGCCATCTCTTCCGACCGGTAACTTGACGATCTCGTACCCCATGGCCTCCAGAGCGGCAGCCGGAGCAGCAATCGCAGAGTGTTCAATCGCAGTCGTGACAATCCTCCTGCCCCTGCGTCGGTTCGCAAGCGCTGTTCCGAACAGAGCCCAGTTGTCGGACTCCGTTCCACCCGAGGTAAAAAAGATCTCGCCCGGCTTCACCTTCAGTATGCCGGCCAGAATTTCCGCGCTTTTCCGGATGTATTTCTCCGCATCCACACCTTTCTGATGCATCGAAGAAGGATTTCCATAATCCTCCAGCATCGTTTTTCTCACAATATCCGCAACCTCCTCATAGCAACGGGTTGTGGCTGAATTGTCAAGATATGCTTCCATTTTCCTGCTCTTTCTTTTTTCCTGCTCTTTTTGCTCTGCCGGTCTCTCTCCGGAAGATGAATCAAGATCCATTATATGAAGTCGCCACAGGGCATCGCTTTTTATGTCAATCTCTTTCCAGAAGATACATCAGGATCGACAGTATTGTCATGCCTGCGGTTTCGGTTCTGAGAATTCTCTTCCCGAGAGTAATTGTCGAAAACCCATGATTTCTCGCATCCTCGGCCTCCTGCTCCTCAAACCCGCCCTCCGGGCCGATCAGCACACCGACCGACTGTCCCTGCTGTATAGCGGACAGGATTCTCCGGGTCTCACCCATTCCGCTCTCCATTTCATAAGGCATCAGCAGAACATCAAGATCCCCGGCATATTCCAGAGCCTCGCCAAAGGTCATGATCTCATGAACCTCCGGGATGATCAGCCGCTTCGATTGCTTCGCCGCGCTCTCCGCGATCTTGTTCCAGCGGATCGTCTTCTGCGCCGCTCTCTTCGCATCCAGCTTCATAATACACCGCCTGGAAGAAACCGGAATCACCGAATACGCCCCCAGCTCAACCGCCTTCTGGACAACGGTCTCCATTTTATCACCTTTGGGTAGACATTGAAACAGAAAAATCCTGGAGGGAAGCTCTTTTCCCGGAAGCTGGGCATCCACAATCCTGCATGTCACTTCCTCTTCCGACAGAGAATCTACCTCGCAGGTATATTCCCATTCATCACCGCACGAGATCAGAACCGTCTCGCCCCGATGCATCCGCAGCACATTGCGGATATGATTCACGTCCTCCCCTGTAATATGAACCAGTCCGTCTGCAATCTGTGACCGGTCTGTAAAAAATCTGTACATCTCTCTTCCCCTGTCTTACTGTATAAGCTCTTCGAAAACGCAGAAGGGCTCGTCGCACGCGAAGCGCGCGTAAGAGACTTTTGCGATTTCGAAGGCAACAAGTATGAGCACGAAGGGACGCATAAGCGGCACGAGAGTGCGAATACTTGTAGGATTGCGGGAGTGCGCAGCACGGAGCAATCCGTAGCTTATACAGTTTGTGGCACAAAGTAT
>OMUU01000056.1 GCA_900314295.1 uncultured Lachnospiraceae bacterium | reverse complement strand
ATCCCTCAACCAGCGGATTTAAAAGTGTTCCGTACATTCTGTTCTGTGTAATCATATTTTTTTCCCTCCCTTTTTGTTTCCTGTTTCTCTGTTTTTGTTTTTTCTTTTTCTTCAGAATTTTCTGTGTGCTTCAGCACTTCCCCTGTGCTGGCCTTATTATCTCCAACTCCGTACGCCTTCACAACATGGAAAAAAATCATTCGCTTTCTGCCGTTGAAATTTTTTTCACTCTGGAAATGGAAGGGAAAAATATTGATGATAGAAATAACAACGGTATTCGATGAAATGAAATAGATCGAAAAAGATTTCCATGAATTACGCGCGTAAGAATTCAACCAATTATGAGGGTGAGAATTCAACGAATTACGAGGGTGTCAGCAAAATAATAAAACAGAATGATATAATGTTTTTATGAAAAGGGAGGGTTTCAGATGGTTAGCTGCATTGTAGTCGCGGATGACCTGACCGGTGCAAACGCTACCGGTGTTCTTCTGCGTAAACAAGGATATTCAACGGATACAATCCTGAATATCGTGGACGGGGATATCAATTCCCTGACAGATTGTGAATGTGTCACTTTCACGACAGACAGCCGTGGCGTTGACGCGAAAACGGCCTACAACCGTGTCTTCAACATTACCAAAATGTTCGAAGGCTCCAATCCGGCATTCCTTAACAAAAGAATCGACAGCACCCTGCGCGGCAACCTGGGTGCCGAGACAGACGCCATGCTTGATGCGATGGGCGAAAGTTACACGGCCATCGTTGTTCCATGCGCCCCGGCATCCGGCCGCGTTACCATCGGCGGATACATGACTGTCAACGGCGTTGTTCTGCATAAGACAGAAGCTGCGCTTGACCCAAAGACGCCGATTCGGGACCCCCGGGTGCAGAAGCTTTTTGAACAGCAGACGAAATATCCAGTTGCGTCTATTTATATCAAGGATCTCGACAAGGGAGTAGACTGGCTGGCAAATGAGGTACAGCTGCTCGTCCATGAAAGCAACCGGATCATTATTTTTGACGCAATCACCCAGGAAGATATTGACCTGATCAGCGAAGCCGTGATCAAGAGCGGCATCAAATTCATAGCGGTAGATCCCGGTGCCTTTACTGCCAACCTCGCGCAGAAACTGATTGTGCCCAGCGAGGTCAACGCATCTCTGAATAAAATTCTGGTTCTTCAGGGAAGCGTAAACCCGGTAGCAAAAACGCAGATGGAAAACTTCTGGCTGGCGCAGCAGGTATACAATGTCTATGTTAAGACAAAGCTGCTCATTCAGGATGAGGAAACCCGGAATAAAGAAATTGAACGAGTCGTCCAGGATATTCTCAGCCATACCAAGGACTATGAATTGTTCAGCGCAACGGGAGACGGCATCCAGCCGGAGTATCGATTGAATCTTCCCAAAATTGCCAGGGAAAAAGGCTGCACAGTGGATGAGCTCAGCAATGTCATCAACTTTTCTATGGCAAAAATCGCCCATGAAATTTTTGAAAAGGAACCGAATTTTCAGGGAATCTATACCAGCGGAGGCGATGTCACCGCGGCCTTCTGCAAAACCGCGCACACACTCGGATTGAGTCTTCAGGATGAACCGGTTCCGCTCGCTGCAGGCGGCGAGCTGATCGAAGGGGACTTCCCCGGCAAGCGGATCATCACAAAAGGCGGCATGACTGCAGCACCGGATGCCATCAATGTATGCATCGCAAAATTAAAGGCAATGCTTAACATGTAAATTTCTTTGTCTCCTGCACTTCCCCAAAACAGGGATGAAGCGATTCATCCACCATTAATCATGTTAGAGAGGGAATTTAATTATGGTAGGTATTCTTCTGAAAGCAGCCGCATTTGTGTTCATCATTCTCATTGGAATCTTCGTCCGGAAGATTCATCTGGTCGGTCCCGAGGCCGGAGATGCCGTTAAAAAGCTGATGCTGAATTTTACACTGCCCTGTGCACTGATTACTTCTTTTTCCAGAATTGAATCCGTCAGTGTCACGCTGCTGCTCCTCACCGTTCTCGGTATTGGCTCAAATATTATCATGATCATCGTCGGAGGCATTGCCAGCCGTGGAAGAAAGGGCGGTGACCGCGCAATGTACATGCTCTCCTGCCCCGCCTACAACATCGGAGCGTTCTGTCTGCCCTTCGTCCAGGAATTTCTCCCCGCCATGGGTGTTGCAGCCTCCTGTATGTTCGATGCCGGCAACTCCATTATGTGTACGGGCGGAACCTATGCTTTCGTCTCCGAATACACAGCCGACGCAGCAAACAAGCACGGATTTGATGTCAAAATGGTCTTAAAGCGCCTGAGCAAGAGCGTCGCTTTCCTTGTATATGTCACCATGTTCATTCTGACCTGCTTTAATATTCACCTGCCGGAAGGAGTTCTTACGATTCTTACGCCTGCTTCAAATGCCAATGCCTGCATGGCGATGCTGATGATCGGACTTACCTTCCACCTTGAGCTGAAGGGCGAATACATCGGTGACATCGTCAAAATGATTGTGCTTCGGCAGATCTGGGCCTTTATCTTCGCTGCCTTCTGCTATTTCGTACTGCCGTTTGATCTGGTCATCCGACAGGCTCTGGTTATCGTCGCTTTCGGACCGATGAGCGCTATCGCTCCCGCATTCACAAGCATGTGCAACGGCGACGAGGGCAAAGCCAGCGCCGCAAACTCTCTGACCATCATTCTCAGTGTCATTGAAATCACTGTTGTACTGATCGTGCTCGGAATCTACTAAAAGACAGGCAGACTTCGTCGGAGATAGAAGCGAAAAACAGCCTGCAAGTGGTCTTTTGCCGCTTAATAATTATAAACTGAAAAGTTGAAGAAAACACAAGGGGTTGTTCACATCTGCGAACAACCCCTTTTCCAGACAATTACCATCCAAATTGTCCTTTGTCATTTCTGTTGTTGATATTTTCGTACCTATTTCTACCGATTCGTCTTCTTCAGCCTTATCCGGCAGGAATGACCTGACAAATTCGGACCTTTATCCCACGCTACAACACGCTCATCTCCTTTTATAATACGTATTATCTGCACGGCGGTCTCATTCCATGATCGGATAAATCGTATCGCCCGCAGCCTCCATAACAACCGGATCCGCATCATATTCCACGCCGAACATATCTTCAATTTCAAACATGTACATGTAGAAACCGTCACCCATGTCTTCGTCTTCCATGACCACATCCTTCGACCAGGTTACCGCGTCGGTGGTATACATGGCCTCTTCATCAGAATCTACCTCATAGGCTGGCAGAAGGAACACGATTTCATCTCCCTCCTCAAGAGGGGTAATGCCGCGGCTCGTCATACTTCCGGACGATTCTCCATCCTCTACGCCGTCATACGTGCCAAGTACCCGGTATTCCTCCGTAGAATAATCATAGATGGCGTGAATGTTCGTTTCTTTCCCGTTCACCTCAGCCGGGATAGAGTACAGATTGTAATTATCCGTCTCCTCAATCAGCTCGGCATTCACATATTCACCGCCGATCGTCATCCACTGACCCCAGAAATTATCCCGGAAGCTGCCATTTTCCCAGTCGCTGTCGATATCGTTATCTTCGCCAAGATAGACATACTCGGAAGATGATCCGTCCTCCTGTCCGTCAGGCATGTACAACAAGAGGAAATGAACGGACTTCACCGCCTCAAGTCCTGATGTAATCGAGAGATTCAGATACCCGTCTTTGCCTATCGACTGCGAAAACTGTATATAGAAATCGTTTCCTGTCACAGGCTGCAGTTCTGTCAGATCTTCCTGAAGATCCTGCCACGAATCATCATCCTCCGTCTCGGAAGAGCTCCATACAGCGCCTGATGCGTCATATCTCTCCCAGGCAGCCTCCCAGTCTACAGCGTCATAGGTATCCGTCACCGCAGCGATATACTGCAGATACGGTGTATTATCTGAATTTTCCATGTATTGTAACAGTTCGTCCTTTGTCGCGCCAATCGGATAAAATACCGAAATGCCGTTTGCATTTCCTCTTCCCGGACCGTGTACGCTGTAGAGGACTGCCTTGTCAATCGCCGACAGAAGCGCCGTGCCGTCTGTCTCCACGTGGTCCTGCGTATTGTTCACCAGATCCCACAAAATCACACCGTAATGCTCCGAAGGATAGTTGGAAATGCCCCACTGAATAAAATCCGTCAGAGTCGCCGGATCACCCATAGAAGCCAGTTCTACGGTCTCCACTTCTTCCAGATCGCCGTCAACAATCTGATAACGTCCGAGCGCATCGGCACTGATACCGTCCCAATTCCAGGCAGAAGAACCGCCGGTTTCCACTAGCACGTTGACATCCTCGGGAATCGAGGCATTGCACATTTCCTCAAGATTCATGGACGCCATGGAGCCCTCGCTCTCAAGGTCAGAACCACACAAATAGATCATAAGAGTCCAGCCGGGCTCTGTACTTCCGATTCCGCCCGAGGAAATGTTTTCTCCCTCCGCAGACGCATCGAAATACCCTTCACTGCTCTCCGATGTTCCGACGTTGTATGTCCTTTTCGTATCCCCGGCTTCCGACCCCGTGGTGTCTTCCGCGCATCCAGACAAGCCTGCACTGACCGCAAGGATGCCGGCAAGTGCCAGTGTTGCATATGTTCTTTTCATCATCGTATTCTTTTTCATAGTTTTTTCTCCGCCATCAAAGCCCCTACCCAAAAGCTGCGCAGTATTTCTATCCACTTGGTACAATTTCATTATGTCTGAGCAAAACGGGGCTTTGTAGTACGGAAAATCGGATATATGCGGAATAATTGGCTATTGATTCTTACCTTGGTACATAGTATTATAAATTTTTATTTATTTTTCTATATTTGTCGCCTATATCCAGCCCTCTTTCCAGAATTCTTCGAATACTTCGCATTCAGCTGTAGCCCACTTTTCGCGAAAAAAAGGATGCTGCACCATGAAATGCAACATCCGCGGTAATTTTGCAAACGAGATAAAATGCGCTGTGCGGGTTTTATCTCGCTATCGCAACGCTCGCCGCACACAAATACTTCGCATCCGGCTGCGGCTCACTGTTCGCGTAAATACAATTCTCTGCTGTCAGTCCTCCCGGTTTTCCAGCTGAATATATCTTCTGTGATGACCGACATACTTGTATGCCGGACGGATAATTTTGCCTCCATTGACCATTTCCTCGATCCGATGAGCGGACCATCCGGAGATACGCGCAATCGCAAACAAAGGAGTAAAGAGTTCTCTTGGGAAATCAAGCATGGAATACACAAACCCGCTGTAGAAGTCTACATTTGCGCAGATCGGCTTAACGAGACGGCGCTTGTGAATCATGCACTCCTTTCCGATCCTCTCCACATTTTCATAGAGGTGAAATTCGTCCTCCATATCCTTCTCAATCGAGAGCTTCTTCGCATATTCCTTCAGAATGACACACCTTGGATCCGAAAGGGTGTAAACCGCATGTCCCATACCGTAGATCAGTCCCGCGTGATCAAAGGCCTCCCGGTCAAGAATCTTATTCAGGTAAGCACGGATTTCATCCTCGTTGTCCCAGTTATGAACGTTCTCCTTGATGTCCTCAAACATCTGCAGAACCTTCAGGTTCGCTCCGCCGTGTTTCGGTCCCTTCAGTGAACCCAGAGAAGCCGCCACAGCAGAATAGCTGTCGGTTCCGGTCGATGAAACCACGTGCGTCGTAAAGGTCGAATTGTTTCCACCGCCATGCTCGGCGTGAAGGATCAAAGCCGTATCCAGCACCTTCGCCTCCAGCTGTGTATACTGGCCATCCGGATGCAGCATCTGAAGCAGATTCTCAGCGAGCGAGAGCTCCGGCTTCGGATTCCGGATAATCAGGTTCTGGCCCAGATGATAATGCCTGTGCGTGTGATAACTGTATACAGCCAGAAGCGGCATCTTTGCGATCATAGAGAGTGCCTGCCGCAGAATATTCGGAATGGAAATATCGTCTGCATGCCCGTCGTACGAGTAAAGCGTCAGAATGCACTTCTGCAGAGAATTCATCATGTTGTAGCTCGGCGCCTTCATGATAACGTCCCTTGTGAACTCCTCCGGAAGCTCCCGGAAGCTGCTGAGAATCTCTATAAAATCATTCAGCTGCTTCGCAGTCGGAAGCGATCCGAACAGAAGTAGATATGTGATCTCCTCAAAGCCGAAGCGCCGGTTGCGCATTCCGTTCACCAGATCGTTGACGTTATAGCCCTGATAATACAGACGCCCCTCGGCAGGTACCGATTCCCCCTCATCATTCAATGTTGTTCCCATGACATCGGAAATCTCTGTGAGGCCGGTCAGCACACCCTTTCCGGTATTGTCTCTGAGACCCCTCTTGACGTCATATTCCTGATACAGGCTCAGATCGATCTTTCCGGATCTTCGGCTAAACTCAACCAGTTCTCTGATCTTGGCATCCTGTTCTGTTGCTGTAAAGCTCATAGACTCAAATCCTCCCTGGTATTCCTGTCCTCGTATATCCTGTCCGGCACCGGCGCGCAGCCGGCAGATTGTAAAAAAGCGATTAACTCATGGCTGCATCGCCTGAATTAATCGCCTGTATAAGCCGGAAGTCGGATTCGAACCGATGACCCCTTCATTACGAGTGAAGTGCTCTACCTGCTGAGCTATTCCGGCATGTCCACACAAAAGTGGCACAACCACTATTATACATACTTTCCCACAAAATTCAACTGCTTTTTTTCTGTATAAGCTCTTCGAAAACGCAGACGGGCTCGTCGCACGCGAAGCGCGCGGAAGAGACTGGATGCGATTTCGAAGGCAACAGGTATGAGCATGGAGCGGTGTGAAGCACCGCGAGAATGCGAATGCCTGTTAGCGGCACGAAAGCTGCGAAGCAGCGAAGTGACGCGTAAGCTTATACAGAATACTCAGAAAAGCTCTTCGAAAACGCAGACGGGCTCGCCTGTCGTGAAGCGCGCGGAAGAGACCGGATGCGATTTCGAAGGCAACAGGTATGAGCATGGAGCGGTGTGAAGCACCGCGAGAATGCGAATGCCTGTTAGCGGCACGAAAGCTGCGAAGCAGCGAAGTGACGCGTAAGCTTATACAGAATACTCAAAAAAGCTCTTCGAAAACGCAGACAGACTCGTCGCACGTTACAAAAAGGCAAAGATTTTACAGTACCTTTGCCTTTCTAATTTCCCGTAAACACTTACTCCAGTTCAAACGCTCCGGTATAGAGCTGATAGTACGTTCCCTTCTGCTCGAGCAGCTGCTCGTGCGTTCCGCGCTCGATGATGTGTCCGTGATCCAGAACCATGATCGCGTCGCTGTTCCGTACGGTGGACAGTCTGTGCGCAATGACGAAGACCGTCCTGCCCTTCATCAGGTTATCCATACCCTTCTGGACAAGTGCTTCCGTTCTCGTATCGATGGAGGAAGTCGCCTCGTCCAGAATCATGGCCGGCGGATCCGCCACGGCGGCTCTCGCAATAGAAATCAACTGTCTCTGTCCCTGTGAAAGCTGCGCGCCGTTTGCAGTCAGCATTGTATCATATCCATCGGGAAGTCTTGTGATAAAGTCATCGGCGTTGGCCAGCTTTGCCGCTGCGATACACTCTTCATCGGTAGCATCCAGCCTTCCGTAACGGATATTGTCCATAACCGTACCGGTGAACAGATTTACGTCCTGCAGCACGATTCCGAGAGAATGACGGAGATCCGGTTTCCGGATTTTGTTGATGTTAATGCCGTCGTACCGGATCTTTCCGTCCGGAATATCATAGAAACGGTTGATCAGGTTCGTAATCGTTGTCTTGCCGGCTCCGGTCGCTCCAACAAAGGCGATTTTCTGTCCGGGCTTTGCGTAAAGCGATACGTCATACAGCACCTGTTTCTCCGGCGTGTAGCCAAAATCCACGTGCTCCATCTCGATATCGCCTCTCAGCAACGTGTAGGTCGTCGTGCCGTCCGCCTTGTGAAAATGCTTCCAGGCCCAGAGATTGGTTTTCTCCCTGGTCTCAACGAGTGAACCATCTTCTCCTTTTCTGCATCTGACAAGTGTCACATAGCCGTCATCCTTTTCCGGTTCCTGGTCGATCAGTTCAAACACACGGCCGGCACCCGCGATACCCATGGCAATCATCGGCACCTGCATGGAAATCTGCCCGATTGTCTGTGACAGCTGACGAGCCATACCGAGATAGGAAATGATGATACCTGCCGTCATCAGTCCGAAGCCGGAAAATCCGACGTTTGTGGCGCCCTCAAATACCATGATCGCACCGACAAAGGCGATCAAAACATACATGAGGTTGCCCATATTGGACAGAATCGGCATCAGTACATTTCCCGCCTTATTTGCCTCATTGCTGTCCTCAAAAAGCTGCTCATTAATCTTCTGGAAATCCTTTTTGCTCTCCCCTTCATGACAGAAGACCTTGATAACCTTGGTTCCTTCCATCATTTCCTCAACAAATCCCTCTTCCTTTGCCAGAGAAATCTGCTGACGCATCATGTATTTCGAAGAAGCAGTTGCATATTTTTTTGCCACGCGGAGCATCAGGACAATGGAAAGAGCGACCAGAAGCGAAAGCCAGAAGCTGTAATACAGCATCATGAAAGCAATCGCCGCAATGGTAAGAGCCGACTGCGTAACCATCGGCAAACTCTGTCCGATCAGCTGACGGATGGCATCGGTATCATTTGTATAGGTGCTCATGATATCGCCGTGCGCATGCGTGTCAAAATATTTGATCGGCAGCGACTGCATCTTATCGAACATATCATTACGGAAGTTCATGAGCGTTCCCTGCGTTACCGTCGCCATGCTTCTCGTATAGAGAAAAGATGCAACAACTCCGGTGCCGTAGATGACCGCCATCGCAGCAACCGTGCGGACAAGCTTCGGCCATACCGCAGAAAGTCCGGTCTTCATGCCCGGTGTGATGACATCATCAATCAGACGCTGCAGAAAGAACGTAGCGCCGGTAGAAGAAACGCCCGCGATAACGATACAGATCATGACAAGGATCATTCTCGCTTTGTAATGGGAAAAAATGTATTTAAACAGACGACCGGCCGTTCCTTTTTTGACCGGTGTGATCTTTGCTTTTCCTCTCGGCATATCAGTTTTCCTCCTTTCTTGTGGTCTGTGATTCATAAATTTCCTTATATATTCCATTAGCCGCGATCAGCTGATCGTGATTGCCCTGCTCCACGATCCTTCCGCCGTCCAGCACGATGATGTTGTCACAATCCTGAACAGAAGAAATACGCTGCGCGATGATGATTCTCGTCGTGTCCGGAATTTCCTCCCGAAAAGCCCTCCGGATCAGCGCATCGGTCTTTGTGTCTACCGCAGATGTCGAGTCATCCAGAATCAGAATCTTCGGCTTCTTCAGAAGTGCTCTTGCAATACAGAGACGCTGCTTCTGACCACCGGATACATTGCTTCCGCCCTGCTCGATATAGGTATCATATTTCTGCGGGAACAGCTGAATAAATTCGTCGGCCTGCGCCAGCTTGCACGCGTGCTCGATCTGCTCGTCTGTCGCGTTTTTGTCTCCCCATCGCATATTGTCCTTGATCGTACCTGAGAAGAGGACATTCTTCTGAAGCACAACTGCCACCTGATTGCGCAGCGTGTCCAGGTCGTACTGACGCACATCTGTACCGCCGACCTTCACCACTCCTTCTGTCACATCATACAGTCTGGAAATCAGCTGAATTAATGTGGTCTTCGAGGAACCGGTTCCTCCGATGATTCCCAGAGAGGAACCGGAAGGAATCTGCAGGTTTACATCGGACAGTGCATATCTCTTGCTCCTCTCGGAGTACTTAAAGGAAACATTGTCAAATTCCACAGATCCGTCTGCAATCTCGGTCTTTCCATTCTCCGGAGAGGTCAGGGTACTCTGGTATTCCAGCACCTCGACGATTCGGTTGGCAGACTCCTGCGAGATAATAATCAGGACAAAAACCATGGACAGCATCATCATCGCAATCAGGATCTGGATTCCATATGTGATCAGAGAAGATAACTGGCCGGTGCTCAGGGAGGATCCCTTGGTGGTAATAATGATCCGGGCACCAATAAAGCTCACCAGCACCATGGTAAGACTGATGCTGAAGACCATCGTCGGATTGTTCCACGCAAGAACCTTCTCGGCAAAAGTGAAATCCTTGCAGACATCCTCCGATCTCTTATGGAACTTCTCTTTTTCGTAATCCTCCCGGACAAACGATTTTACCACGCGGATTCCGCCCACATTTTCCTGCACGGAATTGTTCATGGCATCATATTTCTTGAAGATCCTGACAAAAACCGGATGAATATAAAGAACAATGCCAAACAGAACCACCGCGAGGAAAGGAATGACCGCTATAAAAATCAACGCCATGCGTACATTGATCGTAAGTGACATCACAATGGAAAAGATGATCATCAAAGGCGTCCGTACCGCGCCGCGGATAACCATCTGAAAAGCAGTCTGAACGTTCGTTACGTCCGTTGTCATACGAGTTACAAGCGACGATGTGGAGAACTTGTCTACATCCGCAAAGGAGAAGGACTGAATGTTAAAATATAGGTCCTGCCGAAGATTCTTCGCAAAACCGGCAGATCCTTTTGCCGCCTCAATAGCCGCTCTGCGTCCGCAGTACAGGGAGGCCATTGCCAGAATAATCAGGACAACGCCGTCCTGAAACACAGGCGTCAGAGTAGCACCCTTCATGTGGTCAATCAAAGAAGCCATCACCAGCGGAATGATACATTCCAGAATAACCTCGAAGGTAACAAACAGCGGTGAAAGCAGCGAGGGAGTCTTATACTCTCTCAGACTTTTCATTAATGTTTTCAGCACCTGTAAATCCTCTCTTTCTACTTAAATATCTATTGCAAACAGAGATCCTGTCCCATCTGTTCTCAGACACCGAAATCCCTGTGATCTTTATCTTTCTTCCAGGCATTCTCTCATTCGCTCCCCTCATCCCAGTCCTGGACATTGCGGTACATCTTGCGAAGCAGCATTTCGGCCTGGCTGATCTCCTCCTCCGTCATACCCCGGAACAGATGCTCATCCATCTCCAGATGCTTCCAGCGCATGCTCACCTTATGCCGGAACGCTTTATCAGCAAAAGAGACGATCTTATTCCTGTGGTCTTTGGTATCAACAGAAACATTGACAAAGCCATTCTTCTGCATTCTTGAAACCAGACCCACCACCGTCGGATGGGAAACCTCAAGAATACGCTCCAGTTCTTTCTGCGCAACGCTGCCTCCATGATCCCCGATCACATGAAGAACACGAATCTGAGAAAGCGTAAGCCCCCATTCCTCCAGATCCTTGTCCCCCTTTGCCTTCAAACGCTTGCTGATCTTAAGCAAAAGAAGCGGTATCACAGATTCTGTTTTTTCTTCCTTTGCATTCAATTCTTCCAGACACATCTGCCTACGAATGCTCCCTTTCCTTTGACCTATACAGTTTGTGGGTCAAAATATCCTATGCTTGTTTATTTTCCAGGGCTGATTCCTTTACTTGGCCTCGTTGTATTTACCATTGTCGCGGCTCAGCTTGTTATTTCCCTGTCCACTGACAAATGGCAGCTTCGACAAATGACAACTTCGGCGCATAAATGTAGCGTGCTACATTTATTGTGTAGCACGCTACATTTTAGAATTTGGCTAATTATTTGTAAAGACAATATTTGCATTTTATTCGCCAAATATTGCCATTCATCTAGCTTTCTTAATCCGAAACGCGGCAGGTTCGGAACTCCCTATAAGGCGGTCGAATCTTTATGCTTTTCCCTCCTTACACCTTGACTCGGGTTCCCTTGCTGTCCCTCTTCATCAGACGGATTTTGTTCAGTGAAATCTTCTTGCCCCGGTATTCAATGTCAAATTCATTCCTCGGTTCTACCAGATAGCACTGTTCCACCGCATCGCCGTCTCCCAGCTTCATCGCACGCACGCCCAGAGCGCCTTTCTTCTTTTCCGGAATCTCTGCCATGGAAATTCTGAGGAAATACCCGTCCCGGCTCTGCAGAACCAGATAATCACCGGAGTCCGCATAGCCGAGAAATACAGCCCGGTCGTCCTCATCGGCAAGCTTTGTCGCGGCAATGGACCGCCTTGTGACGTTGAATTCACTTCCGTCGGTGACTTTTGCCATGCCGCTTCCGGTCACAAAAATCAGCTTCCGGCTGATCACATCGGTCATAGAAGCGGCAAAAATCACCCGTTCGCTCTCCGTTGAATAATTACACAGATTATCGATCGGCGTCCCTTTATCCCGGAACTTAGTAAACGGAACATCCTTCACCTTGATGGTATGCATCACACCCTGATCCGTGAAAATGCAGATCTTGTCGGTGCTCATACACCGGAACAGATACCGGCTCTCCGCATCGGCAGCCTCGCGGTTGCGCTCATAGACAGACACGTCGATGGTTCTGGCGTATCCGAAACGATCCATAAGAAAGACCATCTCCGTCTCTTCTTCCTCCGGCTCCTCCAGAACAACCTCTTCTGCGTTTGTGATAAAGGTTCTTCTCGGACGAGCATATTCCTTTCGGATCGCCGTCAGATCATCCAGAATCACATCCGCCATCGTGTCGTAGTCATTCAATATTTTCTCATAACGCGCGATCTTCTCGATGGTCTCCTCATTCTCTTTATACAGAGCCTCCAGCTCCAGACCGATCAGCTTCGCCAGACGCATGTCCAGAATAGCCTGCGCCTGCCGCTGCGTAAAGCAAAGCTGCCTTGCCTGCTTCTCGCTGTTCTTGTGCCGGAACTGAATTCCATCCGTCACTCCCATCGTCAGACAGTCCTTGGCCATCTTCTGATTCTTACTTCCCCGGAGGATCTCAATGATCAGATCGATGACATCGACCGCCTTAATAAGGCCCTCCTGGATCTCCTTCTTTTCCATCTCCCTGGACAGGAGCTTACGGTATTTTCTGGTGGTGAGATCAAACTGAAAATCCACAAAGTTGTCCAGAATCTTTTTCAGGCTCATGGTCTCCGGTTTTCCCCCGGCAACCGCAAGCATATTGACACCGAAGGTATCCTCCAGCCTGGTCTTCTTGTAAAGGAGGTTCTTCAGCCGCTCCACATCGGCGCCTTTTTTAAGCTCCAGTACAATGCGAATACCGTCCTTAGAGGACTGGTTGGAAATATCGGTAATTTCCGGCGCCTGCCTGCTCTCTACAAGGTCCGCCACATCCATCAGGAACTTTCCGATATTCGCGCCGATCATCGTATAAGGGATCTCGGTCACAACGAGAAGCTGTTTCCCGTTCTTGCCCTTCTCCACTTCAACCTTGCCGCGAATCTTGATTTTTCCGGTTCCGGTCTCATAGATCCCGGCCAGATCGCTCTGATTGACGACAATTCCACCGGTCGGAAAATCCGGGCCCTTGATGTACTTCATCAGCTGTGTACTGGTGAGTTTATTGTTCCGGATGTATGCCTTTGCGGCATCAATCACCTCCCCCAGATTATGCGGGGGAATACTGGTCGCCATACCTACGGCGATTCCATCCGATCCGTTGACCAGAATATTGGGAATCCGTACCGGAAGCACCTCCGGCTCTTTTTCCGTCTCATCAAAGTTCGGCACAAAGTTGACGATATCCTTGTCGAGATCCTTCAGATATACTTCCTGCGCAATCTTTGCCAGCCGCGCTTCTGTATATCGCATGGCAGCCGCTCCGTCTCCCTCAATGGAGCCGAAATTACCATGGCCGTCTACCAGCACCTGTCCTTTTTTGAAATCCTGCGCCATGACAACCAGCGATTCATAGATTGAGCTGTCTCCGTGCGGATGATATTTACCCATCGTGTCGCCGACGATACGGGCAGACTTTCGATAGGCCCGGTCGTAGTACGTACCCAGCTCCATCATATCGTAAAGCACTCTTCTCTGTACCGGCTTTAGCCCGTCCCGTACATCCGGGAGCGCTCTGGCAACGATGACACTCATCGCATAATCAATATACGATTTCTGCATCAGTTCCGAATATTCGGTTCTTATGATTTCTTCCATTTCCTACTCTTCTCCCTTATGCATCCGGATCCGACGTTCTCTCTTCCCGCTGATGCATCCGACTTCGATTGCAACCTAATCTCGTTGATACGTCCGGCTTCGCTCACAGGCCCTCCCGCGTGAAGCGTCCGGCTTCGCTCACAGGCCCTCCCGCATGAAGCGTCCGGCTTTGCTCACAGGCTCCTCCCGCGTGAAGCGTTCGGCTTCATTTATACATCAAGCTCTGCGTCGGTCGCATGATCATAGATGAACTTCTTTCTCGGCTGGACATTCGTGCCCATCAGAATCTCCGTGGTCTCAGATGCCATGCGTGCGTCTTCAATCTCCACGCGGCGCATCCGGCGGGTTTCCGGATTTAACGTTGTATCCCAAAGCTGCTGGGGATCCATCTCGCCAAGTCCTTTATATCTCTGCAGGGTAAACTTCTCGCCTGCATGATTTTTTCTGTACTTCTCAAGCGCCTTGTCATCGTACAGATACTCTCCCTCTCCTTTGGACGGAATGGTCTTGTACAGGGGAGGCATCGCTATATAGACATGCCCCTGATAAATCAGCTCCGGCATAAACCGGTAGAACAGCGTCAGAAGCAGGGTCGAAATATGCGCTCCGTCCACATCCGCATCGGCCATAATAATAATCTTGTCATACCGAAGCTTCGTGATGTCGAAATCATTGCCGTAGCCTTCTGAAAAACCGCAGCCAAACGCATTGATCATTCCCTTGATCTCCGCATTCGCCAGCACCTTATCCATCGTGGCCTTCTCCACGTTCAGGATCTTGCCCCGGATTGGAAAAATCGCCTGGAAGTTCCGGTTTCTTGCCATCTTGGCGGAGCCGCCGGCAGAATCTCCCTCGACAATGAAAATCTCGCACTTTGAAGCATCTCTGCTCTCGCAGTTTGCCAGCTTTCCGTTGGAGTCGAACGAATATTTCTGCTTCGTCAGCATGTTTGTCTTTGCTTTTTCCTCTGTGCGCCGGATCTTTGCCGAACGCTCGGCACATTCCAGAATCGTCTTCAGCACCGGAAGATTCCGGTCGAAATAGCGCACCACTTCCTCGCCGGTCACCTTGCTGACCGCCTTCGCCGCATCGGGATTGTCGAGCTTTGTCTTGGTCTGTCCCTCGAATCTGGGATCCGGATGCTTTACGGAAACCACCGCCGTCATGCCGTTCCGGATATCCGCTCCGGTGAAGTTCGCGTCCTTATCCTTCAAAACGCCGATTTCTCTGGCGTAGCTGTTCATCGTAAGCGTAAACTGTGTCTTGAATCCGGTGATATGAGTTCCGCCCTCCGAGTTGAAAATATTGTTGCAGAATCCAAGAACATTTTCCTGGAACGCGCGGATATACTGAAACGCTACCTCAACCTGTATCCCGTCTGCCTCACCCTTGAAATACACCGGGTCATGAAGCGTCTCTTCGCTCTTATTGAGTTCCTTTACAAATCCGACAATACCTTCCGGCTCAGAGAATGTGATTCTTTCATCCTTGCCGTCCCTCTTGTCCTCGAAGTTTATGACCAGGCTTGGATTCAGATATGTCGTCTCATGAAGACGGCTTTTCAGGTCCTCGGCGGAAAATTTTGTTTTTTCAAAGATCTCTCCATCCGGAAGAAAATTAATTCTCGTTCCGGTCTCTTTCGTCTTACCGAGTTTTGGGAGCAGTCCGCTGCCATCGAGCTCCATCACAGGTTTCCCCCGTTCAAAGCGGTCGTGCCAGATATATCCGTCACGACTGATCTGAACGTCCATATATACGGAAAGCGCGTTAACGACAGAAGACCCGACGCCGTGAAGGCCGCCGGACGTCTTGTACACTTCATTGTCAAACTTGCCTCCCGCGTGCAGCGTCGTCAGCACCAGACGCTCTGCCGGCATTCCCTTCTCATGCATCCCGACCGGAATCCCGCGTCCGTTGTCACTTACCGTACACGAACCATCCGCTTCAAGCACGACATCGATTTTCGAGCAGAACCCTGCCAGATGCTCATCCACAGAGTTATCCACGATCTCATAGATCAGATGATTCAGTCCCTTCCGCCCGGTACTTCCGATATACATTCCGGGACGCATCCGGACTGCGTCCAGTCCCTCAAGCACATGTATACTCGACGCGTTATAATTATCGTTTTTTGACATTTACAAACTCCATTCCTTACACCGCACAGTCCAATATATCCATGCGATATTCTCTATGACAAGCGGCCATACGATAGACAGGTCATGCTCACACATACCTCTTCTCGTTATTCCTCTGCCATCTGATCATCCGGAAGCAATTCACGGAACGAATAGATAAATGCATCCGCAATTTCCATCATCTCCGAATGCATTCTGTAATTCGCCTTTTCATATACGCCAACCGTATAGAATCCTCCGGCCTTCGCACCCTTCAGTCCCTCCGCGATATCCTCGAAAACCACCGTCTTCGAAGGATCTGTCCCGATTGCCGACGCAGCCTTCAGGTAAATATCCGGAAACCCCTTTCCCCGCTGTACATCATTTCCCGTACAGTAATCATCGAGAAGCGCTGCAAGCCCGGTTCTCTCCAGACAGGGCCGGACGAGAACATCATCCGAGGATGTAGCCACCGCTATGTGAAGTCCGCATTCCTTCAGATATTTTACAAAACGCAGCGCATAGGGCTTCAGAGGAAGATGATTGCTGTACGCCTCCTGCGCCATGTCCAGCCATTCGCGGACCAGACCTTCCGGCGTATCATTTTCAAGATGAAACCTTCTGATGGTATATCTGGCAGCTTCCAGGGCACCGAGAGGTGTAATGGCCTTCTGGTAGTCGTCCGGCACCTCGACCTCCCTCTTCGCCAGGAAATCAACATCAATCTGACGCCACACTCCCATGGAATCCAGCAGTGTGCCGTCCAGATCAAAAATCGCGCCATCAAAATCCTCTACTTTCATTTCATCACCCTCTTCACAGCCGCTTCCATTCCCTTACCCTTTCATTCGAAGATACCGCGTCCCGAACACTAACGTTATACAATTTGCCATGGAACAAAGTTTTTGTCAACTATCTTACCCTATTGTTGCACCCGCTACTCATATCCTATGCCGCGTCGGTTACTCTCTTTCTCAACTTCTGCGCAATTTTCCATGTACGATTACCGACTGCACTTCCAGTTCCCTGTTCAAAAGAACTACGTCCGCCTTTTTTCCGGCTTCCACAGTGCCGTATTGATCAAGAATACCCAGTGCCTTTGCCGGATTCCGCGTTGCACAGCTTACGGCTGTTTCAAGCGGTATTCCTGCTTCCCGCACAGCAACCCGGAGACAGTCCGCAAGGTTGGTCACGGACCCTGCAAGCGACCCGTCCTTTACAAGCGTTGCCCTTCTCCCCCTCACCTCAACTTCCTGACCCCCGAGTGTATACCTGCCGTCCGGCATGCCGCATCCTCTCATGCTGTCGCTGATCAGAATCATCCGTTCCTCTCCCATCATCCGAAAGGCCGCGCGGATCGCGGATGGATGAATATGAACCCCGTCACAAATTATTTCGCACATGACCTTTGGACAATCGAGCGCCGCTCCGATCACTCCCGGTTCCCGGTGTGCGAACGGCGGCATCGCATTGTACATGTGGACCAAATGATCCGCTCCCGCCTCAAATGCCGCAAGGGCCGTCTGATAATCCGCGTTTGTATGGGCAAGCGCCACATGCACGCGATCCCTCATCTCCCGGATGAAGGGAATCGCGTTTTCCGAAGCCTCCGGTGCTATCCCAATAAACTTCACCAGTCCCTCTGAGGCATCCAGAAAGCCGCTGCAGATATCTGTATCACACGGAATAATATATTTTGCGTCCTGCGCTCCCCGCTTCACCGGGCTGATAAACGGGCCTTCCATATTTATGCCGACAAGGTTTGCCCTGCCCTCAACAGAGCCCTCTTTCCGGTAACGTGCGGCGGTTCTCAGAATGCTGTTCAGCTTCGGAACAGGAAGCGTCATTGTCGCCGGAGCTATAGCCGTGACACCTACGGACGCCTCGTATTCCGCCATTTTTTCTATCGCTTTTATCGAATCATCACAAAAATCAAACCCGCGGCAGCCGTGAAAATGGAGATCGATCAGACCCGGGATCGCATACGCTCCCTGTCCGTCAAGGGCATCCCCTCTCTCCGATAAGACAAAATCCTCTCCTCCCGGGGTGGGATCAACGATCTGTAAGCCTCCGGAGCTTACTTCGTACCGTCTGTCATCCTCCCCCTGTATATACACCCTGTCTATGGTATCCCCCTTCGTGACAATGGCTCCCCTGTGGAACCTCCTGTCCGGCAGGAAGATCTTTACATTCCTGATTATGCTGCTCATTCGATCCATTCTTCCATCCCATATGGCATAATGCCTCTTTTTCTGCAATTGCCGTCACATACCGCACGGTATCTCTTTATCCGCAATCCCGGTCACGCCTCGCACAACGCCCTTTTATCGCCAATCCCGGTCACACCTCGCACAACGCCTCTTTGTCTGCAATCACCGTCACATCTCCATGCATCTGCAGGATGGAAGCCGGAACCTCCGGTGTAACCGGCCCGCATACTACCTTCTGTAAAATATCGGCCTTTTCCTTTCCACTGACAAGCAGAATAATCTTTTTTGCCCTCATAATCGTGTTAATTCCCATCGTGTATGCCCGCTTCGGAACATCATCTCTACTGTCAAAAAACCGCGTGTTTGCGTCAATTGTACTCCGGGAAAGATTCACGCAATGCGTATCTTTCGCAAAGCAGCCTCCCGGTTCATTGAAACCGATGTGGCCATTTCTTCCGAGCCCAAGAAGCTGAAGATCCATTCCGCCCGATTCACGAATCATTGTATCATATCTTTCACACGCTCTGTGAGCATCTGGATCCATCCCATCCGGAAGATATGTATTTGACTTCTGGATATTGATCTGATCAAAAAGGTTCGCCTTCATAAAATAATGATAGCTGTGCGGATTCTCCGGGGAAACACCCTGATACTCATCAAGATTGAAGGTCGTGATCCGGGACCAGTCAAGATCACTCTTCCGTGAAAATTCTGTAAGATATCGATAGGTTCCGACCGGAGTGGAACCGGTCGCCAGTCCAAGAACACTGTCCGGCTTCGTGATAATTTGCGAAGCAATCACAATCGCCGCTTTTCTACTCATGGAATCATAATTTTCCGCCCTACAGATAACCATCCTCTTAACCTCCTGATAAAAATGTGTCCTCTTCCTTAAAACATCGCTAAAAAAAACACAGGCCACTCCTTCTGATGCATCTTCTGCAATGGGAATGGTCTGTGTAATTTTATGTCACTCTATTTTTATAACATACGCCGGCCCCTGAACTCCTTCCGGAATCTTGCATTTCAAGACAGACGCTTCCACCTTTCCTTCGATATTCGCCCCACATCCGATGATACTCAGCTTCCCTGTCCCCGAAAACGGCACAGAATCGATGGAAATCTCTCCTGAAGGATCATCATCCATGATGATCGCGTAAACGCTCTTTCCCTTCCGCGTATAACGCACCTCTTTTCCGGTATCCGTCTTTCCCGCCTGCGGCGTGCACCATGTCGTCCCGTATATAGCCTCCCCATTTACTGAGAGCCATTCTCCTGTTTCCAGAAGCGGCTGGACCTGTGCTTTTTGAATTGTTCCATCTGCCATCGGCCCGACGTTAATCAACAGGTTCCCATTCTTGCTGACCGTATCCGCCAACATGAAAATAAGATCTTTTCCGTTCAGAAAATTCGCCGGATCCTCAAATCGATTATAGCCGAAGGACATGCCGATGCCCCTCGTCTGTTCCCATTTTTTGTCAGGAATACCATTTACATCCACATATTCCGGATCCAGGAAATCCCCGTGGACGCCATCGTCCAGCCTCATAATTTCTCCTTGCTTCACGAGCATATCTGCATACTCCTCAAGACTCATTCCCTTCGGAATATGTCTCTGTATCCATCGCTCGTTTGTTACACCTTCCGGAACCGCATTATAGTAATCCGCCAGCAACCGGTCGATATCACACTGCGGTGGAAAACCCATGTCGTTCCACAACACAGACGGATGATATCTCTCGATTAGTTCCTCCGTCTGATGGAACGCATATTCCGCATACTGATCGGAAGGCAGATAATGATCCAGCCATTTCGCAGGACTATTCATAGGATTTTTCTTGAACGACCAGTCAAAGATTCCGGAATAATACAGTCCCATCTTTAACCCCTCGCCGCGTACCGCATCTGTCAGTTCTCCAACCAGGTCTCGCTCCGACTGATAATCTGCTATGTACGGATTTTTGTATCGACTGGGCCAGAGACAGTATCCATCGTGATGCTTTGTAACCATTACCACATACCTTGCTCCTGATTTCCGGAACAGCTCCGCCCATATCTGAGGATCCATCTTGCGGCTTTCTTTTGCAAAGGTATTTTTGAAATCAAAATAAGAAAAATCTGCTCCATAATTCTTCTTATGATAATCCTGTGTCGGAGATCCCTCAATCCTCAATGAATTCAGGTACCATTCCGCATAAGGATTATATTTCTGCCCTTCAAATTCATCTGTTTCGCTATGGATATCACGGATGCTCTTTCCTTTCTCCGAATAGGCATATCCGGGAACAGAGAATAACCCCCAATGAATAAAGATACCAAACTTAGCGTCATTATACCATTGCGGAACCGGATGGCTCGTTACCGATTCGCGTGTCGGCTCATATTTCATGCACAATCCTCCTGATTTTATTCACACTTACAGAACAGTTCTATACCATTTGGTTTAATCTCATTTCGATAAATTATTTAAAGACATCTGTCGACAGCCAAAATTTTAACCCTTGATGGCACCAGAAAGCATGCCCTCCTGTATCTGCTTGTGAAGGACGATATAGATGACGAGCATCGGAATCATCGACATGATCACAAAAGCAAACTGCGGTCCGTAGCTCGTGGTGTAATTGCTCGTGAAATTAAGCATCGCCCTTGAAACCGTATATTTCCTTTGGTCTGTCAACAGGATAAGGGAGAAAATCAATTCACTGTATCCAAAGATAAAGACCAGTATCGCCTCTGTCGCGACGATCGGCTTGCACAGGGGAAAAATAATCGTCCAGATAAGACGCATCTCCGAGCATCCGTCAATTTTTGCCGCCTCATCCAGTCCTTTATCCAGTCCACGAATATAGCTCGTGAAAAGAAAGATCGCCTGCGACAAATTGAAGGCAACATATAGAAGAACAAGAAAGATATAGCTATTTTTTAAACCAAGCGTACTTGCCATCTCAGATACTGATGTCAGAGTACAGTGCACAGGGACCATTACACCCGCCATGAAAAGAATGTAAACCGGTTTGATAAATTTATAGCTTTTACGCGCCAGAATGTAGGCAGCGGGAAAACCCACTGCGATTGTCAGCACCAGTGTTGATATGGCGATGATTAGTGAATGCAGAATGGTATTTAACGCGTTTGCTGTCTTCACGGCCTCCGGATAGTTGCTGAACATCCACTGCTTCGGAAGCTCAAGCATTCCGAGCAAAATATCCGAATTCGACTTTAACGAAGACAAAAATGTGATAAACAGGGGAAACAAAAACATAACTGTAAGAAGAATTCCTATGAGCAGCAGGATAACCCCCTGTGCCCGTTTCTTGGATGAATAACGCATAACATTTTCCCTCCCTTCGGCTCATCACAGGTTTTCATCCGGTTTAAAAATAGTGCTGTTCAGCACAACGGAAATTACCAGTCCCAGTATCAGAAGAATCATGGCGATCGCACTGCTCCGGCCCATCAGCTTGAACTGGAATCCTTCCGTATAGAGAAGGATTGCCGGTGTCGTGCTCGAATCCATCGGGCCTCCTCTGGTCATCGCCCATACAATATCGAAGACCTTAAGACAACCCGTAATACAGGTCACTGAGAATACCATGAACATATTCTTACAGAGCGGAATCGTCACATAAAACAGCTTCTTGATACCGGTACAACCGTCAATCCGGCAAGCGTCGTGAATATCTTCCGGTATTGCCACAAGCCCGGCGGCAAAAATTAACATATTGTAGCCCGCGTACATCCACTCATTCACAAGCACCACCGCCCAGGTATTCTGTACGGGTGTTGCCAGGATATTGGGGACGGTCTCAGATCTGAAGATCTCGGCGAGCTTGCCAACCATTCCAAACTGAGGGTTCAGCATAAAGGTCCACATCAGACCAACCGCAGTCGTCCCAAGCATGACAGGAATCAGAAACGTCGTACGGAAAAATCCGGACCCTTTAACCTTAGACGTTACAAGAAGAGCCATAAGAAACGATGCCGGCATCAGAATCACAAATCCACCAATGATAAAAAACAATGAATTCCGCATACCGAGCCAGAACTTCGGACTTGTAAAAACCGAGATATAATTTGAAATACCGACAAAGTGTTTCGGAGCGTTAGCCACTCCGTTCCAGCTTTCAAACGACAGGATCGCCGTACGAATTACCGGATAAATCACAAATATAATTGTAAGCAGAATTCCCGGAAGCAGAATCAGAAGCGAACCGGTTCTTCTTCGCTTATACATTTTCGACATCTCTATACCATCCCTTTCACTCATCAGACAAAACTGTAAGGATACAGAAGAGGCGGAACATCTGTCCGCCTCCTCCGCACAGAGCCAACCTCAGCCAAAATCGCCTGTATTGTTCCTCAGACGCGCCCCGGCTTTTTGCTGTCAGCCCTCATATTGCTTGCTGGTATCAATGATGTTCTTACCTACTTCCTCTGCTGTCATTCCGGTCGGGATGCCCTGAAGTGCATTGCGAACGGTATTGATCATGTGCTGCTGCGTATCATAATTCTCAATATCTCCGCGCATCTCTTTGCTGTTCTGCATAATATCCATGACCTCGTTCAGAAGATAATTATTCATCTCAACGGTTCCGTTTACACAGGAAATCTCGGGATATTCCTTCAGAAGCTTATTTACCTGTTCCACACTCGTCATATATTTCAGAAGAAGAACAGAAGCAGCGATTTCATCTTCGTTGCCGGTATTTGCTACATAGTAGCATTCATTTCCGCCGCCCATATCATTATCTGCATATTTTTCATTGACATACGGGAACGCAAGGGCGTGAATCTTCTTGTTGTTGTAAAGCTCATGTGTGCCATCTTCACATTCCGAAGCATACCAGGATCCCATGAACAAGAATGCCGTCTTGCCGGTATTGAACATTTCACGTTCCTGACCGTCATCCATGCCAAGAAGGTTTGTCCCAAGATACCCTTCCTCATAGGCATCGATCATCATCTGATAAATTGCGGTTTCCTCTTCTCCGTCATACGAAACCTCATCATTGCCAAGCTTTTTTGCAATATCGCATCCATACGTTTTATAATTCAGAACGGTATGAAGATGCCCAAATCGATAGTTGTCCTTTTCCCCCATCTCGAAGGGCTGAATCCCCGCGCTTTTCAGCGTCTTGCAGGCATCCATCAGATCGTCCCAGCTCTTGATCGACGCAGGATCAACGCCTCCCTGTTTCAGAAGATCCTCATTATAGTACAGCGTCACAAAATATCCGTTCTGCGGAACTCCGTAATAGCCCTCGATCCCATAATCCGAAAAATCCGCCAGTCCCCATCCGGTATTATTGAACGTTGATGTCCACTTCTGATCTGCGTCAAAATATGGCTGCATACTTACGATATTTCCTGCCTGAATATAATCGAGAACCCGTGAACCACCATATTCCTCAAATATATTCGGCATGGAAGAAGGATCCGACATCATGACCGCTTCTGCATCCAGATAATCCGCCTCTGTCGGAGTCATAATATTCTCAACAGTGATTCCGGGATATTCCTTTTGGAAATCGTCCAGCATCTGGGTGAACCACTGACCCTTCTTGGTCGAGGTATCCATTCGGGTATAGATTGTAATATTGACATCCTTGTACTCCCGATTTTCAACATCCGTATCAACTGCTGACGCAGATGCCGCTGACACCGTCCCACTTCCTGATGCTGATGCACCAGTTGATGACGCATTCACGGAATTTGATGACGATCCAGTCCCGCCGCACCCGGCAAGAAGTGATGTGAACAATGCTGCAGCTAAGGTAACACTTGCAATTCTCTTTTTCATACTCTTTTCTCCTTTTCCTGCATAATTAAATGAATAAAATTAATAACTGCATGTTCATTGCATTAGCTTTTCGCTTTCAAAACATCCCTGTCCTCGATCCTGTCTTCTCAGCCTCTTAACGGCTCGAAACAGGGAGTTTCCTCCTCCATCTCGATGCAAACGCAATATTCCTTCTCCGGGCGAAGATCCTCTGGTATTTCAACAATGACCACTCCGTCTCCCTCGCATGTCGCATCTACCTTCGCCTCAAGCTCCCGTTCATTCCTGAGCAGATAGGCTCTGCGCAGCGTCAAATGGCAATTCAGAAGTTCCAGTCGTTTATGCGGTTTAAATACATGGAGAAATAATTTGTGCGGTTTTCCGGTTAGCTCTATCCCATCCAGCTCGTACGCATAGAACGGAAGCGCACGGGTCCCAAATATCGAGTCTGCATTTTCATTTACATACTCGCCTACCCGATCCAGAACCTCCACACATTTCTCCGGCACACGTCCGTCTGCCCTTGGCCCGACATTCAAAAGATAATTTCCGCCCCGGCTAACGATTTTCACAAGCTTTTCGATGATTTCCTCCGGCGATTTCCAGTTTTCATCATACTTGTTGAATCCCCAGGTGTCATTTACCGTTGCAGGGTCCTCCCAGTCGCCTTCGTAGGCAACACGCGGAAGAAAATTATCGCCGGTGGTCATGTAATCCCCCAGCTGATTTCCAACTCTTCCGCTGATGACACATTCCGGTTGAATTGACTTCACAAAGTCCACTAACTGTCTGCTTTGATCCTTCGACATTCCCATCGGGGTATCAAACCAGATCAAGGCAATCTCTCCATATTGTGTCAGGATCTCCTTCAGCTGCGGTTTCACTTTATGATCCAGATAATACTGGAAGTCCTTGCTTTCGTTGTCCGCTTTCAACATATGATCTGTGCCATTTGAATGCGAAACATACCCATTCGGATCATGCCAATCCTGTGCCTGAGAATAGTAAAGTCCGAATTTGAGCCCATACCTGTGACATGCATCCGCCAGTTCTTTTACAAAATCCCTGTGACAAGGTGCTGCATCCACAGAGTTGTATGGGCTCGCCTCCGAATGGAACATGGCAAAACCCTCATGATGCTTCGACGTGAAGACCAGGTATTTCATTCCCCATTTTTCTTTCGCGTGCTTCACCAGACGATCCGCATCAAAATCCGCCGGATTGAACGCACCGGCAAGTTTTTCATATTCTTCCACCGGAATTCCCAGGGAA
>OMUU01000099.1 GCA_900314295.1 uncultured Lachnospiraceae bacterium | reverse complement strand
GTATCGGAAGGTGCGGCTGGATCACCTCCTTTCTAAGGAAAGTATGGAGAAGTAGGAAGCGGTTGAAAATTCAACAGCAGCCGAATCAATCCAACTAAAACGGAAGAATGAGTAAAGAGATGTGTTTTACTGTTGAGTTGTCAAAGTGACGAGTCAGAGGAGGGATGCGGACTGCCGCACTTGTGCGGGCAGGACGGAGACGTCATCTGACGACAGAAATACATGAGCATGGAGCGCAAAGCGCGGGAATGCGAATGGATTTCTGAGACCGCGGGAGTGCGTAGCACGGAGCGGTCCAGTCACGAAAAACAACAAACTTTGCTGGTGGCGATGCGCCCGGGGGAGACACCCGTTCCCATTCCGAACACGACGGTTAAGACCCGGGCGGCCGAAAATACTATGCCGGAGACAGTATGGAAAGATAGGCGGCCGCCAGCATCCTTACAAGATTACAAAAAGAGAGCGGGAAACCGCTTATTGCTGGAAAAGCATATGCTTTACCGGTGATACGAGCTGAAAAAGGTTATTCTTTTTCGGTTGGTATGGCTGATAAAGCCAGATACGTACCTTGAAAACTGAATACACAAACGATTCCAAAAAGAAATCCAAAGCACAATCGAAAGATCGAAAGCAAAGAACTTCTAATAGATAGGATTCTGAAAAGAACCTTATCTAAGAGAAAAAGCGGACGATCATGAAATTGTTCACGAAGATAGGAAGACATCCGAGGCGTTGCAAGGAAGCAGAAATGATTCCGAGAAACGTTTCAAGGATAACATTCTTTTGCCGGAGTGTTATCCGAATGCAATTTATGCAAAACCGGAGATCAGAGAGATCTGAGATCCGAGAGTGCCTTGTAAGATCTACGCTAAGATCTTAAGGGCGCGGCCATTTTACAATAGGTCAAACATAAAGGGCGCAGGGCGGATGCCTTGGCACTGAGAGCCGAAGAAGGACGTGATTAACTGCGAAAAGCCGCGGGGAGACGTACATAGTCATTGATCCGTGGATGTCCGAATGGGGAAACCCGCATGAGCAAACCTCATGCATCCATGCATGAATCCATAGTGTATGGAAGGAGACCTGCTGAACTGAAACATCTAAGTAGGCAGAGGAAAAGAAAGAAAACTCGATGTCCCAAGTAGCGGCGAGCGAACAGGACACAGGCCAAACCGGAGTGCATGCACTCCGGGGTTGTGGACAGTCATAAAGCACTGCAAAAGGCAGCCGAATAAGTTTGGGAAACTTATCCATAGAGCGTGAGAGACGCGTAGGCGAAACCGGAAGCGGGCAGGACTGCACCAGAGTACCACGGGACACGGGAAACCCTGTGGGAAGCCGGAGGGACCACCCTCCAAGCCTAAATACTCTCAGTGACCGATAGCGTATAGTACTGTGAAGGAAAGGTGAAAAGAACCCCGGGAGGGGAGTGAAAGAGAACCTGAAACCCTGTGTCTTCAAACTGTTGGACACCGATACATGACCGGTGGACAGCGTACTTTTTGTAGAACGGTCCGGCGAGTTGCCGGTGCTGGCGAGGTTAAGGACTTAAAGGTCCGGAGCCGAAGGGAAACCAAGTCTTAATAGGGCGGTATAAGTCAGTACAGGCAGACCCGAAACCGGGTGATCTACCCATGACCAGGCTGAAGCTGGCGTAAGAGCCAGTGGAGGGCCGAACGCACATCTGTTGAAAAAGGTGGCGATGAGTTGTGGGTAGGGGAGAAATTCCAATCGAACCCGGAGATAGCTGGTTCTCCTCGAAACAGCTTTAGGGCTGTCCTCTTGTATGCCTTATGGAGGTAGAGCACTGAATTTCCGCGGGGGCGTCAAAGCTTACCAAAGAATATCAAACTCCGAATGCCATGTAGATGATGATCGGGAGTCAGACTGCACGAGATAAGTTGGGCAGTCAAAAGGGAAAGAGCCCAGACCCACGGCTAAGGTCCCAAAGTGTGTGTTAAGTGGTAAAGGATGTGGGATCTCCAAGACAACCAGGATGTTGGCTCAGAAGCAGCCACACATTTAAAGAGTGCGTAATAGCTCACTGGTCGAGAGGTCCTGCGCCGAAAATGTCCGGGGCTGAAACACAACACCGAAGCCTGGGAATGTAGAAATACATTGGTAGAGGAGCATTGCATACCTGGCGAAGCAGTACCGGAAGGAGCTGTGGAGGGTATGGAAGAGAGAATGCCGGAATGAGTAGCGAGAGAGAGGTGGGAATCCTCTCGGCCGAATATCCAAGGTTTCCAGGGTAAAGCTGATCTTCCCTGGGTAAGTCGGGGCCTAAGGCGAGGACGAAAGTCGTAGTCGATGGACAGCAGGTTGAGATTCCTGCACTATGATATGACAGAACTGTGGGGACGTATGTGGAGAGCCGGGGCGCGGAATGGAAAGCCGCGTGCAAGCAGCGAGGTGTGTGAATGGCAAATCCGTCACATAAGCCAGAACTGTGATGCGGACCGAAACAGAGTAGGGAAGCCGGTGAGCCATGTACCGAGAAAAGCCGCTATTGTTCATATGATACCCGTACCGTAAACCGACACAGGTGGGTGAGGAGAGAATCCTAAGGCCGACGGAAGAAGCATTGTTAAGGAACTCGGCAAAATGACCCCGTAACTTCGGGAGAAGGGGTGCCCTTGAAAGAGGGCCGCAGTGAACAGGCTCAAGCAACTGTTTAGCAAAAACACAGGTCTATGCGAAACCGAAAGGTGAGGTATATGGGCTGACGCCTGCCCGGTGCTGGAAGGTTACGAGGAGGGGTTAGCGCAAGCGAAGCTCTGAATCCAAGCCCCAGTAAACGGCGGCCGTAACTATAACGGTCCTAAGGTAGCGA
>OMUU01000038.1 GCA_900314295.1 uncultured Lachnospiraceae bacterium | reverse complement strand
GACATCGTCAGCCACAAGAGGCGTACCATCTGTCATAGTAACATCATCACGCAGAGTAAATTTACAGTGTGTACTGTCCACCCAGTCCCAGGATTTTGCCAGTCTGGGAACTACTTCACCGCTGGTTCTGTCAACCGATACCAGACCGTCCATGATGGCAGCGTCAACAATCTGTGCTTCGTTCTCCACTTTTCCGGTTCCAGCTCCCCAAAGACCAGACGGCTCCGCCGAAAATGCAACCGTTACCGTTTCATCTGATGTCTCCGTATTTTTCGGATCTGCATTTGCGTCCAGAACACCTTCTACACCTGTGTTCGATTTTTCATCCGCCACAACGGAAGATGCCGTCTGCGAACCTGACTTTACATTTCCTCCTGCTTTCCCGGAAGCGGAGCCGCAGCCCGCTAATGATACTGCGGCTGCTGCAGCCGCTATTATCGCAACAATCCTTTTTGCCTTCATATTAGTTCCCCCAATACCTTGCCAATCTCCCGTTTTATCCGGGAAGTATTATTTTTCTTCCATCAAAAATGTATCGTTTCACCCGTTGCT
The DNA here is from genome assembly GCA_900314295.1 of uncultured Lachnospiraceae bacterium. Taxonomy (GTDB): domain Bacteria; phylum Bacillota; class Clostridia; order Lachnospirales; family Lachnospiraceae; genus Bilifractor. The sequence continues at coordinate 29,171 of OMUU01000038.1, read as the reverse complement.
GCGGATTTGTAGATAGCTTCTACCACACGCACTACCGTAACCGCCTGCTCAGGAAGCACGGCAGGATCTCCGTCACTCTGAATTGCGTCAATCCAATGATTGATATCGTAAGCATTCATATCCATTTTCTCTTCAATTTTCTCTGTGGTAGTAGTAAGTTTTCCATCAACTACTCTTGTGAGACGAACGTGATCTTCGAATCCCGGTCCGACCATATCTGCGCCAGCCTTATTTCCGCAGATCTCAGCTACCACGCCCATGGCAGGCTGGATAAGATTGCTTGCCCACGCTGTTTCCATGTAAATGAGCATACCATTCTTCATCGTGATCATGGCCATTGCGGTGTCCTCCACATCAAAATGTTTCGGATCCCACGGACCCAGGTCATTTCCCTCCGGAAAATTCTTCATCTTATCAAAGGTTACGCCTCTCACGCTTTCCACTTCATAGTTGTCTGTGAGCCACATCGGAAGATCAATGGAATGAGGGCCGCCATCCATCAGAACGCCACCTCCGTTCAGCTCCTTAGACGTATACACGCCATATGCAGGAAGCCTTCTGGGCCGAAGCTGCTGGGATTTGATGTAAAAAATATCTCCGAATACACCGTCCTTAACCATCTGTTTCATACGCATCGGTGCCGGATTGTATCTCCACTGAGTACCCGTAGTGAACTTCAGATGTGCTGCCTTCGCTGTATCCGCCATGGTCTTTGCATCCCGATAGTTCAGCGCGATCGGTTTTTCACAGTGAACGTGTTTTCCGTTCTCAAATGCCGCCATCGTGATCTCATAATGGAGTGGATTCGGTGTGCACACATGCACCACGTCCACATCCTTGCTGCGAACCACCTCTCTCCAGTCCGGCGTAATCACAGCGCCGTTAAGGCCAAACTCTTCCTTTACCTTCTGTGCTTTCTCCGTATCCACATCACAGAGCACGGTGATTTCTACATCATCTCTCTTGATCAGATTCGGAATATGTTTTGTTGTAGCAATGACGCCGGTACCGATAATAGCAATGTGCAAAGTTTTCATCTTTTTCCTCCCTGTTAATTTCCTTGTATTTTCGTGTTCTGATTGACCTCGTTCTTTGTTCATCTTGCCCTGCGTTCTATGGTTCTATAGCTCTGTGGTTCTATAGTCCCACAGTATCTGCAGCCTGCGCTCAGAGACTCTTTTCGAAAAGCGCCTTGCAGGCAAGTACACTCTCCTCTTTGCCTGCCGTCGGCAGGTACTCAAGTCCAAAGCATCCCTGATATCCCGATTCCTGAATCGCGTGAATGACTGCCGGATAGTTCAGCTCTCCTCTGGTAATCTCATTTCTTCCTGGCACAGAGGCCGCATGGAAGTGGCCGATTTTCCCGATATTCTCCGTGACGGTCTGGATGATATTGCCCTCCATGCACTGAAAATGGAAGATATCATAGAGCAGACGAACCCTTGGACTTTCAACCTGCCGGATGATATCAAAGGCTTCCTCAGAATCGGTAAAATACTCCCCAGAAATCGGCTCCAGAATCAGTGTGATTCCGGCCTCTTCCGCAAGCGGAGCCATCTTTTTTAATCCTGCGATGATTGCCTTTTTGTGTTCCTCATGATCCACTGCAGAATTGGCCCCGGCAGTTACAATGACATTCGGACACTCAAACTGCCTGGCAACTTCAAGCGTCTCCTTGAGTCCGGCCAGCGCTTCGTCCAGTTTCGACGGATCATCCAGATTTCCTCTGTCTTTTGCGCAAATAGCAGAAACGTTCAGCCCAAGCTCCTTTTTCTTCTCAAGCAGACGTTTCCAGTCTCTCCCGTACCAGTCCCAGAATTCCACGGTATCAATGCCAGTCTTCTTCGCGAGGTCCATTCCCACCAGCAGCTTTTCTGTATCCGCAAATACAGGGCCTGTAGGGCCGATCTCAAGATACAGCAAATCCAGACATAAACTCAGTTTCATAGAAAACCCTCCTCCTACATTCAACAGTCTTCAGCAGTTCTGCCCGCCAATTTTCACTCATCCTGATGCAGCACTGCTCTGTTCTTGAATATAAGTATATCGAAAGTCCTCTCCGCCTGCGTTCTATATAGGGTTCTCCGGCTTCATAATCCGCTCACAGGTGTCGTTCAAGGTGCTTTGGTATCAGATTTGAAACCTGATCGTTGTGTTTTGGGAATTTTTTGATAAAATGATTACAGTGTTAATAATCACGACCCACATCGCACTCTTTGCCTAAGTGGGGCAAAGTAGGAATAGATTTGTCATAATAGAAGGAATAGAGAAGCATTTCCCCTTATCAGGATAATGTTTTATAAGAGTAAAGCCATGAATGTACTTCAGAATCTTATCGGATTGTATGATCACCTGATGCCGGACAGCACTTATCGAAGCGTGATCAAAAATATTCTTACGCACCTTCCGGAAGCCGCAGAATCCAATATCTATGAGCTGGCTGATCTAACCGACTCCTCTCGTACTACGATCCGGCGGATGCTGTCCATGCTCGGCTACGAAAACTATCAGGATTTTCACTTTGAACTGAGGCAGGCGGTACACCACTATTCCTATTACAACCGCCTTATGGACACCTCTCGCCTGAAAGATAACGGAGCATTTATCCAGAAGGTCTCCGAGCAGTTGGAAAACGCACACAGACTGATGCCGGAGACATTTCAGGAGAATACCCTCACTGCATTGGCCCGACGGATTCGCAAAGCTGACAAGGTTTGTTTTTTCTTCCCCTATCACACAGCAGCCATCAACTCCTTCCAGCAGAACCTCGCCATGACCGGAATTGAGACCAGTGTAGCGGAGTTGCCGCCCGAGATCATGTTTTATGCAGGCACATTGACCAGCAGGTCTGTGGTCTTCAGCCAGACAATCGAACACGCGGAAACTATGGATATGACCCCTGTCTTCCGAAAAATCCGACAAAGTGGCGCTTACGTGATCCTTCTCAATTCCAAAGAAAGTCAGTATGCAGAATTTGTCGATCAGCAGCTGTTTCATGGAGCGGATATTCCCAGTGCCTTGGAAAGTGTCCTTCTTTCAGAAACATTTATACTGACGCTCAGTGAAATTTACCGCCGTCTCTATCTCGACACAAAACCGGCATCCGGAACAAAAAATTCTTAAAAACAAGAACGGCTTATCACCAGCAGTTTACGTGAATCTTTCTCACGCGCTGCATGTGACAAGCCGTTCCTGTATTGTCACTTATACTGTCTATCACTTAAAATGTGTTTTCTCCTATACTTCCCTCATCCGAATCCCTGATTATGTATCACCATATCAAACGCGTTACAAATCCAGCAGCCTTTTCTCCATCTGGAACATTCTCTTTGTATATTCAGTCCCACCGCAGCCAAGTTCATCTTCGTATTCACAAATCAGATATCCGTTAAAATCTGAATCTTTTAACACCGGAAAGATCCTGGCATAAGGAATGCTTGCCTCTTGGAAATCTTTATCAAGATAGTGATATTTGCAATGACACTCCACGCTGTACGGAAGAATGTCTTTCAGCTCCTGAAGCAGACCGGAGAGTGCGCTCTCATCATGAAATTGAACATATCCCCACATACCGGCAAGAGCAGGCATGATCGCTGCAGAGGCGCCGGCCGCCATAACCTCTTTCACCGCTGTCTCCTGAGACACGCCTTTCTCACGCAACCTTTGGGCAAGCAGAAGATGCTCTTCCTTTACTCCTGCTTTTAAGGCTTTGATCCATTGCGGACGATTCGGATGTACTGCCAGAAATCCAAAATCCGGCACAAACCCCAGATATTTAGATCCGGTCTGTCTGATAACATCCAGATATCTCTGCATCACAGGCGAACCCGGTGTCTCCGGGTTGTGAATCTCAATGCCGCATCGTACATCAAAGAGCTCCGCATATGGCGCAAGCCGGGCAAATGCCTCCGGGCTCATCATGTACTGAACCCGCATGACCTTACATCCAAGCTTATTTGCCGATTTCAGATCGATGATTGCATCAGCCAGCATTTCATCATCCGTCAGATTTCGGTCTGTCCGCATTCCTTTATCGTTATTTGCTCCGTAGGACACCGGACCTATTCCGTATTTACGTTTCAAATCGTTAACCAGTCCCAGAAATTCATCACTGACATTCGGGTAAGAAGGAATCATCTGCGTCGCAACGATCTCATACCCCGATGCTCCTGCAAGTGCCGCTTGCTTTACGCATTCCTCAAAATCATACTGAAATCTTGCATATTCTGTTCCGTAGCAAAACAGGGTTGCACCCAGCTTCATCTGGCTCATTCTGTCTCACCTTCCTTCTGGTCCTTTACATTGACAGTAACTTTTTCTCCCGAATCAAGTGCCATAAAGTCATGTCCCGGTCCGATTTGCATATACGGAACGCGAAGCATCAGACGGAAATCCAGCTCATGCTTCCCATCTCCTACGCCGCCTTTTCGGATAACGCGAATCCTGGCCGGCTGCACCTGGCTCCAAAACTCTGTAACTGCATAAGAAAGTTTGTAAACCGGCATTTCCTTTCCATTTAATTCAAAGGTCACTGCCTCTTGTGGCATCTTCTCTCCATCCAACCATACTTCCAGCAAATCGATGTCCGAGAGATAATGTCCTCTATAATAGGCAAGCTGAACATCAAATTCAAAACCGTTTTTTCTCCCGTTAATATAATAGTTTCTGAAGGTATCAGTCTTTACAATCGATCCGTTCAGATTCATTCTCATCGCAAACCCCATGATCTTCCTCCCTTCCGGATTGCCGGAACCGAACGTCTACATGTTAAGTAAACGCCCATACGATAAGTTGTGCCACAAACTGTATTAAACCAGCTGCTTCCTTTCACGTGACATGAACCCTTCTTTTTTCAGAACTCTTATCTTTGCCTTTTTAATTTGAAATCAAAAATTTCTTTCCAGTTATGACTTTTTCATCCGGATCACTTATTTTGGATCACTGTATAATAAACCTTTTATCTCTTCTGACGCCTAAGCTGATCCGCTTTAACCATTAAATAACCAATCGAAAAATCTGCCGTCAGACTGGTTCTAGACTTTTCACATTTCACAGCCGAACCAAAAGGGGCAGATTTTTCATTAACATTCTTCCAGAAAAATATCCTGTCCGGAGATATAGTACTGTCCCATCATAGGTATATGCTTCTGAAAAGCAGGTCCGTCAATACTATTCATAAAATCTTCTTTCGTTTCCCATTTTGATACAAATATAACTCTGCCTGGAACTTTGTGATCAACTCCGACATTCATTTCAATACAGCCTTTTTCTGTTTTTGTATCTTCTGCAAATGCTTTTGCCAGAGGCATATATGCCGCTACATCTTTTACTCTGTTATCATTTAATACGATTACCATATCTTTTTATCTCTCTACTTTCTTTTATGCATATTTACCAAAGAAGCCTGATTTCAAGCCATCTCTGGCAGTGTCATAAAGTTTCTTGGACTACAGACAAAACAATGTATGGGCGAAAAGCTGCATCCTGATGCTTCTCTGTGCTGCTTTTCCAGGAATAGAGGTTCACGAAATAAAACGTCATCCTTTTTATGAAGGCGAATCGTTCCCCTTGGTTCCCTATAGCTGTCACCCTCTCATGTCTAACAGGATCATCCATTGCTCAGCTGATGTCCCAAATTCCTTCGTTCAGCCTGTCCATAGTTCGGGCGCCGCTCTTGCTCCTATACGGGGTCTTGCCCCAAACGATATGCTTCAGCGGCTTCGCTCTGCTTTGTCTTCGTAGGGAGCGCTCCTGTAATTCAGCGCCAATTGATCATCTGGCGGACGTTCCCTGTTACATTCGTGCTGTTTGTTTACTTGTTGCTGTTATGCCGTTGCCGGCCTGATGATGTCCTTCTGCAGCTTCTTCGGATCATAGTCACATCCATGCTTCAGGATCGCGTAGAACACCCGTATTGCCTTGCATTCCACCGCTATCTTTGCCTGCATGCTACCCAGCGGATGACACATCCTGTTGCGATAATACAGGAACAGATCGCCGAACGCTGGATCCCATATCATCAACGCCCTTGCTGCTTCATACATCACCCTGCGCAGTCTTCGCCTCCCGCGCTTGCTGATCCCAGGCTTGCCTTTCCGCTTACCGGAACTAAGTTTTGTAATCTCCAGTCCCGCAAGTTTCTGGATCTGTTTCGGATCGGTGAAACGTCCGATATCACCTACCTCTGCTATAAAACCCGCAACCGAGCTGAACCCTACTCCTTTTATGGCGAGCAGTTTCTCCACGTTCGGTACTAACATCACCTTTTTCTGCAGAATTTCATCAACCCGCTCAAGCTGTTCCTGCTTCCTGCGGTAATCGCTGATCAGCACCCAGATACGGAACCTGGCTGCTTCTCCACCTTGCAGTCCGACGCTTTCCTGCGCTGCTTCTATAAGGGTCTGTGCCCTGCTGATTCCTAATCTCCCGCGCAGCTTCGCGTCCTTCCAGATCTGCTTTATCCCTTCTGCACCAAGCTTTATGATGTCTGCTGGAAGCGGTACCTTCTCAAGTACCAGAAACCCGCTTTCTGCATCGAACTTATTGTAAACTTCCAGATATTCCGGGAAGTACTGCTGCAGCCATGCCTGGATCTGATTCGATAGTCTTACGTGCTGTTTCATGATCTGATCCCGGCACACCTGTGCTTCTCTGATCTCCGCATAGTTACCTTCCGGTATATATGCTGTACTGTATCTGCCTTCCCTTACCAGTCCGGCTATCGTCTTGGGATCTTTGATGTCGTCCTTCTCAGGACTGTTATCATCAAGTTCCTTGCTTCTGTTAACACTGTACGGATTTACAACTACCAGTTTCAGTTTGTGATCATGGAGAAACTTCTGAAATGTGAACCAGTAGTGCCCCGTCGGCTCACAGCCGATGATTACCTTCTTCATTCTGGTACGTTCTTTTATTTCTTCCAGCCACTTGTAAAATATGTTGAATCCGGCAGCTGAGTTGCTAAATGAAAGAGCTCTTCTTGAGAACTCTAGACCTCTGTAATCAAACGCCCTTGCGTAGTGCTTCTCCTCGCCGATATCGACTCCGATAACAAGAGTATCCGAAGAGACTTGAGAAATCCGTTCATTCTGTTTAGTATTCATAGTGAAACCTCCGATTCGATTGTTGTGTGTTTCATCCGGTCAGATGACACCTCAATCTTACCTGAGGTTTCTTTTTATTCAATTGGCGTTATATATGAATTACAGGAATGCCGCGCAGGAATCGGTGTCGCCCTGGCTCCTGCCAGAACTCCCGCCCCACCCCAAGTATGCTTTATACCGATCTCTGAACCCCAATGTACCAGATACATAATCGCTCAAAGCCGTTCACAGCGTCCAATTGTGAAAAAAGTATTTGAGTGTATTACTTCCATTCCATACCACGATTTTGTTAATTCGGAATCTGATTGAAAGCGTCCTTCTTTCTGAAACATTTATACTGACGCTCAGTGAAATATACCGTCGGCTCTATCTCGACACAAAACCGACATCCGGAATAAAAGATTCCTAAAAAACCGGCTTGTCACCGTGGTTTTGCATGGATCTCTTCTCATGCGCCACCTGTGACAAGCCGTACCTGTATCTTTACTTATTTTGAATAGCCGTATCGAAATTCCGGATTCTTTCCTTCATCAGTTTGTCCAGCTTCTCTTTATTATTCATGATCTTCGGCGCACAAATCGCTCCGAAGCCCTGAATTTCCACGGTGTGCTCGCGAAGTCCCTTGAAGGTTCCTCTTGCCCGCTCCTGCTGTTCCTTGGAAAATTCGACATGAACCGCGCCATTTTCGATGGAAAGCTCACCCTCGATTCCACAAATCGGGCATTCTACACGGGTAGTACCCGGAAGAATGGTGATGATTCTCTGATGGCAAACCGGACATACCCCTGCCGGCTTGGCTGTGCTCTGGAAGAACTCTACGCTGTCATCATCGTATCCCTGAACCGTCCGTCTCCCCATTTCATGCATATCATTCATCAGTTGATCGTCAAGATACGGATTTGCAATCGTACCCATGGAGTTTGCATTGTAATTTCCCATTACCTTCATCATAGGTGGGAATCCGAACAAATGAAGCGTCGCGGTTCCCATGGATGTCCAATTCTCTGTTGACGCCCCGCCTACAGAAATATAAGAAACTGTTCTCTTCTTCAACCGTTCCATTGGGAAGTCATCTGCATTACCCGGCATTTCTCCCTTTCTTCTTTTGTCCAGAACCCAGGTAATTGCCGAATAGTCATGTCTGCAAGAGAATCGATCTACAAAATCTTTAAACTGACCCACAGGTTGCAGAACATAGACGGGAGCCCCAAGAATAATGGCATCTGCCCAGCGGACCTGGTTTTCCAGTTCCTGAAAATCATCCTTGAAAACGCAGTCATTATCTTTTCCCTTTTCCAACGCAGTGGAGCAGGCCCCGCATCCCCTGCACCTTCCAATGTTCATATTGCAGGTATTAACAAAACGGATCTCCGCATCCGCATCTGCCTCACGGCAGCCGTAGAGGGCTTCCTTGACCAGAATGTCCGTGTTTGCATTTTTTTTGCCAAATGAAATTCCAAGAATGTTCATATGATTTCTCACTTTCCATTTTGTGAATTCGAATGTTCCGGATTAGCAGTAGTTTCAAGCGCACGCTTTTTTAGTATGTACATCTCTCAGTACTCCTATCATATTAACATTACACCCAAATTCTGTATTCTCGCATACTCACCGGAAATGAAGAATAAATTGACTATTACAGTTTATGATATCCCAGGATCAGGTCAAATAAAATGATTCAATTATAACCAGCAAAACGTAATAAATCATTCACAACATATATGGAAGGCAAAGACACGACCATCCGTTAATATGTTCTGGCACCTGCGCTGTTTATTTCTCATAATTATCATTCTTTGTATCAATCTGCCTGATCCTGGGATGTCCAGTATGAACGGAATAATATGGGGTTGTTGTTCCGACTTCCGATAAAGGGGTCAGACGTCTGAATTTTCCTTCTCTTTCCTCTTTTTCTAGTACCATACAAAAAAGCTCTGATCCATGGTCAATTCCGACAGGCGCAGCTTCCTCATATGGTACCATCGGCTTAATTGCACCCGTCGGGCACAACATTTCGCAGTAAGTACAACCGTGACGGTCGTCACACCTGTTCCCCTCTGAGCCAAATCATTATCAAATTCATGAGAATTATCATGAATATTTTTTTTATGAATGATATCATTTAAAAAATGCCGTCGTAGTTGGGTCTTATTATTCTGTGACTTATACCTGAGCTCCTCAATTGCATTCTTTTCATCCTGCTCTTTAGTTATTTCATAATATAATTGCTTTAATGTGTCCTCCAATTCAACATGATCTATCGGCTTAAGAAGATAATGACTAACTCCAAGGTTTATTGCCATATGAGCATAGTCAAAACTCCTGTACCCACTAATGATCAGAAATCTGACATGCTTATTAATTTCTTCCGCCTTTTGAATCATATCGAGACCGTCTATACCAGGCATCCGAATATCAGTAATTACAATATCCGGCCTTTCTGTCTGAATCAGCCGTAATACCGTCAAACCGTCATGAGCAATTCCACACACATTCATGTCCAACCCGGCCCAGTCAACCATTTTCACGATCATCTGACAAATCAGGTTTTCATCATCCGCAATTATCACCCTCAACATACTTCTTCCTTCCATGATGCAATTTTTATAACATGCCCAAATACCTGGATAATAACTTTTTTACAAACAAACATAGAATATCCTTATTCCTTCGTCTATAATGTTATCATGCATTTGTCCCCTCCGGCATCCTTACCCGCCGGACAGATTTTTGAAACCTTCAACACAACCCAAAAAGGTGGCATCTTCATGAATCATATCATCAGCACATACCCATCCAAAGTTCTCGGGACGTCCGTGACCTTCCACGTCCTTCTTCCCAAGTCCAAACCCGGGCCTTTTCAGAAAGCGAAGCAGAACGGCGACAGCGGTCCTTTTCAGGTTCTCTACCTGCTTCACGGTGCTATGGAAAGCGCCAATGACTGGATCCAGAACTCCCGTATTGCGGAACTGGCGGATGCCTGTGATCTGGCAATTGTGCTTCCGTCTGTGGGCAATACGTTCTATCTGGATGCTCCTGACAGCCTCCCGGTGTATAGCTTTGTCTCTCATGAGCTCTACGAATATACACACTTGATCTTTCCGTTTTCCTGGAACTCTTCCGACAATTTCATCGGCGGAAACTCCATGGGCGGCTACGGTGCCTGCTATGCAGCTCTGCGGAATCCGGACCAGTATTCTAAGGTTATTTCTCTGTCTGGAGCCCTTGATTTTTACAAGGCAACCTCCTTTATGCATGTGCTGGGAGCACCATTTCCTCCCGCATTCTATCATTCAAAGGATCCGTCTTACAGCCTTCAGGCATTGCTCCGGTCTTCGATCGCCAGAACGCCCTCCGGAGATCCGACGCATTCCCCGTCCTTTTACCTGGCCTGCTCTCCGTCGGACTTTTTCTATCAGGCCAATGCCGCCTTTGCAAAGGATGCCCGTCAGGCAGGCTTTCCTTGTGAATTCTGCGCCGCAGACGGCGGTCACGACTGGAACTTCTGGTCAGAAAATATAGAGCCGGCCATCCGCTGGCTTAAGGAAGACAACAGGAGCTGCTTCTCTCAGTCCTGAAGCAGCTCCTGTTGTCTCCGATCGATTTCATAAAATATCCTTCTGGAAGCATCTGCTTTTTCATCCGGCCCATCTGTCAGGTCCACCCAGGATTTTCTGATCAGGGAATCTACCTCCTTCGGACGCTCCGGATTGAGGAAAAGAATTTTTCCATAGGGACAGTAGCTGTACAGTCCGGCTACCATCATGTCTTCATGCCGGATTCTGAATATCAGCCGCGTCAGATACAGTCTGAGCTCCGCTCTCTTTCCTTTAAGCGAATCAAACTGACACAAATGACTCAGAACCGTCGGAAAATCATATGTCTGCAGAAGCATCGGCAGCTTCTCCCGGATCAGATTCACTATTTCTTCCCTTGAACCGAAAATCGACATCATAACTTGAAAATCCGGAAGATTTTCCAATCTTTCCGTCACGCGATCACCAACTCTTTGAATCGAATTTAAAGCGCCATGCTCCCGTCTGAAATGGTCCTCGAGAACTGCCTCCATCACTTCCGCCATCATGTCCACAACCGCTTCCGTCACATCTATAAAGGCAATCCGCGGCTGATAATAAAGCTGCAGCATCGCATCCAGAAGCTGGACCGCATGCCAGTTTGTATCACTTTTCAGAATCTGCTCCGAATTCGGACACAGAAGAAGAAGGGTGTTTCTCTGTGCCTCAGAAAAATCATCATTTTCCTTCAGATTCCGCATCAATTCCTCCTTAAATTCCCGACTTTCCCGAAAAAGAGTCATGGCATAGCTTCTCAGTCTCTGCTCCAGTTCAGTCCTGCCCACGCCTTCGATCATTACCACAGGAACCGCTACCGCATCCACCGAACGAAGTTTCTGAACCAAAGCCATAGAAGCAAAGATTTTTTTCCCTGCCCTCCAAGGGCAGAAATCACAGGAAGCCCAAGTACCAGATCCGCGCCGCACCGTGCCATCTGTTCCACCCGTACCTTCTCCGGAATTTTGATTGGAAAACCATTTGCGCAGAACTCACCTGCAGAAATCACAGTAAGAAAGTCTGCGCCTGTCACCTCACGAATCCGTCGGATGATACGCTCTGTAAATACATGATGAAGATTCTCATCCTCGATATAAGCCACATGTTTCATGATTCCCCCTGTCAACCGCGTTCTCCATAAGCTGCATCTTTCAAAATTACTCCTGTCAGCCGCGTTCTCCATAAGCCACATGTTTCATGATTTCTCACCCACAACGGGTTCCCCCGCGAACAGAATTCATCACTGCTATATGGAAAGAACCGCTTCCCCTCTTTTGCGAGGCAGCGGCTCCTGTCTGTGAAATATCATTCAAAATCGATAGATTTTCCGGTTCTTCCCGATTCTCTTACAGCATTCATCAGCTTCAGAATTCTTCTGGTCTCGGGAATCTTCACCAGGAATTCCTCCTCCCCATGATATGCCTTCACATAATTCTCAAAATAATTTCTGTGCTCCGTATGAACTTCCGGAAGCGGCTCTGTAACGATCGTGCCTTCCGGAGCCGGTCCAAACGATCTGGTCGGTCCGGCAGCAGTCATCGTCCGGTGTCCGCTGACATTTGTCAGAAGGTGCGTCGTCCGCACAATTTTTCCCTCCGGGAAGAATCCGTCAACATAAGCAGTGCCTTTGTTGCCTGCCACGAACCAGTGGCGCTCAAACCACTTATCATTTACCTTATCCGCAAGATAATAAGTACCCAACTCTACCGTTGCCGTAACGTTGTTGTCGAAACGCATCATAATCTGGAAGTAATCATCTACCTCCTTATTGATGACATTTCGAATGTCCGCAAATACCGACTTCAGTTTTGCACCCGGGAACATCCAGCATACCTGATCCAGAAGGTGTACGCCCCAGTCATACAGCATACCGCCGCCCTCGCTGACAAATACATGCCAGTCATGCATGTTGCCGTTGAAGCCGTACAGCTGACTCTTGATGGCATATACATCTCCGAGAGTACCTGAATCATATACAGCCTTGGCGGTGCGGAAATCCGGATCAAATCTTCTCTGGTGATGAACGGTAAACTTCACTCCGTTAGCCTTTACAGCAGCTTCCATCTCATCCAGCTCCTCCAGGCTCATGGCAACCGGTTTCTCGCAGATGATATCCTTGCCGGCATTCGCTGCCTGGATCACCAGTTTCTTATGCTGATTATTATTGGCCGCAATCAGAACCACATCAACATCCGGATCTGCGAGCAGTTCTTCGTTGCTTGCATATCTCTTCAGTCCCTCTGATACATCCTCCAGCTGCTTCGGATCTCTGTCTGCAAATCCCATCAGCTTAATTCCCGGAAAATCCTTGAGCATTTTCTCATGCTCATGTCCCATAAAGCCATGTCCGATGATGGCAATTCTGATATCTTCCATGTTATCTCCTCTCTTCTTTTCATAAATTCTTCCAGTACAGCACGCAGGTATCTCCTGTCCAATACGAACTGAATTATTGTCTATGTTATTATTTTCCAATAATTTTCATGAATGAACACACCATATTTTATAACGATTTCACTATTTTTTAATGATGTTTCATATATTGTGCGCGTATCATTTGCTGTCATTTTATTTTTGTATCAAATAATTAAACTTCCTCAATTGCAGCGGTACAGAATCATCCTCTGACTGAAAAAACTTTTGAAGGTTTTCAGATGCTGATATCAGTAGCCCAGAATATTCTTCATCATGATCTGATGCCGGCGTACCTGTTCCGGGATGCCAACCATTGCTTTCGCGAACTCCTGAATATTCTTGTCCGAATTGTATGCAAGCACACCTTCGTATTCGGACACGAGATTTCCGCTCCAGCCATTGTCAATCATCAGCTTGATGATCTGGCGATACGGTATGGTCGTCTCCTCGCAGTTTTCGTCCATATAGGTAAACTTCGTGTGGCAGGTCCAGCAGTAGGGAAGGAATTCAACGATTTCCTCCGGCTTGCTCACATCATCGAAGTGAAACATCGGATTATCTTCCATACCTTTTGTCGCTCTGGTCTGAAAGGTTCCGAAGTCGATGTTGAATCCGAAACGATCTGTTCCGGTTCTTCGGATAAAATCAAGATACTCCTCCCGGATATGCGGCGTATGCAGTGTAGTCGGAAGATGTACCTCGTTCTGCATGCAAACGTCGTACTTCTCCGCATATGGAAGTGCCTTCTCTATATAAGACTGCCATCCAGGCTCCGGATCACAGAGTACATTTGTGCAGGTGATCTTCGTTCTGAGTGATTTGAAACCAAGAAGATTTGCCAGGCGGAAATCCTGCTTCAATTCTTCTACAATTTCCTCGTCACTCATCTTCGGTCCGCGGTGCAAATGTGTTTCGCACCAGTGCCCCAGTTCAGCCGGCTGCATATGATACTTTTCGCAGAGCATCCAGTAGTGATCCACCCATTTCGGAGACGGATTCGGGTACCCTTCAATATAACTGGTCAGAAACTCGAAACAGGTTGCTCCGGTATCATGCATCTCTTCAAATACGTCATCCAGTGTCATGGTTCTCCCAAGCAGAGCCTGGTAGCTGTAAACAGATATTCCTCTGCTCGGATGTCCTTTTTTGATTTCTGTCATATTACGCCTCCTTCCTCTTGTCCTTCATTCAACGGCAAAGCAGCATACGACGCTCATTCTTTGTGCCAAACATATGTGCCATATTTCCGAGGCCGCTGCCATCTTTTTCCTTCTCCAGAGCGCCGTTGTAATTCAATACCCAGCCGAAGTTCATCACAACATCGTGATATCCTACAGACAAACCTCCCTCTTTAGGAACGCGGACAATAATCGGTGTCCGGAACTGCCAGTATCTCTTCAGATCGAATAGTTCTTCTCTGCTGTACGCGATTCCGTCATAAATGATGGAAAGAGAATCTCTGTCATACACTTCTCCGTCTACCTCAACATTTCCAAAGCGGCACTGCGTGAACCAGAGGCCCTTGTAATACCTCGGAACAAACTTAAATTCAAACCCCGCAATATTGCCCTTCTCATCGTAATAATTATGGAATCCGCGCTGCTGAACTGACTGAAATTCTACCATGTCTTACCTCCTTGATATAAAACCCTATTCGTTTCAGATGATCTCTGTGTGAATAAATATCTGATCAATACCCTAGAATATTTCTCATCATAATCTGATGTCTGCGAACCTGATTCGGAATGCCTTCCATCGCATTTGCAAAATCCTCAACGCTGTTTTCTGCCTTGAACCTGAGAGCTCCTTCATACTCTGACAGGAGATAACCGCCCCAGCCATGATCAATCATCAGCTTAATAACCTCGCGGTATGGGATTGTCGTTTCCTCGAAATTCTCATCCATATTGGTAAACTTTGTATGGCAGGTCCAGCAATACGGCAGGAATTCAACAATCTCTTCCGGTCTGCTCACATCGTCAAAGTGGAACATCGGCATATCCTCCATTCCCTTTGCGGCTCTGGTCTGGAAGGTTCCGAAGTCGATGTTGAATCCGAAACGATCTGTTCCGGTTCTTCGGATAAAATCAAGATACTCCTCCCGGATATGCGGCGTATGCAGTGTAGTCGGAAGATGTACCTCGTTCTGCATGCGCACGTCGTACTTCTCCGCATATGGAAGTGCCTTCTCTATATAAGACTGCCATCCCGGCTCCGGATCACAGATTTCATTCGTGCAGGTGATCTTGGTCCGAAGAGTTTTGAAGCCGAGCAGATTTGCCAGCCGGAAATCCTGCTTTAATTCCTCGACGATCTCTTCGTCGCTCATCTTCGGTCCGCGGTGCAGATGACTCTCGCACCAGTGACCCAGCTCTGCCGGCTCAAGATGATATTTTTCACAGAGCATCCAGTAGTGATCCACCCATTTAGGAGACGGATTCGGATATCCTTCGATGTAACTGGTCAGGAATTCAAAGCAAGTCGCTCCCGTATCGTACATTTCCTCAAACGCGTCATCCAGTGTCATTGTCTTTCCAAGCAGGCTCTGATAGCTGTAAAGTGAAATGCCTCTGCTCGGATGTCCTTTGGTTACCTTTTTTTCTGACATATGTTATGTCCTCCCTGTCAAAAAATTTATTCCTCCGAAGAAGAATGATTCTCAAGTCTGTTTGCATCAAGTTCGGCACGGATATACCTATGTACGTTTTCCTGTAGTATAAGGCTCCGGCAATTTTCTAACTTTCTGATTCTGCGCAATTTTCGTATATATATTTTCCCATAAAAAAAGGCCGGGATACCGTATGCAAAATTTGGAAACTTATTTTTGCATATGATATCCCGGTCCGTCCGAACTCATCACATCTCGGTTTTTTCTATGGAAACCCATCGTATTTCATGGGGCTTAAGCGTCAGGTCAAGCTCAATTTTCTGCTCAACAGCAGGAATTTTGCTGATCCGAATCTTCGGAACGCAGGTATTGCGAAGATAGGTGATATCCTCCGGATTCAAATCCGAAATATTTCCCATTTCATTCCAGCTGTCCAGAATACTGCCGAAGGATGTATTCACAATTTTCTGCCGTATTAAAAACGTCGCATTCTCGGAGGTCTTGACGACCAGATGATATTTCTTATCCTTCCCCGGAAGAAAAATTCTCGATATCTCCTCCGGTTTTCTCATGGTTCGCGTTTCCGCATACTCAGGATCCATTTCGCAGTGATTGACAGCGAGACATTGAATCACCTGCTCCGAGCGGGTAATCATCAGATCCTCCCGCTTCACCAGCAGTCTGTCTCCCATATCTTTCAGAAACTGAAAGGCATACATCGCAGGCTTGGCAATCCCATCTCTCGTCAGGATGCCTCCAGCTCCCGCCAGAATATCCGATGAATCGGCATACGAATTCAAAAGATCCGACGCATAAAAAATGCCAAGCTTGTCAGTCATACTCCATATCCGAAAAATACTCCAGATCAGAGACGTGGCACGATAGCAGCTGTCCTGAATGAAATCTCTGTTCGCGATTGTCAAAGCGAATTCGGGGCAATAATATTTTCCATGAAAATTCCAGTGACGCAGACGCATAGCAACTGATTCCAGTTCCTTCTCAGGATAATTGTTGCGCATGTTCCGCCGATATATCCCCATCTCCTCGGTTGAATTCATCAGAAAATAGTTTACGGTGAAAATATCCGGCGGGTTGCCGTAGGCCATAAACTGATCGATCACCTGCTTCTGCAGTTCGCTGTCTCCGGCCAGAATCATCCCCGGTCCCGCGGTTCGTGCACCCGGGATGATTTCATGCAATAAGGATACTCCACGGTTCCAGACCTCACGAGGGCTGTAATGATCGTATTCATAATACGGCCGCTCATTTAAGAAAAAGGTGAATTCAAAAACCCAGCTTCGCACGGTGGTTTCCCCGTATCTTCTGCTGATGTGCTTCAGAAAACCACTGAAAAAGTTCTCCCATTCTTCTCTGCTGCGGAAATCGACCCCAACGCACTGATCATAAATTTCCCTTTCTCCCCTGGCAATTGCCTTGTTCCGACGCTGACTTAGGTCTAGAAAAACTTTGATGTTATTGTTTACACAAAAATCCAGGACTTCATCAATCCTTGCATAATTTGGATTTGAGCGGTCCTCGCCGTAGAATATCTGCATCGGTTCTGAAAACAGACTCCATATAAGCAGATATTCATAATCCAGCTGTTCCTTCAGAAAAAGGAGCTGTGCCTGCATCGCCGCATTACTCAGGTTATAGGCGGCTCCGCCGGTCACAATTTCATTTTTCCATTTTTTCAAAGGTGTAGATTCATCCGGATCGACAACCAGCTGAATGCTCTCAGATTCCGCATCTTCAAACATTCTCAGATCCAGTTTTTTTCGAACTTCTGTTTTCCGCGCATCCAGTTCTTCTTTCTCCTGCTTTGCAGCGCTGCTCTGCCGATATTCGGAGGCGGTCATATGTACATATTCACGAAACGCACTTCCCAATGCTGAGGGTGTGGAAAATCCATTGTCCAGAGCAATCTGCGAAATCGAATGATCAGTCTGCTGAAGATCACTCATCGCCCTCTGAATCCTTATTTCTTTGACGTATTTAACAAAAGACTTTCCTGTTATCTTATGAAAATATCTGGACAAAGAAGACGGGCTCATGTACAGCTCTTTTGAAATATCGGTAAGTGAAATGTCTGAATCGAGATGCGCATAGATATAACGCATGATTTTTCCCATTCTCTGCTCGTCAGATCCTTCCCCTCCCTTCGATGCCCCGGATTCTTTTTTGCTGCTGAAGTATCTGACCAGACAGTCGCAAAGCAAATCTTCTGCGCCGGATAACAGAAGACCGTTGGACGGTTCAAGCCATGCTGATAAAACGTTATGTGCCAGATTTCTGATTCGTCCGTAATAGGCTCCCCTTCCCAGCGTACTGTCACATTCAATATTTTCGAATCCACTTCCCCCTGCTTGCAGCAGCCTGCTTCCCGGAATCTTAATTCGCAAGACCAGCGAATCCGGTCCCGCGAATACCCTGCTCATCTCTCCGGCATTGATATAAAACACATCCTCTTCCTTTAACAGCTTTTGCTGATCCTTGAAGGATATGACTGCCCTTCCCTGAATCAGATAGAAGAATTCAGATTCACCGATCCGATGCAGTTCTTCATGAATGTCAGAGAGGATGTCGATCTGATAATACGCACTTTGCATAACGCTCTGATCCTCCATTCGTTGCATATAATAGTGTCATGAAAGAAGCCAAAGGTTCTGTCTCCATCTAAAATATTCATAAAATACTCATATAACCCTCCAAAGGCAACGTCCATGTTGCGAATATATGAATTTTTGCAAGATTTTTCAGTAATTATCGGAATAACCGGGCTGAAAAAGAAACCAGGTCCTGATATGATGATTTTCATGATCTTACAGTACCTTTCATTAATTACGCAGAATAACCTGTTTCATTATCGCAATTTTAAACACTATTTTCCAGGAACGCAATATACAGAGTAAGGTCTGTCTCAGTATACCAGGTAAGATTTGACTCAACAAATTCATCACGCCATCGCAGGTTATTAGTCAACAGCTACTGCCTGCTTGCGTGACGTGTATGACATTGCAGAGACTGCTGAAGTCACACACCACTATATAGACCGAGGAAGAGAAAGAAACATCGCACTGAGAAATGAGAGAGAAAAAATGAACCGAGTATTGATTTTATCAGGGAAGGTTGCCAGCGAACACAACATGACCGAGATGAATCGTGATCTGAAGCTGATGCTCGAGGCAACCGGCGAATTTCAGGTTCGTGCAACTGAGGAATTTAACGGAGCAACCGAGCGGACACTGGAAGGATATGACATGATTCTTCTGAATTACGACGGAAAAGATAAGCCGACAGACCGGTATCAGACATTGGAACCAGGTGCCGAAAAGGTCTTTTTTGACTTTGTCCGAAAGGGCGGCGGACTCTACATTCATCATTCGAGCTGCTGGCTGGAGGACGGCCTTCCGGAGGAATATTACAAACTGTGGGGTTATTATCTGACCATGCCCTATAGCCGAAAAGTTCCGCAGGACGATTTCTGCGTTCACCCCGTCGGAAATGATCCGATCGTGAGGGGTCTGTCCCGGCAGATTCTTGCCCCCGGTGATGATTTTTTCGCCGGCATCCAGAAATGCAGCGGCACAGAACCAGAGGTTGTCCTTGCAGCCTTTGACGATATTGATGCCTACCGTGTTCCGGGCTGGCCGCCAAAGCATCACCCCGTAGATATCCCTGACGGGAAACTGGAGCATATGCGCGGCGTCAATACAGATACGCCGATCGCGTGGAAGCATCGCTACGGAAAAGGAAGGGTCTTCGGATGCTCGATCGGACACGGAATCGATACCTATCATCGTTTCGATTACATTACCATGTTTGTCCGCGCCTGCCAGTGGTGCTGCGGGAAGGAAGTCACACTGAACAAGCCTGACCGGACCGGGGAGAATCGTTTCCGTCCGTGGCCTTACTATTAAAAAATCGCGTTCCTGTCTAACACGGAGCGATCCGCATCTATACCGATAATAAGCCGAATTGATGCCGTTTCTATTATAGGAATCTGAAAGGAGAAGAAAAAATGCGAGAAACCATTAACGACCTCATCAACCGCAGAAGCGTAAAGGAATACAAAAAGGAACAAATCAGCGATGAAGAGCTGAAGCTTGTGCTGGAAGCCGGCATGAACGCGCCTTCCGGAGGCAACCGTCAGTCTTCTGTCTTCCTTGTTGTTCAGAATCGCGAATGGATCGATAAGCTGTGTGTACTGAATGCCAGAATAGC
Organism: uncultured Lachnospiraceae bacterium; assembly: GCA_900314295.1. GTDB lineage: Bacteria > Bacillota > Clostridia > Lachnospirales > Lachnospiraceae > Bilifractor. The sequence continues at coordinate 9,249 of OMUU01000038.1, read as the reverse complement.
AGGAGCTCCGGAGGGATGGGATGTTTTTTACGGTGCTCCGACACTGATTGTGGTTGCCGGTTCAACCGACTCTCCCGATTATATCAAGGACGGTTCGCTCGCGATCGGCAATATGCTGAATGCGGCATTTGCCCTTGGCCTCGGTGGAAGATGGATCAATCGGGCCGACGGTATGCTGGAGGATCCGCTGGGCAAAGAACTGCTCCGGACCGCAGGCCTTGATGACAGCAAATATGCCGGCGTCGGCAATGTCATCCTCGGCTATCCTTCTGACGGATTTCCGGCCCCCATTGATCACAAAAAAGATTATTACCGGATCATCCGTTGAATTCCCGTGCCCCGCAGATGCGGGGCACAATTAAAATATGATTTCCATATGCCTGCTTGCCCGGGCATATCATCTACGTATTCCTTTCACAGTTTGTGGCACAATGTATCATATGAGAGTTTACCGCACAGCAAGAAGAATCATTGAAAAATCATTCGGACCCAGCGTCACCTTCAGCTGCAGAGATCCGTCTGCCGTTTTTTCATTCGCATATTCCATTCTCGGAATACAGATAGATTTCAGGTAAGAAACCTCATAGGAACGAAGTGTCCCCCGATAATTCAATTTTTTCCACTCAGAAAGCGGATTCCCGCGATCCGAATACATTCTGTAACTGATTATCTGATAATCCCCCGGAACAAGATTTGAAAAATTTAAGTGATAACTGACAGAATGATTGTCCTGAAACACATACGACAAATCCTCCGCCTTGAAATCCCCCTCCTGCCTCTGTTGATAAGCAAATCCGAATTTTCTCGGATTGAAGAGCAAAATGGAAAGATTGTGGTCTCTCCGCTTTGTGATGAGATATCCATGCCCCTTTTTCACAACGGCTTCTCCCAAAAGGCACGAAAACTCCAAAGCAAAATATGACGGCTTCCTGATCCCATCCTTTGAGAAAATACCTCCGGCCCCCATAAATGGCTTGTCCGTGTCCATATACTGCGCGCTCCAGTCAGACAGATTCCCATATCCCATATGAGCTGCCCGTCCATATGCTTCCGTGATCTGTGTCAGCATATGACAGGCCTTGGCCGTTGTATCGTTATATGCGTTTCTCTGCGAAAGGGAAGTATTCCACTCTGTGATCCAAAGCGGAAGATCCGGATAGGACAATTCCTTTAATACTTTTTCATATTGATTCAGCTCATTTTCAATAAAATCTGTATCCGAAACAACACTTACTCCATTTCCGCCTCCCTCCTTCTGCTCCACCTGATAAGGGTATATAATCAGGGACAGACCATCTGGAAGCAGGTCGTTTTCCCGAAAGAACACAAGATGCTTTCGCAGAATCTCCTGGCTGATACTGCAGCACATCCCGCTTGCCAGGATGTTAGCCTCCGGAAGATGCTCACGAAGCAGGCGGTAACCGATTTCATAAACTCTTGTAAATGGCAGCTTTCCTGCGCCCGTTGTTTGAAGAATATCATACCAGAATTCAAATACCCAGTCTTTCACTGTCTCTGCCGAGTATCGGTCTATAATATGCAGCAGAAAGCCATTAAAAATCTCTTTCCACTCTTCGAGGCTCGTAAAAACCTGTTCCGGATTAACAGAGTCACCTTCCGACCATTTCTCCGGATCGGAAATGTTAATCAAAAGACGGCGTTCCTTCTCGGGCAGCTCAAAAACAGGAATCAGATTCCGCTGCTCCAGATGATCCAGAATAATATCTATCCGTTCAAAGTTCAGCTTTCTATCTTCATGTCCTCTTCGTATTCGTAAAGCAGATGAAAAGATATTTGTGATGCGGACATAACGGATTTCGAGCTTCTCTGCCGCTTCATCCAACTGATCCCGGATTCGTACATCCAGAAGATCTGCCGCCTGACCGATATTGATCATATCCACCTTTGTCTGTATCCCCGGACTGCTCTCATGACCCGCATCAATAAAGATCGGACAGGAGGAATGGCGCGGCTCGGTGTCAGACGAGACAGCAACTGACGCCAGCGTATGCGCTTCCAATTCAGAAGAATCAAAAGCCTTGGCCTGTTCCGCACGTTCCATGGCCCGCATTTCCAGCGGCGTTTTCTTGTAAAAAGCGCGGAAATTACGATTGAACACCGAAAGATTGGAAAAACCGCAGTCATAGGCCACTTCCGTTACGGTTCGGTCTGTTGTAAGGAGAAACTCACGGGCATGGGTCATCCTCACCCTGCGAAGGTAATCGACAAACTTTTCTCCTGTATTTTTTGAAAATATCGTGAAAAAGAAGAGTCGGACATATGGTGCTTGCCGGCAAGCGCGCTCAGATTTATGTCCTGTGCGTAATTAGCCTCGATATCCCTGAGAACCTCCTGTATTCTCTTCACATTTTCCTTTTTTTCCGGAGGTTCTTCCGCAATAAACTGCTCACAGATATAATCCCATAGCATGTAGTATAAGCTCGAGATCTTGAATTCCTTCTTCTCCCCAACAGAATACTTCAGAATAGAATCCAGCAGAAAGCGGATCTGGCCATAGTCTCTGGACCGATGTTCGGTACTACTTAGCTTAATATCGGCCTTCCGGCCAAGCATTCTCACCAATTCCAGGTCATTGATCTGCACCATCATAACAATTGTCTCAGGCGAAAGTGTCCACCCGTAGTTTTCCCTGTAATTCACCACGACAAGGTCTTTCATGCCAAGTCTCAGACTTTTTCCGCCGACGGCAACATTCATGCTGCCCCGGAGACAATACAGCAGCTTGACCTGATCTGCCGGAACTGGCTTCTGATCTTCATTCAGATATATAATTCTGCTACGATTCATATCGTCCTCCCGGTTTCTGAACGTATTTCCCTGCTTTGCAGACACCAAATTATTAAAAGTATAGCTTCTTTCTGCAGTGCTGAAAAGAGGGAGCTGTCCTACCAAACGATGCTACGCTTCCTATGAAAACGCGAAGGACCGTCACACTGTTCCGTGCGACGGTCCCTGCTTGATTATTTTCCGACAGGATTAAACCAGTCTTGCTACAAAACCATCCTTTTTCAAGTATGGTCTCCATTCCGGAACGGTATCCCCGTTCGGATCCCCTGTCTTCATGAAGTTTGTCCAATAAGTCACACATTCCTCCGACAGATCATCGTCGTTCTGTGTCATCGGTCTCCAGCTTCTGTGCAGCGTACCCATCGTATACCACAGTTCCAAAGAGTGCCATGCCGGCTTCTGATCTCCAGGAAGCGTGTGATCGAACCAGTAGACATAGGCTTTGTGATTGCCCGTTTCTTCCTGCTTCGCCGCCCATGCCTTGCATTCATCCAGCAACAATCCTGGAACCCTTCTGCGCCGGTCCTCTTCATGCGTGCCAAGATCTTCTGTCACGCAGCCGACCATGTACGGAATTTTAGCCATCGTCCCCTCTTTATAAATATCTCGCACATTCTTTTTCAGTACGACTCCGTCTACATATGGCACAATGCGCAGGGCCCCGTCAAATCCATACTTCTTGAAGCATTCTGCATCAAAAGCATTCTTGGCTGCCAAAAGCTGATCTGCATCCAAAGCCCGTAGTTCATCCAGGCTTTCAACACCCGTATTCGCAACGACCGCCTTTCCGTACTCCTCTCCCTCCTCCAGAGAAGGCGCCTGAAGCATCGGATTCTCGCAGCTTACGCCGCTCTGCAGAATAGCCTTGGAAATCCTGCCTTCTGTCAGCGGACTGGATACCAGCACCTGGGTACTCATGCATCCCGCACTCTGTCCGTAAACCGTGATGTTTTCCGGATCTCCGCCGAACGCTTCGATGTTGTCATAAATCCAGTCGAGCGCCATGATCTGATCCATAATTCCGTAATTTCCGCTGATCTTCTTTTCACTCTCCGCCGTCAGCCATGGATGTGCAAGAAACCCAAAGACGCCAAGGCGATAGGCGATCGATACAAAGATGACCCCATGTCGATTCAGTGCCTGACCGTCAAATTCCATCTCGGAACTGTAGCCGCCCCCGAAACCGCCTCCGTGAATATAGAAAGCAACCGGCAGCTTGTCCGAAGAATTAGCCGTCTTCGGAACCCAGATATTCAGATACAGGCAGTCCTCACTCATCTCGCGAAGATACGCGGCATCCGCGTAAAACTCCTTATAAAAGGGATTCGGCTCCTGCGCCAGCGACTGCGGACATATCGGTGCAAAATGATCCGCCTGATAAACTCCCTCCCACGGCTCCACCGGTACCGGTGCCTTCCAGCGAAGATCCCCTACCGGCGGCTTTGCAAAAGGAATGCCTTTAAAAATTATAGAAGCTCCCTCTTCCACTCCTTCAACCTGTCCACATTTTGTCGTTACCTTCACATTCATTTATTTCCTCCTTCTGCAACAACCCCTATAAAAAACCCAAAAACATATATTCGCTACGCCTCACTTAGCACTTCTGTTCCTGCATCGCTACAGATGTTCATATCCTTGAAAACCCTATTTGCTAAGATTTTTCCGTTTCTCAAGCTCACCGCGAATCCCGGCCATTTTTTCCTCTGTCAGATTATACAGCAGAATCGGTATAACAGATACAAAAGAGAGAATCATCGGAATCAGATTTGTTGCGATATTGATTCCGGACACAATATGCGCAGTGATATCAACGCCCTGACTGTATCCATAAGCTCCCAGAAGCGCCAGACCGATCGCAGATCCGATTCCTCCGCCAACCTTGTTCATCAATCCGTTTACTGCAAAAGCCAGACCATCTGTACGCACACCGGTTTTGAGATCATACTCATCAATAGCATCCACAATCATTCCGCCTGTGCCAGGCATTCCGATGCTGTACGCGCCGTAAACCGCACCGGATACGATCATCCATGGTATATTCGTATATGGGCCGAAGAACATCATCGCCAGGCCAACTCCACCCAGAACAGCACCCAGAATAAGAACCGCTTTTCTTCCAAACTTCTTCATCACAACCGGTGAAAGGACCATGCATCCGATTCCCGACACGCTCGGAATGGTCATCAAAATTCCGATCAGCGCCGGATTGCCAACGCAATACATATAGAAATAGAACATCACTCCCACGCGTCCCATAACCGCCGTCATCTGTAGCAATGTAAAAAGAAAGAGCTTCATAAGATTTCGATTCACAAACATTGCCTTAAAAGTATCTTTGAGTGGAATCTTCGTTGCCCTCTCCGCATCCTCTGTATCCTCTACATTTTCTTTGCAGAAGTGCGTTGCAAGAATCGTGAGAAGCGCTGCGACGACGGAATACAAAATTGCAACCTTCTGATATCCCTTTGCCTGATCTCCATGACCCAGAACCATGATAATCGGAAGTGTAATATTCATCAAGAGCATAGAACCCGCCGCGCCGCCTGTGAGCGCAGATGCAAAGAGTGAATTGATTTTCTCCGGATTTCGCGTCATCCGAGACGGAAGTGCGTTAAAAGGTACGTTTTCAACCGTATAGGACATTCCGAGACCAATATACGTCACATACGCCCAGACAAGCTTGCCTGGCGTTGAAAATCCCGGAACTGAAAATGTCAGAACAGTAAATACAATCAATACCAGCGCACCAATGACAATATAGGGACGGAATTTTCCATATTTCGTATTCGTCTTCTGCATGATCGCGCCCATCATCGGATCATTGATTCCGTCCCAAACCTTCGCCACCAGCATCAGCAGTGATACGGCAGCCGGTGCCAGTCCCACTACATCCGTGTAGAATACAGCCAGGTATGTGCTGACCATCGTCCACGACAGCTGCGCCGCAAAATTTCCGATACCGTACATACCAACCTGAAGCGCACCTACTTCTTTTTTCTTTTCCATAAAAACCTCCTTCATATGGGCTTTTTCTCTCCCATTGCCTATGAGGCAAGTCTATCAAAGGAATGCTTGATTCACTAATCGATGCGCATAGAATTTTATATAGTTTGCAGTATTTTATTGCATTTACTCCTGGTTATACGCAAATTATGTTTTATGTTTGTCTTATTTTGTTCTTATCTGTCATACATGAGATTATTCTTATTTATATATACATATTCATATTTGACGAATTATGCAGCGAACGATATTACAAAAGAAAATTAACCTCTTTTTCCCCTCTTCTCTCACCCACATATCCACAAAGAATCCACCGCACCCAGAATAAGAGGAGATGGATACCCAAAGTCTTCATTTTGTGTTAGTATAAAAAAGCTGATCGACAGCCAATACCAATATAATAAAAAAGCAAATAGCAATCGATCTGCTATTCACCAAAAACCACAGGAGATATTTTCGCAATGGAACAACCAACAAAAGACCCCCGGTCCGACAACAAGATGGGTATCATGCCCATCCGGAAGCTGATCGTCAACATGTCTGTCCCCATGATGATTTCTATGCTGGTGCAGGCTCTTTACAACATCGTGGACTCTGTTTTCGTCGCACAGATCGGCGAAGACGCGCTGACAGCGGTTACGCTTGCTTTCCCCATGCAGAACCTCATGATCTCGGTAGGTGCCGGCACCGGCGTCGGCATCAACGCCCTGCTTTCCCGGGCGCTCGGCGCACGGGAATTTGACAAATCAGACAAGGCGGCGAACAACGGCATCCTTCTGGCCTTCTTCAGCTTTATCGTCTCCGCAATTCTCGGACTGACAATCACCGGTCCCTTTATCCGAAGCCAGACATCCTCGGCGGATATAATTCAGTATGGCAATGCCTACCTCGGCATCGTCATGACCCTTTCCTTCGGGCTTTTCATGCAGGTCACCTTTGAGCGCCTCCTGCAGTCCACCGGAAGAACCATGCTGAGTATGATTTCGCAGCTCACCGGCGCCGTCATCAATATTTTCCTCGACCCGGTTATGATCTTCGGTCTGCTGGGATGTCCGAAGCTTGGAGTGGCCGGCGCCGCCTACGCAACCGTCATCGGACAGACGATTGCCTCGGTCCTCGGCTTTCTGATGAATCTGAAATTAAACCGCGAGATTCATATCAGTGCCGGAGCCATTCTTCATCCGGATAAAAAAACCATTGGAAGAATTTACTTCGTCGGCATCCCGTCGATCCTGATGATGAGCATCGGATCGGTTATGACCTACCTCATGGACCTCATTCTGATTGCCTTCTCGACCACCGCAACCGCTGTTTTCGGGGTGTATTTCAAGCTTCAGAGTTTCTTCTTCATGCCGGTTTTTGGCCTGAACAACGGTCTAATCCCGGTTCTGGCCTTCAACTACGGAGCCGGACATAAACGGAGAATCAACAAGGCTCTCAAATTTGCGATGCTGCTTGCCATCTGCGTGATGCTCTGCGGAACCGCAACCTTTGAACTGATTCCCGACAAACTTCTCGATCTCTTCAACGCCTCCGCGGAAATGAAACAAATGGGTGTCGTCGCGCTCCGGACCATAGCCATTCATTTCCCGATCGCTGCCATGGGTATCATCATGAGCTCCATCTTCCAGGCCTTCTCAAAGAGCTTTTATTCGCTCTTTGTCTCCCTCGGAAGGCAGCTTGTCATCCTGATCCCAGCCGCCTGGCTTCTCTCGAAAACCGGAAATGTCAACAACGTCTGGTGGTGTTTCTTCATCGCGGAAATTGCCTCTTTCATTTTGTCGCTGATCTTCTTCCGGAAGGTTTACCGAAGCGACGTTTCTCCCATTCCGGACGACGGCGTAGAGTGATATCCAATCGATTATCTGAACATTTTGCGCATACAACAAAGCACCCGCAAAGTCTTGCCTGGCAGGACCTTACGGGTGCTCTTTATTACATTACTCGATCTCGGAAGTCGTTACAAATGCTCTCAAGTATATCGCAGCAATATCTGTATGAACGCTTTCAAACATATCACAGCAATATCTGTGCGAATCCTTTCAAGCATATCACAATAACATTTGACAGGAACGAGATAAAACACGCTATGCGAATTTTATCTCGCTATCGCGACGCTCGCCGCGGCCGAATACTTCGCATTCGGCTGTGGTTCACTGTTCGCGTAAATTAAAAAGCAGCCTTGTAAATCTTCACAATATCCTCTTTTGTAAGCGGAACAAAGCAGCCCACACTCCCTTTCGCGGCTTTTTCTGCCATCACTTCGAAATGTTCCTCGCTGTCAATTCCGACGGCGCGCAGGTTCTCCGGAAGCCCCATGGTCTCAAACAGGAATGTTCTGGTCTTTTCAATTGCCTCTTTTGCAGCTTTCTCATCCTCTGTTCCCGAAATTCCCCACACATTTCTTCCGTATTCCGCGAAATTTGCGGCAGTAGAAGGATCTTTCTGAAGGACAAATTCCATCCAGGCCGGGGTGAGAATCGCCAGTCCCTGACCGTGTGTGATGTCATAAAAAGCGGACAGCTCATGCTCCATCGGATGTACGCACCACGCAGCCTGGCTTCCATTCGCAATCAGGCCGTTGATTGCATGGCTTGCTGCCCACATCAGATTTGCACGGGCATCATAATTCTCCGGATCTTCCAGAGCGATCGGCCCGTATTTGATCATTGTCTTCAGAAGGCCCTCGGCAAATCTTGCCTGCACATCACAGCCGGGCTCTTTGGTGAAGTAATTCTCAAAGGTATGACTCATCATATCCGCTGTCCCCGCAGCGGTCTGTTTTCTGGAAACCGAGAAGGTATACGTGGGATCCAGAACCGACATGGTTGGTTTCAAAGCGTCCGCTCCGGTTCCCCATTTCTCATTCTTTGTCATATCTGAAATAACCGCAAACGAATCCATCTCGGAACCGGTGGCAGCTAATGTCAATACGGAAAAAATCGGGAGAGCCTTTGTGATTTTGGAAGGATCCAGCACAAGGTCCCAGGCGTCTCCATCATACATCGCGCCGGCTGCCACAACCTTTGCACAGTCGATCGCACTGCCCCCTCCGATCGCCAGAACCATATCCAGTTTCTGCTCTTTACACAGCTCTACTCCTTTTCGAACCGTCTCGATTCTGGGATTCGGCTCTACACCGGATAGCTCTGTGACCGTTACCCCGGCATCTCCGAGGATTTTCAAAGCCGTATCATAGATGCCGTTTCGTTTGATACTCCCGCCGCCATAGACAAGAAGAACCTTGGAGCCAAAATCAGCAAGCTCTGACAGATGGGAGATCTGTCCTTTGCCAAAATAGATCGTTGTAGGAACGCTAAATCTGAAATTATACATATATTACCTCCTGTCGAAGCAGATCGATACCCCCTATGGGTATGTCTGTTATATAAATATATCTCAGATGTTCCTCTCTGTCAAATAATATTTCTCTCTTCA
>OMUU01000085.1 GCA_900314295.1 uncultured Lachnospiraceae bacterium | reverse complement strand
ACTGCAATATAATAATTTCTTATATTGCAGTCCGGGGGTGTTTTTATTCTCTATGGCTATTTTGTTATAATCAGTATACTTCAAGGCATAGAATTATGCCACTGCTTTCTACATTCTTACAAAAATAATTCTGCTGATATATTTTATCAACATCTATGCCAGTCCTTTCTCGGAGTTCATCACCGTTTCTATTCTTCTTTTCCTTTCTCCCTATTGCCGGTCACCAGCCGGCGTATCCGGGCATTCCCATGATGCTATCCCACAGCGCCTTCGATTTCGGACCGGAATCGCCGGGTGAAGCAACTCCGGGGCTTCTTCGTATCGTGGAATGCTTTCTCCAAAAAAGGTACACGGCATTTTCCTGCACCGGACAGCATCACGCTCCGAGCAGTTCCTTCTGCCGTGTACCTCTCATCTCAATATCCGTCAAATATTTACGCAATATATCATATTGCATACTGTATAGTTCCTGCGCACATACTGTGTAAGCTATGAATTACACCTTGCAGCGCACTCCTGCAACGCTCCTGGTATCCCAAAATGGTTACCTGCTTATCTTTTACTCACCTTCTCCAGGAAGCTGCATATTTATTCTTGATGATCCCGTTCGCGTATTTTCCCCATCCGATCGGGAAGCGATCCACGCAAATAAGATTCCACCCGCTGCTGACCCTCTCTCTTTTCGGGTCTGTCTGGATCGTCTCGCCGTGAAGATAACGGGCAATTCTTTCATCATCGGGCTTCATAGAAAAAACATTTTCGAATTCTTCCGGGCGCTTCGCCATGGCGAGCGGCTGCGATGGTTCGAACCTTTTTTTCTTCCATTCTCCCAGATAGAGCCCATTTCGCAGAAAATTCAACTTTCCCGCTCCGTCAGGCAGCTCCTGTACATAATAGCCCTTATCGGAACGCCGCTCGATTCTGCCCGTCTCCGCCTGAGGCAGGAACTCCCTGAGCAGCTCCAGCTGCTCCGAATCCGGGCGGATATCAGACGAAAGCGTCTGCCTCTCTCTGGTCCTTCCCGAAACCCTGCCCCTAGATGTCCTCTTCTTTTCTCTGCCGTGTAAGGCGGCTCCCGAATCCTCTCTATCCGAACCCGAAGATAAATCTCTTCGCATTAACGCCAGAAAATGGCCTTCTCCATCCATTCTATGCGGCCAGATCCTCACACATTTCCGAAGTTCCGGATTGCCATCCGCCCAATCCGGTCTTCCCTCTGAAAATCCGGAATATCCTTCCATCTCCTGGAGCGACAGATCCGGGTATGTGTTGATAAACCAGCTGATCATCTGCTCGTCCTCTTCCGGCGAAAACGTGCAGGTGGAATACATCAGATACCCTCCCGGTTTCAGCATTTTTCTTGCATTTTCCAGGATATTCCGCTGCTGAGAGGCAAAATAACGGACGCGCTCCGGACTCCAGGTTTCCGCAACGTCCGGGTCCTTCCGGAACATTCCTTCGCCGGAACACGGCGCATCCACGAGGATCTTGTCGAAATAGCCGGAGAATACACCAGAGAGCCGCTCCGGCATCTCGTTTGTCACAAACATATTCTCCGTGCCGAACAGCTCCAGGTTTCGCAGCAATGCCTTCGCTCTGGAATTACTCGCATCATTTGCCACCAGGATTCCCGTCCCTCTGAGCTTTGCAGCCAGCTCCGTCGCTTTGCCTCCCGGAGCGGCGCAGAGATCCAGCACCCGATCACCTGCTTCTATCGGAAGACGGCTCGCCGGCGTCATTGCGCTCGGTTCCTGAAGATAATACACCCCCGCCGCGTAGTACGGATGCCGTGCCGGAAACACATCATTCGGATAGATGAATCCATCCGACACCCACGGAACTTTTTTGACCGGAAAGGGAGCGATTGTCTCAAATTCCTCCGGTGTGATTTTCATCGTATTCACACGAAGCCCGCGAAGTCTCGGCCTGTCATAGCTTGCCATGAAATCCGAATATTCCTCGCCAAGCATTTTTTTCATTCTCTCATCAAACTCGTATGGAAGCTTCATTTTCCCCTCTCTTTGCATTCCCCGGATGGACCCGGACCCGGCATCCGGAAACCCGCTGCACATTGCTTTCGTCTAACGCCCGATCCGCCTAATATGCCGCCGGGTGCACACAGAAAGCACCTGACAGTCACTGCCAGGTGCTTTCTGATTTTCTCAATTATCTTAATTTCCTGTGTTCCGAGTGATGACAAACCAGTTTCTTCCTAATTAAAAGGGATTTGATATTGGTATTACCAATCACTGTTCTTCATCCTGTTCCAGCACTTCTTCATACTTCTCCAGAATAATCTTCTGAATTCTGTCGCGCGTCTCGGAATTGATCGGATGAGCGATGTCCCTGTATTCTCCGTCTGTTGTCTTCCTGCTTGGCATTGCTATAAACAATCCCTTTTCGCCTTCGATAATCTTGATATCGTGGACAGCGAATTCATCATCGAAGGTTATGGAAACAACCGCCTTCATCTTTCCTTCTTTTGTTACTTTACGTACTCTGACATCTGTGATCTGCATAAGGCTCCTTCTCCCGCGTTCAGCAGGCATTTCAGATCGCGTATCTCTCGTTCTTTTCGACCACGATCTTTATTCTGTCTTCGCCGCAGTAATAAGAGTTCGCCCTTATTGTATCGCGGCTTTCGACGATACAATTCTCAATGTGAGTATTATCCCCAAGGTACACATTGTTCAGGACGATGGAATTCTTGATCACACAATTGTTGCCTACATATACGTCTTTGAAAAGAATAGAATTTTCAACTTGTCCATTAATGATACAACCACTCGATATCAGACTGTTTTTCACTATGTTGCCAGGATTGTATTTTGCCGGCGGGAGGTCATCAATCTTTGAATAGATCTCGGGATACTGATTGAAGAAGAAATCCCTTACCTCCGGTTTGAGGAAATCCATATTTGTTCTATAATAGGACTCCACCGTCGCAATGTTACTCCAATAGGTATTTATTTTATATCCATAAATCCGTTTCAAATTCTTGTAACGGATAAAGATATCCTTAACCAGGTCATACCGCCCTTCTTGTGCGCATCGCTCAAGGAGCTCTATTAACTGTCTCCTTCTTATAACATAGATTCCGGTTGAAATCAAGCTCGAATCTGAAACCATAGGTTTTTCCTCGAACTCCTCTATGCGGTAGTCCTCGTTCATCTTCAGTACGCCAAAACGGTTCGGATCATCATCATGGCACTCCGTGCAGACAATGGTGATATCCGCACGCTTCGCGATATGATACTCCAGCACCTTGTTGAAATCCAGCTTGTAGATTCCATCGCCGGAAGCAATGATGACGTAAGGCTCATGGCTCTCCTTCAGCCACTGGATGTTCTGGTAAATAGCATCTGCGGTTCCGCGGTACCACCAGTTGTTCGTCGACGTAACCGTGGGCGTGAAAACATACAGACCTCCCTGTTTTCTGCCGAAATCCCACCACTTCGACGACATCAGATGGTTGTTCAGAGACCTTGCATTGTACTGCGTAAGCACAGCCACTTTCTGAACATGTGAATTCGTCATGCTGCTCAGTGCAAAATCAATGCTCCGGTAGCTCCCCGCAACCGGCATGGCGGCGATACACCTCTTCTCTGAGAGCTCCCGCATCCGATTGCTGTTTCCGCCTGCAAGAATTATTCCCAATGCTCTCATAGGATATCACCGTCCTCCCTGATCAGCGCTCCTCCTCCGGGAAGTGTACCGTTTTCATAGTCTTCCGGCACCGTCCTTCCCGAAATCACGGTGTTCTTCCCGACGGTGATGCCGTCTGGAATCACCGTATCCTCGCCGATCGTTGCAAGACCGAAGGCGTAGATATTCGGTTTAAAGACATTCGGTGCTTCTTCACCGATACCGATCCGGCAGCCATCGCCGATGTGCGCCTGCTCGGCAATAATCGCCTTTTCAATCTTCGTCCCCGCTCCGATTGTCGCTCGCCGCATGATGATGGAATCCCTGACGACAGCGCCTTCCCGGATCGTGACGCCCGGACCGATCACCGAATTGTGAACCTCTCCGCATATCTCCGCCCCTTCGCCAATGATACAGCGGTCTGCGAGCCCGCTTTCGGATATATACTGCGGCCGGATAATATCTCCCTTTGTATAGATCCTCCAGTATTCCTCATAGAGATTAAATTCCGGGATAATGTCAATCAGTTCCATATTCGCCTGCCAGTACGAGCCAAGCGTTCCGACATCCTTCCAGTAGCCGTTGAACTCATATGCGAACAAACGGCTCCCCTTATCCCGGCAATACGGCAGAATATGCTTGCCAAAATCACATCCCGGCTGATCTCTGAGTGCAAGCAGGGATTCCTTCAAGGTCTTCCAGGAGAAAATATAAATCCCCATGGAAGCGAGATTGCTCCTCGGGTGCTCCGGTTTCTCCTCAAACTCGGTTATCCTCCCCTTGCCGTCCGTGATCATAATTCCGAAACGACTTGCCTCCTCCATCGGAACAGGCATGCACGCAATCGTGACATCCGCCTTGTTTGCTCTGTGAAAGTCCAGCATCACCTCATAATCCATCTTGTAAATGTGATCACCGCCCAGAATCAGAACATATTCCGGATTATAGGACTCCATATACGCCAGATTCTGAAAAATTGCATTTGCGGTTCCGGTATACCACTCGGTATCTGTATTCTTCTCATATGGCGGAAGAACAGTGACACCCCCGACATTCCGGTCCAAATCCCACGGGATTCCTATTCCGATATGACTGTTCAGCCTCAGCGGCTGATACTGTGTCAGTACACCCACCGTATCGATTCCGGAATTAATACAGTTACTGAGAGGGAAATCAATGATTCTGTACTTCCCGCCAAATTCCACCGCCGGCTTCGCGACCTTGGAAGTAAGCACACCAAGCCTGCTTCCCTGCCCTCCGGCCAGGATCATGGCGATCATTTCTTTTTTGACCATGGAATCACCTCTTGTCTTGAAAGATTATATCGATAAAAAGATTATATCATAGTCATTTTCAAAAGTGAACATTTTAAATAATTTTTCAATCCCTTTTGTCGGTTTTTTATCACTTTTGCCGAAAACAATGTCTTTTCGTATAGTCTTGTGCACGGGAAATTCGTCAGTTTCACCTCCGGTGCCTGCTTGAAATATCGCATATGCAAGGGTATAATTGATACGCTGTATTGGCAGAAATAAAGGAGTTATCCATACCATGTATAAAATAAATTTTGAAAAACCGTGCCACGTGCACTTTATCGGCATTGGCGGAATCAGTATGAGCGGACTTGCCGCGATCCTTCTAAAGGAAGGGTTCGCCGTTTCCGGTTCCGATTCTCACGAATCAGAGCTGACGGACCGTCTGACGGCCGCCGGCGCTGACATCGCTTATCAGCAGGTTGCTGCAAACATCACCGACAATATTGATGTCGTCGTATATACCGCGGCTATTCATCCGAGTAATCCGGAGTATGCGGCTGCCGTTGACAAGAAGATCCCTCTTCTTACAAGGGCCCAGCTTCTCGGCCAGATGATGAAGAATTACAAGATTCCGATCTGTGTATCCGGAACCCACGGCAAGACCACGACGACCTCCATGGCGGCCCACATTCTCATGGCGGCCGATATGGATCCGACGATCTCCGTCGGCGGCATTCTGCCTCTGATCAAGGGCAATTACCGGATTGGCAGCAATAACGCCTTTCTCATGGAGGCCTGTGAGTACACGAACAGTTTCCTGAGTTTCTTCCCGAAGATCAGTATCATTCTCGACATTGATGCGGATCATCTGGATTTCTTTAAGGATCTGGACGATATCCGTCATTCCTTCCGCAAATTTGCAGAGCTTCTCCCGGATGACGGGGTATTGATCATCAACGCGGACGACCCTGCCTGCAAAATGATCACACGCGGACTTAATTGCAAGATCATCACCTTCTCCATGAGCAACAAGGGGGAATACACCGCGGATCTTGTAACCTATGACAAGAGGGGCAACGCTTCCTTCCGTGCGCTGTACAAGGGCAATCCGATCGGCAATTTTTCTCTTCAGGTGCCCGGGGCACATAACGTAAGCAACGCGCTTGCTGCTATTGCTCTTGCACGAGAGCTTGGCATAGATGCTGCCACCATCGAGAGTGGATTTGAGAGTTTTCATGGCACAAACCGCCGCTTCGAGTACAAAGGGAAGATGAAGTGCGGTGCCACCATCATTGATGACTATGCGCATCATCCGACCGAGATTAAGGCGACGCTGCACACCGCAGAGCGTGTCCCCCATGAGACAATCTGGTGTGTGTTCCAGCCCCACACCTATACCAGAACCAAGGCGCTTCTCCCTCAGTTCGCGGAGGCCTTGTCCATTGCGGATCATGTCGTGCTGGCGGATATTTATGCGGCGCGGGAGCTGGACATCTACGGTGTATCTTCCAGAGACCTTCAGGCCGAGATCCAAAAGCTCGGGACAGACTGCGATTATTTCCCGTCCTTTGACGAGATCGAAGATTTCCTGTGCGCAAATGTCAAGGACGGAGATCTTGTGATCACCATGGGAGCCGGAAACATTGTTCAGGTCGGGGAGGACCTGATCGACTGACGCAGGTGATATTTATGGGTTTATTGACCATTAAGGACAGTCGTCTCGCCGGAATGACACTTCTGGCAGACGACTTTATCGATTATTATATGCCCCGTGCAAACGGTGACTTTGTAAAAATCTATCTTTATCTGCTCCGGAGTGTGCACCGGCAGGATTTTAATCCTACCCTATCCTCCCTTGCGGATGTTTTTTCATGCACGGAGAAGGATGTGCTCCGCGCTCTCCGCTATTGGCAGCAGGCCGGGCTTTTGAATCTTTCCTACCGCGGCAAAGAGAGAGACCTCGAAAGAATTGAGCTTCTCCCGATCCAGCCTTCTCTTCAGAAGACACAGTACGTACCGGAGGAACCCTCAGAAAAAAAGTCCCCGGAATCGCCGGAGAAAAAACCGGTTCCCGCACAGATTTCCTCTGCCCGCGCAAGGGAATTGAAGGACAACGAGGACGTCCGTCAGATTCTTTTTTTCACTGAGCAATATATCGGTCATCCTCTGAGCGCAACGGATATGCGCCGGATCCTGTATTTCTACGATGTTCTTCATTTTCCGGTGGATCTGATCGATTATCTGGTGGAATACTGCGTGTCGAGAGGCGGCAGGAACATGAATTACATCGAGAAGGTCGGACTGGCCTGGAATGATGAAAAGCTCACGACCGTACAGGCGGCAAAGGAGTACTCCAGCTCCCGAAAGGACAAGTACTTCGCCATTTTCCGCGCCTTTGGCATCCGGAACCGGAACCCGATTCCGGACGAGGTTAAAACCATGGACAAATGGCTCAAGGAATACGCAATGCCCATGGATCTCATCCGGGAGGCAGCCAGTCGGACAATCCGGCAGACCGGACAGCCTTCCTTTTCCTATGCGGACCGCATCCTGTCCGACTGGAATAAGGCCGGCGTTCACTCCCCGGAGGATATTCAGAAGCTTGATTCCGTCTATCGTCAGTCGCACGCATCCTCCGGATCCCAGGCTTCCTCTTCCACTCCGGGCCGGGAAAAGAAAGATCTGTCGAAATCGTCAACCCGTTTCAACGAAAATTTCCACCAGCGGGATTATGATTTTGACCGGCTCGAGCAGGAGCTTCTCCTGAATCAGCAATCGGAAACGTCCGGGTAATTCCGGACTTTATCCGCAATTGTGCCTGAAATCAGGCACCGATAGGAGGGAATATGCCTCTGTCCAATTCACAATATGATGCTATCATGCGCATTTACAGCCAGAAACAGCTCAAGAACCGGAGAAATCTGGACCGTAGAAAGCAAGAGGTTTATGCGAAGATCCCCCGCCTCCCCGAAATCGACGCCGAGATTGCCTCTGTGTCTGTTCGGAAAGCGCTCTTTCTTCTGGGCGATCCGAACGGAAGTGATCTCGACACGGACGGGGCAATTCGTGACCTCGCCGAGGAGCGCCGCGCGCTCCTTCTCTCGAATGGGTATCCGGAGGACTATCTGGAACCGCAATATGACTGTCCTCTCTGTCACGACACCGGGTACGTCGGGAACCGAAAATGCAGCTGTTTCCGTCAGATGGAGATCGACCTGCTTTATTCCGCATCAAATCTGAAGGATGTTCTGGAATCTGACACCTTTGACAATTTTTCTCTCAAGTACTATCCGAAGGATTCCTTCAGCAAGGTGAACCAGAATTCCTATTACTGGGAAGCCCAGAATGCTCTGGCGCTTTCCCGGAATTTTGTAAGAGATTTTCGAAAAAATCTCACAAACAATACGCCGGAAAATCTCTTCTTCTACGGAGACGTCGGCGTCGGCAAAACGCATCTGTCTCATGCAATTGCAAAGGGTGTTCTGGACCTCGGCTGCAGTGTTCTCTATCTGACCGCCTATGATCTGTTTGACCTCATGAGCAGATACAAGTTTCATTCCGATGAAAACCTGAAAGATACCTACGAGACTGTATATGCCTGTGATCTTCTCATCATCGACGATCTCGGCACGGAAATGCTGAATAATTTTGTCACATCTGAGCTTTTTCTCATCGTAAATGAGAGGATTCTTCAGAAAAAATCAACGATCATCTCGACGAATCTTTCGATCATGAAGGTTCGGGAAGCCTTCTCAGAGCGTACCTTTTCACGTATAATGGGTTCATACCGTCTGATTCATATCTCCGGCGAGGATATCCGGATCCGCAAACGGCTTTCGTCCGATAGATCCGGACAGAATCAGCGCACAGAATAAAGCAAATGGCCACACAATACATTGTCCCGAAAATTGTCTTTTTTAGGAGGAAATTCAGACATGGCAAAAAGCAGTGATAATTATTATGACTCTCTTCCGGTCGGACGTCTCGGAATCATCCCATTGAAGAGCTGTACAACAATCGGCAACAAGGTGAATGATTATCTTGTACAGTGGAGAAGGGACCGCGAGTCGGATCACAAGACCTCGTCGGCTGTGGAGGGCTATGAGCGAAGCTCCTACATCATCCCCTGTGATATTCCCCGGTTCGGTTCCGGAGAGGCGAAAGGAGTCATCGGCGAGTCCGTCCGCGGAGACGACATCTACCTTCTCGTTGACGTCTGCAATTATTCCCTGACCTATAAACTCGGAAGCTATGTTAATCACATGTCCCCGGATGACCATTTCCAGGATCTGAAGCGGGCCATCGCCGCCATCGGCGGAAAGGCAAGAAGGATCAATGTAATCATGCCTTTCCTCTATGAAAGCCGACAGCACAAGCGTTCCGGACGCGAGTCCCTGGACTGTGCTCTGGGACTCAAGGAACTGGTCGGAATGGGCGTTGAGAATATCATCACCTTCGATGCTCACGATCCCCGTGTACAGAACGCGATTCCCCTTCACGGATTTGAGACGATTTCCGCGTCCTACCAGTTTATCAAGAACATTCTCCGCCATGCGGAGCCCGATATGAAGATAGATTCTGATCACCTGATGTGCATCAGCCCCGACGAGGGCGGAATGGGAAGAGCGATCTATATCGCCAACAACCTGGGCGTCGATATGGGTATGTTCTACAAACGGCGCGATTACTCCACCATTATTGACGGACGCAATCCGATCGTTGCCCATGAATTCCTCGGAGCGGATGTAAAAGGTAAGGACATGATCATCATCGATGACATGATTTCCTCCGGCGACAGCATGATCGAGGTTGCTTCCCTTCTGAAGGAGCGCGGAGCCAAAAATATCTATATGTGCGCCACCTTCGGTCTCTTCACGAACGGCCTTGACAGCTTCGATGAAGCATACCGCAAGGGCATCTTTACCAAGCTTGTCACCACAAACCTCGTATACCAGAGGCCGGACCTTCTGCAGCGTCCGTATTACATCAGCTGTGACATGAGCAAGTATATTGCCCTTCTCATTGACACCCTGAATCACGATGCATCCATCAGCAGTCTTCTGGACCCGGTTGACCGTATCCAGAAGGTATTGAAGAAATTTGAAAATCATGAAAAGATCTGATGTGCGGAACTATCTCCGTCCTGTAAGTTAAGCAAGAGTTTGCAGAAAGTGCAGAAAGTGCAGAAAGAGACAGCCGGGGCCTTTCCCCGAAGGGAAGGATCCCGGCTGTCTCTTTCTGCACTTGTATATCCGTTATATAGCGGAGATTCCGTATTATCTCGGTTATATAGCGATGATTCCGTATCATCCGTTCTTTCTGCTGATTCCCTCACGCTTCCTCAGTCTGGAATCAAGCTGACGCTTGCGGATACGCAGGCTCTTTGGCGTCACCTCCAGAAGCTCATCGCTGTCAATGAATTCCAGGGCCTGCTCAAGGGAAAGAACCATCGGGGGTGTCAGTACAAGTGCCTCATCCGATGAGGAGGTTCTAGTATTTGTCAGATGCTTTGTCTTGCAGACATTCAGCTCGATATCCTCGGGCTTGGAAGACATGCCGACAACCATTCCGGCATATACCTTTTCACCGGGCCCGATGAACAGAGTACCTCTCTGCTGGGCTGCAAACAGTCCGTATGCCACGGATACACCCGGCTCGAAGGCAATCAGTGATCCCTGTTTACGGAAGACGATGTCTCCCTTATACGGCGCATAATCATCAAAGATCGTGTTCAGGATTCCGGTTCCCTTTGTCATCGTCATAAAGTTGCCGCGGAAGCCAATCAATCCTCTGGAAGGAATGCTGAACTCCAGACGGGTGATGCCGTTTTCACCGACGCTCATTCCCTGAAGCTCTCCCTTGCGCTCGCTCAGAGACTGGATGACCGCTCCGGAATACTCGTCCGGCACATCAATATATGCCAGCTCCACCGGCTCCAGCTTTTTGCCGCGCTCGTCATACTTGTAGATAACCTCTGCCTTGCTGACAGCGAATTCATAGCCCTCACGTCTCATTTCCTCGATCAGGACGGACAGGTGAAGCTCACCGCGCCCGGAAACCTTGAAGCAGTCCGCAGAATCCGTTTCCTCTACCCTCAGTGACACGTCCGTATTCAGCTCTCGGAACAGCCGGTCGCGAAGATGACGGGAGGTTACATAGGTTCCCTCTGTGCCGGCGAGAGGAGAATCATTGACCACAAAATTCATGGAGATCGTGGGCTCCTCAATCTTCTGGAATGGGATTGGCTGCGGATTTTCCAAATCGCAGAGCGTGTCGCCGATATGCAGATCGGCGATACCTGACACGGCTACAATCTCTCCCACCGTAGCCTTATCCACCTCGACCCGTTTCAAGCCGTCGAAAACGTACATCTTGCTGATCTTTACCCGGGCCCTCTTGTCCGGATCATGATGGTTCATCAGAAGAACCTCCTGATTCAGCGCCAGTGTACCGTTGTCGATCTTTCCGATTCCGATCCGGCCGACATACTCATTATAGTCGATCGTTGATACCAGCATCTGGATGCCGGCATCCGGATCACCTGTCGGAGCCGGGATATATTTCAGAATAGCTTCAAAGAGCGGCGTCATGTCCTTTCTCTCATCGTCAAGCTCATTGGTGCACCACCCGTCTCTTGCAGAAGCATAGAGGAAGGGGGCATCCAGCTGCTCATCCGAAGCTCCGAGATCCATCAAAAGCTCAAGAACCTCATCGACCACTTCGGTCGGGCGGGCATTCGGACGGTCCACCTTATTGATGCAGACTACAACCTTAAGATTCAAAGCCAGAGCTTTCTCGAGAACGAAACGCGTCTGTGGCATCGGGCCTTCAAATGCGTCAACCAGAAGGATAACTCCGTTCACCATCTTCAGGACACGCTCTACCTCGCCACCGAAGTCCGCATGTCCGGGTGTATCAATGATGTTGATCTTGGTGTCCTTGTACTGTACAGCTGTATTCTTGGAAAGAATTGTAATTCCTCGCTCTTTTTCGATCGCGCCGGAGTCCATGACCCTTTCCTGTACCTGCTGATTATCACGGAAAACTCCGCTCTGTCTCAGCAATTTATCTACCAGCGTTGTCTTGCCATGATCGACATGGGCAATAATGGCAACGTTACGGATATCGTTTCTGGTAATTTTCATAATCTTCAACCTCACATCTTATACTGGCAGTATCACCGATCATCTGCTCTCACGGACACTGTCTTCAAAAAAGTATTTCACAGACACTGTCTTCAAAAAAGCGTTTCAGAATTCTATTCAAAAATCCATTCAGACGTTTCTATATCGAACCGGAGCAGGTCTCACTGCCATACCCCAAACGGGTGTATCAGTTTTTATTCACTATCTGCAACCACGAAATTATATCACAACATTTTTCCTTTGTGTAGTCTTCAAAGGTCTGATTTTATGCGGTTTCCACGAACTTTTTTGAACAGATTGAACGATAATCGTCTTTTCGTTATCTTGACAAGCCCTCGTGCGGACGATATAATCGCTTTATATGTGATAGAGGTTGCGTATTTCAAGAGTAGACCGTC
Source organism: uncultured Lachnospiraceae bacterium (assembly GCA_900314295.1). GTDB lineage: Bacteria > Bacillota > Clostridia > Lachnospirales > Lachnospiraceae > Bilifractor. The sequence goes on along the minus strand of OMUU01000085.1, from coordinate 20,491 downwards.
CGATGCATCAGAGTGCAGGTGAAGACGAAGCGAAAGGGATATACGCCGAAAGGAACGGATCTCTGCTGTCCTTTTCTTGGGCGTGAATTGAACAGGTTCACGACTGTCATCGTCAGATGGAGCGCTATCCGCAGATCATATACTATGAAACATAACCATCCGTACCATCTGCTTTCTTTATCTTACGAAAGAAGCTCCTTTTTCATTCCCCTGCTGCGCGCACGGTAGAATGAAATTCATTTCTTTCGATTAGCTGAAGGCTGATGAAGGCCGACAATATTTCCAACTGTTTTGCAGGAAGTTTTACCCGGGCATGTTTCATATGAATGTCAGGCGGCGCCTTCACGGCGGCGCATATTTTTTGCTTCAAAACGATGTTCACATGCATACAGTTATATATTTTAAAAACCGGATCAAGGAGGATCTGTTATGGCAATTTTCAAAGGCGCCGGTGTTGCACTTGTCACCCCGATGAATGAAGATGGAACTGTAAATTACAAGAAGCTGGATGAGCTGATTGAGTGGCATATTGCGGAGGGAACCGACTGCATCGTCATCTGCGGCACCTCCGGCGAGTCTGCCACCCTCTCTGAGGAAGAGCATATCGCAACCATCCGTCACTGTGTGGAAACCGTAAATCACAGAATTCCGGTTGTCGCCGGAACCGGCTCCAACAGTACGAATACCGCAATCTACCTCTCCACAGAGGCCGAGAAGGCCGGAGTCGACGGACTTCTCGTCGTGACCCCCTACTACAACAAGGCGACGCAGGCAGGCCTGATCCGTCACTACACCGAAGTCGCTGAATCGGTTCACACACCGATCATCATGTACAACGTACCTTCCAGAACCGGCTGCAATATTCTCCCGGAGACGGCTGCCTATCTCGGAAAGAACGTCAGGAATATCGTCGCGATAAAGGCCGCCAGCGGTAATCTCTCACAGATTGCAAAGACAAAATCACTTTCCGGGGATGCTCTTGACATTTATTCCGGAAATGACGACCAGGTTGTTCCCATTATGTCCCTTGGCGGTCTCGGAGTGATCTCAGTTCTTTCAAATGTATCCCCGAAATATACGCATGAAATGTGCTGGAAATATCTGAACGGCGACACCAAGGGCTCCTGCGCGATGCAGCTCAATGCGATCGATCTGATCGATTCTCTCTTCTGCGAAGTAAACCCGATTCCGGTCAAGGAAGCACTGAACATGATGGGCTGGGAGGTCGGTCCTCTTCGCGGTCCCCTCTATGGAATGGGCTCCGAGGCGGATATCGAACGACTTAGAAAATCGCTGATTGATTTCGGAATCAAGGTAAAATAACAGGTTTCAAAACCCGACGATATGTACTCATGCGATACATTCTGTAACAAACAAACGAGATAAAAGAAGCTGCGCAAGTTTCATCTCGCTATCGCGACCCTCGCCTCACTCGAACGCTCCGTGTCCGGATGAGGCTCACGGTTTGCGCAAATAAAAAAAGGAGAACTGAGATGATAAAGGTAATTCTGAGCGGATGCAACGGACATATGGGACAGGTTCTTACCGACATCCTGAATGCAGACTCTGAGACAGTTGTTGTGGCCGGCATCGATATTGCTCCGGCCAATAACGTGCGGGAGTATCCGATTTTTACCCACCCCTCCGACTGCAATGTGGAAGCCGATGCCGTCATTGATTTTTCAAACTTCCGGGCAACAGACGCTCTTCTGGATTTCTGCGTGGAGCGCAGGCTTCCCCTGGTTCTCTGCACAACCGCTCTCACAGAAGATACGCTTGCGAAGGTTCAGGAATGCAGCAAAACCATCCCCATTCTTCGCTCCGCTAATATGTCCGTTGGAATCAACCTGTTGATGAAGCTGGTAAAGGAGGCTGCTGCCCTGCTTGCCCCCGCCGGATATGACATGGAGATCGTAGAAGCACACCATAACCGCAAGATCGACGCCCCGAGCGGAACCGCTCTCGCACTTGGCGAAAGCATGAATGAGGCCCTTGACAAGGAATACCACTTTGTATTCAGCCGTCACGACCGTCATGAGAAGAGGGATCCCAAGGAGATTGGTATCTCCTCTGTGCGCGGCGGGTCCATCGTCGGCGACCATACGGTAATGTTCGCCGGCCAGGATGAGGTCATCGAATTCCGGCACACCGCCTATTCCCGCGCCATCTTTGGAAAAGGCGCCGTGGAAGCGGCCAAATTCCTCGCCGGGAAGCCTGCCGGCATGTATGACATGTCTGACGTAATCGGATAAAATCCATGTAGCCGGATAAACGATTGATGTAACCCGGTAAACGATCATAAGGAAAAAGCTGCGGACCGCTCCGCAGCTTTTTCTTTATACATGAATATTTATGCTCTTCACCAGCGCAATTTCCCTTCGATAGCCCTCATCGTCATTCGGCGTCTCCAGAATAAAAGGCCGGTTCTGCAGAAGCGGATGATTTACCACCCGCATGAGCGCTTCCTCTCCAATTTTTCCCAGTCCGATCTTCTCGTGGCGATCCTTGTGTGATCCGCAGTCATTCTTGCTGTCATTGAGATGAACCGCAAAGAGTCTGTCCAGTCCTATCACCTCATCAAAGTGCTGAAGCACGCCGTCCAGATCATTCACGATATCGTAGCCTCCGTCCCAGACATGGCAGGTATCCAGACACACGCCGAGCTTCTCCCTATGCTCCGCTCTGTCAAGAATTCCCCGTAATTCCTCAAACGTCCGTCCGACCTCTGTGCCCTTTCCGGACATCGTCTCCAGAAGAACCGTCGTCGTCTGACCCGCCGTAAGCGTCCGGTTCAGAACATCCGCAATCTGATCCGCGGCCTTTTCATACCCCTGCTTCAGATGGGAGCCCGGGTGAAAATTAAAGAACTGTCCGGGAAGGAGTTCCATTTTCTGCAGATCCTCACGAAAAACATTCTCGGAAAACTCGCGGATATCCTCTTTCGCGGAGCACAGATTCATCGTATAGGGCGCGTGCGCCACCAGCTTACCGAACATGTGCGTCGACAGGAACTCCCGCAGTGCTGCGATGTCCTCCCTGTCCGGCTGGGTACTTCTACCTCCGCGCGGATTTCTGGTAAAAAACGCAAAAGTATTGCCGCCGAGCTTTTCCTCTGCTTTTCCCATCGCAAGAAAACCTTTTGAGATCGACACATGATTTCCAATATAGATCATCTGCTCTTCCTGCTTTTCCTTCCTGCTTTTCCTTCCTGCTTTTCCTTCCCGATCTTTTACGCTTCCTGGTTCCCCTTTTTGCGGAACACCTTGAATTTCTTGTAAACCTTCATTCTGAGGAAAATGAACGCCGATCCTGCTGCCACAAGAGCGGCCAGGATATATCCTCCGATTTTCTTCATATATTTTCAGCTTCCCTTCTTCGTCACAGCACCATGCGCACTGCGCCATAGATACCCGCATCATTGCCGAGCGTAGCGAGAACGAACTTCGTATCCTCGGAAGCGTGGAAGGCATATTCTCTATAATATTTCTGAATGGCATCCGTAAGAATCGGCCCCGCCTTTGATACGCCTCCTCCAATTACAAATGCCTGGGGATCAACGACAGCCGCAACCATAGCAAGCCCTCTGCCTAGAATCTCCGCCGTGTAATCCACGATTTCCAGAGCAACCTTGTCGCCTCTCTTGGCAGCGTCAAAAACGTCCTTTGCCGTTATACTGTCCATGCCCTTAAGCTCCGTATTCTCCTTCGTGGAAGCCACAACCGCCTTTGCTGTATTGGCGATTCCGGTTGCGGACGCATACTGCTCCAGATGTCCCTTCTTGCCGCAGCCGCAGACTCTCGTCTCCTGCGGATTCACCGGCATATGACCGATCTCACCTGCCGCACCGAAGGTTCCGTCGAGGATCTGCTCATTGATGATGATTCCTCCGCCCACACCCGTTCCGAGTGTAACCATCACGATATCCTTATATCCCTTTCCGCCGCCCTGCCACATCTCGCCGAGTGCAGCGACGTTTGCATCATTTCCTACCAGGACATTGATCTTCCCGTCAAAGAGCTGCTCAAGCTGATCCTTTACCGGAACAACATCCCACCCCAGATTGACGGCACGGTTTACAATTGACCGGTTCAGAATTGCTCCGGGTATGCCGATTCCAATTCCCTGAATATCCTCCAGACCGATCCCCTTATTCGACAGCATACTCTTGATGGAATCCGCGATATCCGGAAGGATATTTCTTCCCCCGTCCTTCTTATTCGTCACAATCTCCCACTTCAGAAGCAGATCCCCGGAAGTCCGGAAAATTCCGATCTTGACTGTAGTCCCTCCGACATCTACTCCGACAGCATATGGCTTCATATCTTTATCCTCCTGTTTCTTGTCCTTTTTGAATTTTCATCGTTCTCCAAGCGATAGATATTTCTTTTATCATACTTCATCATTCGGATTTATTCCAGAACACTTTCTCCGATTTTGTCCACGCAAGCTGCCGTTGTTACTGCTCACTCGCAACCATATACGGCAAGGATTTTAATCGTGCGTGAGCAATAATCACTCATACGATACTTTGTGCCACAAACTGAATAAGTCCCCGCGTTACATACGGGATCTGGCGATCAGCTGTCCTCCGTTTTCCTTCAGCCACCGGTCTTTCTCTCTGTAATCTGGCAGTATCTTCTCAACCTCGTTCCAGAACAGACGGGAATGATTCATCTGCTTTCTGTGACAGAGCTCGTGAACAATCACGTAATCCTGCACATCCGGAGGAGTCAGCATCAGCAGACAGTTGAAGTTCAGATTTCCCTTCGCAGAGCAGCTGCCCCAGCGTGTCTTCTGATTCCGAATCGTTATCTTCCCGTAGGTTACTCCCAGCTGTGCAGCGTATGCTGCGACTCGCGGAGGAATGGTGCGCGCGGCAAGCTCGGATAATTTCAAAATCTCTTCCCTGGTAATTCTGCCATACGGGTTCTGCGCCAGCTCTGCTCCTTTCTTCTTCATCCTTTCGACGTTGCGATCAATCCATCCGCGATTTGCTTCCACAAATCTCCGAATATCCTCATTTGTTGCAAAATATGGCGCGCGCACGACAATTCCGTGATCCGGCGTTATCTGAAGACTCATGGACTTTCGTCTTTTTCTGCTTCGGATTACTTTATACTCCAACCCTCTTACAGATCCTTTCTCCGCAAACTTATATCGAGAAAGCCCCCGGAGCTCCGATTCGATCGGTATGCCTCCAGGGGCCAATTTATTAGACAAAACTCGCGCAGCGTGTTTGATCTCGTTCCGAACTGCGAAACGAATCGGCTGTTGTTCCTTATTCTGTCGTCACAGGGATATTCTCCTCTGTGTCTTCCGTCTCAGCCGGCTCGTCCACATCTGTAATTGCTTCATTCTCCAGATCATTCGGAGTTTCTTCTGCCGCCGGTGCGGACTCTTCTTCTGCGTCACTGCCGCTCGCTGCCGCAAGTGCCTTTGCCGCCTTCTCCGCTTCGATTTCCGCATCGGTATCCAGCTTCAGGTTTCTGTAATACTTCATGCCGGTTCCTGCCGGAATCAGCTTTCCGATGATTACATTCTCTTTCAGGCCAATCAGATGATCCACCTTGCCCTTGATGGCTGCGTCGGTGAGAACACGGGTGGTCTCCTGGAATGACGCCGCTGACAGGAAGGAATCTGTCGCAAGAGACGCCTTTGTGATACCAAGAAGCAGTCTCTCATAGGTCGCGCACTCCTTGCCCTCTTCTTCCATCTTCTCGTTCATATCCAGAACGTCCAGATAATCCATCATCTTGCCCGGAAGCAGACCGGTATCGCCGCCCTCTTCTACGCGTACCTTCTTCAGCATCTGCCGTACGATGACCTCGATATGCTTGTCGCAGATATCAACACCCTGCAGACGGTATACTCGCTGAACCTCACCCAGCAGATAATTCTGAACGGCTTCAACTCCCTTGATGCGGAGCAGGTCGTGCGGATTGATGGAACCTTCGGTAAGCGGATCTCCGGCCTCGACTTCCTTTGTGGCGTCTGCGTCCTCAAGCTCCTTCTTCAGCCTTGTACCGTAAGGAATCAGGTAAGTCTTCGATTCTCCTTCTTTATCGGTAACGACGATCTCACGTTTCTTTTTCGTGTCCTTAAGCTGTGCCGTACCCGAGATCTCTGTGACAATCGCAAGTCCCTTCGGCTTACGGGCCTCGAAAAGCTCCTCGACACGAGGAAGACCCTGTGTGATATCAGCAGTACCTGCAACACCTCCGGTATGGAAGTTTCTCATGGTAAGCTGTGTACCAGGCTCACCGATAGACTGCGCCGCGATAATTCCGACGGACTCGCCGACCTGTACAACCTCTCCGGTCGCCATGTTTGCGCCGTAACATTTCGAGCAGATGCCGAGATGGGAACGGCAGGTAAGAATGCTTCTGATCTTCACTCTCGTGATCGGCTCGCCGTTCTCGTCCACACCGACAGATACAACCTTTGCCGCACGGCGCGGTGTGATCATGTGGTTCGCCTTTACAATTACATTTCCATCCTTATCCTTGATCGTATAGCAGGAGAACCGGCCGGTAATTCTCTCCTCCAAAGACTCGACCATTTCCTTGCCCTCGGTGAACGCCTCAACCCAGATTCCCGGAATCTCCTTGCGGTTGATCGAGCAATCCGGTTCGCGGATCATCAGGTTCTGGGATACATCGACCATTCGACGGGTCAGGTATCCGGAATCGGCGGTACGAAGAGCGGTGTCGGACAGTCCCTTACGGGCTCCATGCGCCGACATGAAGTACTCCAGTACGTCCAGACCTTCACGGAAATTTGACTTGATCGGCAGCTCGATGGTGTGGCCGGTTGTATCCTGCATCAATCCACGCATACCTGCCAGCTGCTTGATCTGCTTATCGGAACCACGGGCTCCGGAATCCGCCATCATGAAGATATTGTTGTACTGATCCAGTCCGCTCAGCAGGAGCTTTGTCAGATGGTTATCGACTTCCTCCCATGTGGAGATAACTTCCTTGTATCGCTCTTCATCGGTGATAAGACCACGCTTATAGTTGCGGGTGATCTTGTCAACCGTTTTCTCCGCCTCATCGAGCAGCTCCGGTTTCTCCTTCGGAACGGTCATATCCGAAATAGATACGGTCATTCCCGCGCGAGTGGAAATGTGATAGCCCATCGCCTTTACCGCATCGAGTACCTCGGCGGTTCTCGTCGCTCCGTGGGTATTGATGACCTTCTCCAGGATCTTTTTCAGATCGCCCTTTTTCACCATGAAATCGACTTCCGGAAGAAGCTCGTTACCCGGCACGGACCGATCCACATATCCCAGATCCTGCGGGATAATCTCGTTGAAAATCAGACGTCCGAGAGTCGTTTCAACCACCTTGGAGATCTCATTTCCCTCCGCATCCTTTCCGAAGCGGCGCACTTTGATTTTGGTCTGATACTTGATATATCCGTTTTCGTACGCAAGCAGTGCCTCGTTGAGATCCTTGTAGAAGGTTCCCTCGCCGATTTCTCCCGGGCGCTCCTGTGTCAGATAATAAATACCCAGAACCATGTCCTGAGACGGAACAGCCACGACACCTCCGTCCGAAGGCTTCAGAAGGTTGTTCGGGGAAAGCAGCATGAATCTGCACTCTGCCTGCGCCTCCTGTGTCAGCGGAAGATGTACGGCCATCTGGTCACCGTCGAAGTCGGCGTTGAATGCGGTACATACCAGAGGATGAAGCTTGATTGCCTTACCCTCGACCAGGATCGGCTCAAACGCCTGAATGCCGAGTCGGTGAAGCGTAGGCGCACGGTTCAGCATAACCGGATGCTCCTTGATGACATCTTCCAGCACATCCCATACCTGCGGGTCAAGCTTTTCTACCATCTTCTTGGCGTTCTTGATATTGTGAGCCATCTGTCTTGATACAAGCTCTTTCATCACAAACGGCTTGAACAGCTCGATCGCCATTTCCTTCGGAAGACCACACTGATAAATCTTCAGCTCCGGGCCGTTGACGATTACGGAACGTCCGGAATAGTCGACACGCTTTCCCAGAAGGTTCTGACGGAAACGTCCGTTCTTTCCCTTCAGCATATCAGAAAGTGATTTCAGGGCGCGGTTTCCGGGACCCGTAACAGGTCTTCCTCTTCGCCCGTTATCGATCAGAGCATCTACCGCTTCCTGCAGCATTCTCTTTTCGTTTCTGACGATGATGTCCGGAGCACCCAGATCCAGGAGTCTCTTCAGACGGTTGTTGCGGTTGATGATTCTGCGGTACAGATCATTCAGATCAGACGTAGCGAATCTTCCACCGTCCAGCTGTACCATCGGGCGAAGATCCGGCGGGATGACCGGTACGCAGTCCAGGATCATCCACTCCGGACGGTTTCCGGACTCACGGAAGGCCTCAACGACCTCCAGTCTCTTGATGATACGGGCTCTCTTCTGACCACTTGCCTGTTCCAGCTCCGTTGTCAGCTCTTCATACTCCTTGTCCAGGTCGATCTCGCACAGAAGCTCCTTGATCGCCTCCGCTCCCATCCCGACGCGGAATTCATCCGGTCTGTACGTCTCAAGCGCCTCGCTGTACTCACGCTCCGAGAGAATCTGCTTCTTCATCAGCTTGGTATCGCCCGGATCGAGTACGATATAGCTTGCAAAATAGAGCACCCTCTCCAGCGTTCTCGGAGACAGATCCAGGATCAGACCCATACGAGAAGGAATCCCCTTGAAATACCAGATGTGAGACACGGGAGCTGCCAGCTCGATATGCCCCATGCGTTCACGGCGGACAGAGGATTTCGTAACCTCTACACCGCATCGGTCACAGATCACGCCCTTGTAGCTGATCTTCTTGTACTTTCCGCAATGGCACTCCCAGTCCTTGGTCGGTCCGAAAATCCGTTCGCAGAACAGTCCGTCTTTTTCCGGCTTCAGCGTACGGTAGTTAATCGTTTCCGGCTTCTTGACTTCGCCGTGAGACCATTCACGGATTTTTTCCGGTGAAGCAAGGCCGATGCGAATGGCATCGAAGTTCAGCTGCTGATGCGTTCCTTCTTCTTTATTAACTGTTTCCGGCATTTATTTACCCCTTTCAGCATGTATATGAAATGACCACCGTGCCGGAAGTCAGAGCCCGCCGGGCACTACGTGCGTACGTAAGGCAATGACTTATTGACACGCATAATCATACTTTTGACAGGTATATCAGAAAATCCGGCGCAGATGAATTATTCATCCATATCGTCGTCAAGGCTTTCGATGAATTCCTCATCTTCGTCATCTGTGATCGTATCGTCGAGATCATTCTCACTGTCAACCAGCTCGCCGTCCCTGAACTCCTGCTTTCCAAATCCGTGGTCGCTCAGTTCCTTGTCATCAGCTCTGTTATTGTAACGGTCTGCATCTTCCATAATCTTGCGGAAGCTTGTATTGCCATAGTCAACGGATTCCATGATCTTGACCTCTTCACCGTTTTCGTCGAGAACGCGGATATCAAGTGCCAGGGACTGGAGCTCCTTCAGCATAACCTTAAAGGATTCCGGAATACCCGGCTCCGGAATATTCTCGCCCTTGATGATCGCCTCGTAGGTCTTCACACGTCCCACGACATCATCGGATTTGACGGTCAGAATCTCCTGAAGCGTATAAGCTGCGCCATAAGCCTCCAGAGCCCATACCTCCATCTCTCCGAAACGCTGACCTCCGAACTGTGCTTTTCCTCCCAGAGGCTGCTGGGTGACAAGCGAGTATGGACCGGTGGAACGCGCATGGATCTTATCGTCTACCAGGTGGTGCAGCTTCAGGTAGTGCATGTGTCCGATTGTTGTCGGACCGTCGAACGGCTCTCCCGTCCGTCCGTCACGAAGCTGTACTTTTCCGTCGCGGCGAATCGGAACGCCCTTCCAGAGCGCTCTGTGATCTCTGTGATCAGACAGATACTGCATAACCTCTGGAAGAAGGGTATCCTTGTATTTCTCGTAAAAATCATCCCACTCGCTGTTCACATAATCGTTGGCAAGCTCGAGGGTATCCTGGATATCCACCTCGTTTGCACCGTCAAATACCGGTGTGGAAATGTTGAAGCCAAGCGCCATCGCCGCGAGACTCAGATGAATCTCAAGGATCTGTCCGATGTTCATACGGGAAGGTACGCCCAGCGGATTTAAAACGATGTCAAGCGGACGTCCGTTCGGCAGGAACGGCATATCCTCAATCGGAAGCACGCGGGATACGACACCCTTGTTTCCGTGACGGCCGGCCATCTTGTCTCCGACAGAAATCTTTCGCTTCTGTGCAATGTAGATGCGAACCGCCTGGTTCACTCCGGGTGACAGCTCATCGCCGTTCTCTCTGGTAAATACCCGTGCATCCACAACAATACCGTACTCACCATGCGGAACCTTCAACGATGTGTCGCGGACTTCCCTTGCCTTCTCTCCAAAAATTGCACGGAGCAGACGTTCCTCCGCGGTAAGCTCGGTCTCGCCCTTCGGCGTTACCTTGCCGACAAGAATATCTCCGGCGCGCACTTCCGCTCCGATGCGGATAATACCGCGTTCATCCAGATCCTTCAGCGCATCATCACCGACGCCCGGAACGTCCTTTGTGATCTCCTCCGGTCCGAGCTTGGTATCACGGGCTTCGCACTCATACTCTTCGATATGAATCGAAGTATATACATCATCGCGGACCAGACGCTCTGACAGAAGAACGGCATCCTCATAGTTGTAACCTTCCCAGGTCATGAAACCGATCAGCGGGTTCTTGCCGAGCGCCAGCTCTCCGCCGGAAGTGGAAGGTCCGTCTGCAATTACCTCTCCCGCGTCCACATGATCGCCTTTGAACACGATCGGCCGCTGGTTGTAGCAGTTGCTCTGGTTGCTTCGCTCAAACTTCATCAGATGATACACATCGCGGCTGCCGTCATCATTATCCATCCGGATCTCGTAGGAAGTCGAATAGGTAATGGTTCCTGCCTTCTTTGCCACAACGCAGACGCCGGAGTCAACAGCCGCCTTCTCTTCCATTCCCGTACCGACTGCCGGTGCCTCTGTGAACAGAAGCGGCACAGCCTGACGCTGCATGTTGGATCCCATCAGCGCTCGGGTCGGGTCATCGTTCTGAAGGAACGGTACGCAGGATGTCGCAACAGAAAATACCATACGCGGGGATACGTCCATGTAATCAAACATGCTTCTGTCGTATGCCTGTGTCTCGGCTCTGAATCGACCGGAAACGTTGTGGTGAAGGAAATGTCCCTCTTCGTCAAGAGGCTCGTTCGCCTGCGCTACATGGTAGTTGTCTTCCTCGTCTGCTGTCATATATACGACTTCTTCCGTAACGACAGGGTTCTTCGGATCACTCTTGTCAATGCGGCGGTAGGGCGCCTCGATAAATCCGTATTTATTGATTCTCGCATAGGACGCGAGAGAGTTAATCAGTCCGATGTTCGGCCCCTCAGGCGTCTCAACCGGGCACATCCGTCCGTAATGCGTGTAGTGAATATCACGGACCTCCATGCCGGCACGGTCTCTGGAAAGTCCTCCCGGTCCGAGGGCCGACAGACGTCTCTTGTGCGTCAGCTCGCCGAGCGGGTTGTTCTGATCCATGAACTGGGACAGCTGAGAGGATCCGAAGAATTCCTTGACAGCAGCCGTTACCGGCTTGATGTTGATCAGCGACTGCGCCGAAATGGTATCCAGATCCTGGGTCGACATTCTCTCGCGGACGACACGCTCCAGTCTGGAAAGACCGATTCTGTACTGGTTCTGAAGAAGCTCACCGACGCAGCGAATACGACGATTGCCCAGATGATCGATATCATCATCATTTCCGATCCCGTACTCCAGATGCATGTTGTAGTTGATCGACGCAAAGATGTCTTCCTTTGTGATATGCTTCGGAATCAGATCATGAATCCTGTCGCGGATTTCATCCTTGATATCCTCAATATCATCATACTCGGAAAGGATCTCCGCCAGAACCGGATAGTAGACCTCCTCGGTAACGCCGGCCTCCTCCGGATCGACATCCACCCATCTGGTGATATCCACTTCAAGGTTGGACAGAACCTTCACGTTTCGTTCCGGCGTCTCGATCCATACATAGGGAACTGCGGCATACTGAATATCGTCTGCCAGCTCACGGCTCACCACCTGGCCCTTTTCCGCAATAATCTCGCCTGTCTCGGTATTGACAACATCCTCCGCCAGTACATGGCCGGTGATACGGTTCCTGAGAGCGAGCTTTTTGTTAAACTTATAGCGGCCAACCTTCGCCAGATCATAGCGCCGGGGATCAAAGAACATTCCGTTGATCAGCGTCTCCGCGCTTTCTACAGCGAGCGGCTCGCCCGGACGGATCTTCTTGTAAAGTTCGAGAAGACCTTCCTGATAGTTCGTGGAGGTGTCCTTTGTAAAGCTTGCCAGAATCTTCGGCTCCTCACCGAAGTACTCGACGATCTCGGCATTCGTGCCGATTCCGAGCGCACGAATCAAAACGGAGATCGGTACCTTTCTGGTACGATCCACACGTACCCAGAAAACGTCATTGGAGTCGGTTTCATATTCAAGCCATGCGCCTCGGTTCGGGATAACCGTACATGAATAAAGCTCTTTTCCGAGCTTATCATGTGCAATGCCGTAATAGATTCCGGGAGAACGTACCAGCTGGCTGACGATAACACGCTCAGCGCCGTTAATGACAAAGGTTCCTGTCGCTGTCATCAGGGGAAGATCGCCCATGAATATCTCATGTTCGCTGATCTCATCCTTTTCCTTGTTGAAAAGGCGAACCTTTACCTTTAGTGGTGCTGCATAAGTAGCGTCACGCTGTTTACACTCTTCGATGGAATACTTTACATCATCCTCACAGAGCTGGTAGTCCACAAACTCAAGACTCAGCTTCCCGCCATAATCTTCGATCGGAGAGATGTCATCGAAAGCTTCCTTGAGACCGTCCTTCAGGAACCACTCATAAGAATCCTTCTGAACCTCGATCAGATTGGGCATCTCCAGAACTTCTTTCTGTCGCTGGTAGGTCATGCGAATGTTTCTGCCGCTGTGGATCAGACGTATCCTGTTTTTCTCCATTGACGTTTCACCCCTTGTGATATAATATGAAAATGAATTATGTCTCCCAAGCCCGTGGAAGGGCTTCGTTGACTGTAACTATACATGCCCATCGGAATCGTGAATTCAAACAAATATTTTTTTGTTTTCAGGATGCTAGGCACATGTTGCCATAATAGTGCATTTTTTACAATAACACAGTCTGTCAAGAGTGTCAAACGAAATTTAATACAATTGAAACATATTTTTTGTTCCTACGAGCGCCCGCCGGGCGCATTATAAAAAGCGCCTCCGTTTCCGGAGACGCTTTTTGTTGATAAGCTTGTCTTATTTTGCCCGGCACTCCGCATCGCCATACGGAAGATGCTCGTTGAAGTTTCGGGCATTTTCCATTGTAATCGCAGCGATCGCCTGCATTGCTTCTCTGGTGAAGAACGCCTGATGCGAGGTCAGAATCAGATTCGGGAACATCGTGAGCCTGGCCACGATATCGTTCGTCAGAAAATCATCGGAATGATTCGTGTATACATTGGAATCCTCTCCCTCATACACGTCGAGTGCCACTGCGTGGAACTTCTGCGCCTTCAGTCCACGGATCAATGCCTCCGCATCTACCAATCCGCCGCGGGAAGTATTCACCAACATCACATTGTCCTTCATCATAGCGATTGTATCATCATTGATGATGTGGTACGTTCCGTTGTCTCCCATGATCAGTGGAAGATGCAGGGAAATCAGGTCTGCTCTCTGGAGCAGCTCTTCCTTGCTGACATAGGTGAGAATCCCATCCTCCTCCAGCTTCCGATTTGGGAAGGCATCCCAGCCGAGTACGGTCATGCCGTAGCCTTTACAGATCTTTGCCATACACTGTCCGATCTTTCCGGTTCCCATAATTCCCGCAACCTTATTGTGAAGGTCCACGCCCAGAAGACCGCTCAGCGCAAAATCATTCTCCTTCACCTTCAGATACGCCTTATGGATATGGCGGTTTGCAGCCTGGATGATCGTCATTGCGTGCTCCGCAACAGCATATGGAGAATAGGCCGGCACACGCAGCACCGTAATCCCGCACTCCTTCGCCGCCTGCAGATCCACATTGTTAAAGCCCGCGCAGCGAAGAAGAATCAGACGTACTCCGCACTGACTCAACGCCTCGACAACCTCTCGTGGCGCCTCATCATTTACAAAAATACATACCGCGCGGAATCCCTCTGCCAGATGGACCGTCTCAGATGTCAGTCTTGCCTTGAAATACTTTATCTCGACATTATAGGTTCCCTCGCCCTTATCTCTGGCCAGCTGGCTGAAAAACATCCTGTCGTAATCCTTTGTGCCGAAGAACGCCACCCTTAAAACCTCTACGTTCTTATCCTTCGCTGCGATTCCGTTGAAAACGTCAGAAATCTTCTCAATGGCTTCCTCTTCATCCGGGCCCTCTGCCGTAATATTCAGGACAGACCCCTTTGCCGCGTGGAGCTTTAGAATCTGAAGGACGTTATCCCCGCTCGCCACTTCTCCATCGCATTCTATCGTGACCTCACTTTTCAGAGCCGTGCACGCCTGCGCAATCATCGCTGCCGGACGCGCATGAATTCCGAGAGAAGTTTTCACGGTATACTGTAAGCTTTTCATTTTTCTTCCTTTCTGACACGAATATCTGTACATGCCTTTCCGTTGCCCGATGGTGCATCCTGTCACCTGATCGAGTGATTTCTCGCAAGCTCTGACCGGGAAAATCCTCCTTCTCTTAAAGCAGAGAATCTCCCGTCAATGCTGTTATCTCCATGATATCATGATACCCGTAGTTTGAGAAGCTATTTGTGGGATCGATTACATGTTAGATACCGTTCCATTACAGAAGACTTCCCGCTGCAAGGAAAAGTGGTGCGAATACCAGCGACACAATGGTCATCAGCTTAATCAGAATATTGATAGAAGGCCCCGACGTATCCTTAAAGGGATCACCGACCGTATCACCGACAACTGCCGCCTTGTGTGCCTCGCTTCCTTTTCCTCCGAATTTTCCGCCCTCAATGTATTTCTTGGCATTGTCCCAGGCGCCTCCGGAATTACTCATAAAGATTGCCATCAGAACACCGGTCAGCAGCGCACCCGCGAGCATACCGCCGAGAGCATCTGTTCCAAGGAGCAAACCAAGCAGAATCGGTGAAGCCGCCGCCAGGATTCCCGGAAGGATCATCTCGTGCAACGCCGCCTGGGTAGAGATCCCCACACAGGATTTGTAATCTGCGCGGCTCGTACCGGCCAGGATTCCCGGATCCTCACGGAACTGACGCCGAACCTCTTCGATCATCTTGTATGCCGCCTTTGATACAGATTCCATCGTAAGCGCAGAGAACAGGAAGGTAAGCATACCTCCGACAAAAAGACCGATGATTACCTTCGGGTCCATAATGTCAATCTTTTCCAGATGAACCGCCTGCGCATAGGACACAAATAACGCAAGTGCCGTGAGTGCCGCAGACCCGATCGCAAAGCCCTTTCCGATTGCCGCCGTCGTATTTCCGACCGAATCGAGCGTATCCGTAATCTCCCGGACGCTCTCATCCATGCCCGACATTTCAGCAATTCCACCGGCGTTATCCGCAATCGGACCGTATGCGTCAACAGCGATGGTACTGCCCGCCGTAGCAAGCATTCCGACTGCAGCAAGCGCAATGCCATAGAGCCCAGCTGTCAAATAGGATACGAATATTCCGACACAGATGCACAGGATCGGGATAACGACCGACTTCATGCCGACGGCAAGTCCTGTGATGATCGTAGTCCCGGCACCGGTCTGCGATTCCTCCGCGATCTTCTGAACAGATTTATATTTGTCCGAAGTATAGATCTCTGTCATCTGACCAATCACGAATCCGACAAGCAGTCCGAAAATCACTGCGACCGCAGGCCGGAATCCGCCGAACAGGGCACGGCCCAGGATCAGCGAGACGAGAATAACAAGCAGATAAGCGACATAACTTCCCGTGTTCAGTGCCTTCTGCGGATTTCCGTTCTCCCTGCCTCTGACAAAAAAAGTACCGATTATGGATGCAGCGATTCCACACGCCGCGATTAGAAGCGGATAAAACGCTCCCACCTCTCCGGAAGACGCTATCCCGAGTGTAACCGCCGACACGATCGCCCCGACATACGATTCAAACAGGTCCGCCCCCATACCGGCCACATCGCCGACATTGTCTCCCACATTGTCCGCGATCACCGCCGGGTTGCGCGGGTCATCCTCCGGTATATTATTCTCGACCTTACCGACCAGATCGGCCCCAACATCCGCCGCCTTTGTGTATATTCCGCCTCCTACACGCGCAAAAAGAGCAACCGAGGAAGCGCCGAGGCTATAGCCAAATAGCACATCCGCATTGCCGCTGATCATATAGATAAGGCTCGCTCCAAGGATGCCCAGTCCAACCACGCAGAACCCCATCACGGCGCCTCCATGATAAGCAACGGCAAGTGCCTTGGGCATTCCCGCTTTCCCCGCTGCGTTCGCCGTGCGCACATTAGCGAGCGTCGCCACCCGCATTCCGAAAAATCCCGCGAGAACTGAAAATGCAGCTCCGATCAGAAAGCAGACCGCTTCCAGCCAATTCCCCAGCGCAAATCCCACAACAAAAAACAGGACCGCCACAAAAACCGCCAGAACCTTGTACTCCGAAGCAAGAAACGCACTTGCTCCCTCCCGGATCGCAGAAGCGATCTCCTGCATTCGTTCATTTCCCGGCTCTTCCTTTCTGACGGATGCCGCCATACATGCCGCGAAAACCAATGCAATAACGCTGATTATCGGCACCAGAATCAAAGTACTCCCTGACATCTCCTTCGCCTCCTTTGTTCTGCAAGTATTTGCAGGAAAAATACTGTCCATTTCATTATCCTTACACAATTATACTACCTTTCTCTGTGCTATCAAACCATATTTTGAATAGTGTCTTGTGCAATCGCAAATATTTAATATCTTTCTAAGCCAAGGTTTTTACAGCCTTAATTTTCTCCACTAAACGAGATAGAACGCGCTGCGCGAGTTTTATCCCGCTATCGCGACGCTCACCGTACACGAATGCTTCGCATTCAGCTGTGGCTCACTGTTCGCGTAAAAAAATAGGGCTTCTCTGTTCCATGAACAAAGAAGCCCCTGATCCTTTTTATCAATTTTTACCAGTTTGTCGCGATATCAAGCTGTGTCGGATTCCCAGCAGCGAATCCACCGGTATCAGTCACAATTCCCATTCCGAGACTTGTAGCGATCAGCGATCCCCTCGGCCTTACGCTCAGATTTGCCGCAACCATAACATAACTTCCCAGCATTTTAACACCATCGGAGCGCACCCAATACTCATCCGTATTGCCCATGCTCCTCATGATACTCACGACGCCTGACATGTCCATGTTATAATAGGTCTCCTGCCCGCTCGGACCCTCAATCCGGCCGGCAGCCGCGGTAAGAACCGCACCCGAATAAGAACCGGACAGTGCTGTGCTCGTCGAAGGTGCCGCTTGCGTTGGAGCAGGTGTCGGCGTAGCGACCGCTGCGGCAGCAACATTTCCTTCCGATGTCGCCGATACCTTTTCGGTTACCTTCGAAGACTGTGCTCCTGCTGGCGTAGCTTCGTTCTGTTTTACCTCATTCGAGATCGCGGTCTGCGTCGAAGTTCTTGCCTTTTCCGCTGCTTCCGCATCGGCTGCGGCAACCTCATCTGCCGCCTTCTCATTCAGGGCGTCAATATTTGCCTGCTGTTCCTGTATGCTTGCCAGAAGATCCGCAGCCGCATTCTGCTCTCCCTCAAGAGAGTCCGCATACTCCTGCACGTTCTGCCGGGTCGAATCCACAAGATCCTGAATCTCTGCCCGCTTACTTCTGCTCTGCTCCTGAAGAGCGGAAATCGCCTCGGACTCCTTCTGCACCTCTTTCTGCTTCTCCGTAATTGTCTGGCAGATCTCATTGTATTCTTTCAGAACCTTCCGATCATAACTCGTAAGCGCAGACACATTTGAGCTTTCATTCAGGAAATCGCTGAAATTGCCGGAAGAAAATAAAGTCTCGAGAGCACCCGTACCGGTTCCATTCTCATAAATATACTTGATCCGGAGCGCCATATTCTTCGCCTGAACGTTTTCCTCTGCCTTTGCGTCAGCAAGCTCCTGATTTACCGTGTCATATTCTTCCTGCGTTGCACTGTACTTTTGCTGAAGCTGATCCAGCTGCTGATTCAGATCCGTCAGCTGATCATTCAAGTCCTGCAGATACTCCTGCGCGTTATCCTTCTTCTCCTGAAGATCGCTGATCCGTTCCTGAACACTGCTGTATTCAGATTCCGCAGCACTCTTCTTCGCTTTTGCCGAATCGATCTCATCCTGTGTTGAGGCGGCCGCCGGATATGCACTGAAAACTCCGGTAACCAGCAGCGCTGCAGAAAGTGCCGCAGGCAAAAATCGTTTCATTCCCTTCATAAATATCTACCTCAGAATTAGAAATCATTTCCCTTTTCCCAAAGGAATGAAATGATTATAACATATGTTTTGCCTTTTTAAAAGGTTTTTGTAACCTTTTGTAACTTTTTTGAAACAATACTGTATAAGCTCTTCGAAAACGCAGAAAGGATCGTCGCACGCAAAAAAGACCGGGGACTGACAAAGCAGCCTCCGGCCCATACAATTCAGCGAAATTACTTAAGGGTAACCTTTGCACCCTGCTCCTCAACCTTAGCCTTGATGTCATCAGCCTCAGCCTTGGAAACGCCCTCTTTGATCATCTTCGGTGCAGAATCTACGAGATCCTTTGCATCCTTCAGGCCAAGTCCGGTGATCTCACGAACAACCTTGATAACCTTAACCTTGTTTGCGCCAACCTCAGTCAGCTCAACGTCAAACTCGGTCTTCTCCTCAGCAGCCTCGCCAGCAGCAGCGCCAGCAGCAGCTACAACAACGCCTGCAGATGCAGATACGCCAAACTCTTCCTCGCAAGCTTTTACGAGATCATTCAGCTCAAGTACAGATAACTCTTTAATAGCAGCAATAAATTCTTCTGTTGTTAATTTAGCCATTGTAATTTTCCTCCAATTAATATTTGAATCCTTCTATGATTCTGAATTTCAATTTCTTCCAAAATAATCAACCTGTGTCTATGCACAGATCTCTCTGCAGATTATTCTGCAGCCGGTGCAGCCTCTGCCTCGCCATCCTTCTCTGCAATCTGCTTGATAACGCGTGCGAAGTTTGCGATCGGCGACTGCATGCTTCCGAGCAGTCGGCTCAACAGAACCTCTCTGCTTGGTACCTCTGCAAGAGCAGCTACAGCTTTCTGGTCATAGAGACTGCCCTCAACGACACCTGCAATCAGCTCAAGCTGCGGGTTCTTCTTTGCGAAGCCTGCAAGAATTCTCGCCGGAGCAGTCGCATCGTCTTTGGAAATGGCGATGGCGTTCGTTCCATTCAGATACGGTACAAGACTCTCATAGTCGGTACCTTTGAATGCGAGATTCATCATTGTGTTTTTGTAGACTTTGTAGTTAACACCGGCCTCTCTGAGAGATTTACGAAGCTCTGTATCCTGCGCCACGTTAAGTCCGCTGTAATTTACAAGGACTACGGAAGCAGCACCGTCAACTGCGTTAGAAATCTCTTCCACAACCGGTTTCTTCAGTTCTACCTTTGCCATGATCTGGTATACCTCCTTATTTTGATGTGTGTACCAGCCAAATAAAAAACCGCCCGGACATGCCGAACGGTCTGAATTCTTCATGATAAAAAGAATCGACATCCTCGGCAGGCGATATTTCACTTACGTCCTTCGACACCTGCTGTCTTCGGCGTGATACAAATGGTATCCTATCGCACCGCCCGGGAAATGTCAAGTTCTTTTTCTATCTTTTGGGGGACACTTTTGTTTTTTACGGAGGCACTTACGCCTGAGCAGTTCCGCAGCTTCATAAAATCAGAGATCAACCTTTGTCACATCCAGCTTGTGAAAACCAACAGGACTATAAAATATTTGCATCCGCACATTTTTCTCAGTTCTGTCTGCTATAATCCAGGTATTTCCAGGTACCTTTCTGGCCATATTGAATTGCAAATCCGTTCTTGTGAGTTCCCTGCTCAAAGGATGGATCAAATACCCGGGTTTCCCCGTTATAGTTGTCAATTTCTACCCAACCATGCTCTTCCTTTCCTCCGCCTGATGTGGCAACATAACCGACAACCCAATGTGCATCATAACCCAATGCTTTTGCCATCTCGTATAATGAAGCTGACTTTCCGTAACAGTCACTCTTCTCATTTGTGAAAGCAAATGTCGCAAAATACCGCGCTCCTTGAGATGACGGCACATTCATCGATATATATCGGAAATTCGTCGCCCAATCGTAAGCAGCTCTTAGATTCCACCCAACCTGGTCCAGTCTCGCCGAAGCCAGCGGATACGCGTCCCGCACGGAATACGTAT
>OMUU01000040.1 GCA_900314295.1 uncultured Lachnospiraceae bacterium | reverse complement strand
ACCTAGCATCACCTTTCAAAATCATTGGTCCGTCTATTTTCTGAACGATCTACTAGAATTTAAGGAAGAAGAGAGCAGAAAACAGGGGGAGAAGGAGAAGAAGAGATGAATAACATAATGTTATGTTCTGCTACTATCGGTTTTGTAATAAGTCTGGTCACCTACGGGTTTGGTGTATGGCTGCATGACAAGACAAAGCTTGATATCATGAATCCGCTTTTGATTTCCATCGCACTGACGATTGTGATACTGCTTGTATGCAAGGTGGATTACAAGAGTTATAACGATAGTGCAAAATATCTGAGCTACCTGCTCACACCGGCAACCGTATGCCTGGCAATTCCGCTCTACAAGCAGATGGCCTTGTTAAAGAAGAACTTCCGGGCGATCCTGATCGGCGTACTCTCCGGATGCTTCACTTCCATGGGATCCGTTTTGATTATGAGCAAGCTGTTCCGGCTTTCCCATGCAGACTATGTTACGCTTCTTCCAAAGTCCATCACCACCGCTATCGGAATGGGTGTATCGGAAGAACTGGGAGGAGTTGTGACGATCTCCGTCGCGGTCATCATTGTCACCGGAATTATCGGAAACGTCATTGCGGTAGGAATGAGCAAACTCCTCAGCATTAAGAGCCCGATCGCGAGAGGACTGATGTGTGGAACCTCTGCACATGCTATCGGTACCGCCAAGGCCATGCAGATGGGAGAGATCGAAGGAGCCATGAGCTCCCTTGCCATTGTTGTATCCGGTCTGATGACTGTTATACTTGCAAGCTTCTTCGCAATGCTGGGATGATCACGCTATTTCATATGCATTGTCTCATCGATTTTTTATCAGACTCGGATCGCACCGTCCAATAAGAGTCGGACCACAGTCGAATCAGACTCGGAACACCGTCAAATGAGAGTCAGAGCACGGTAAAATCAGAAAAGGTTTCGGAAAAAGGCCTCGCAGAACGCACTGTTACAAAGGACGTCTGCGAGGCCTTATCAATACCAGCGATTATTCTTCGCCTTCGTCAGAAGGAGAAAGCTTGTCGATAATATCCTGGACAGCGGTGACCGGCATGTGGAGCTGATCAGCTATCTTTTGTGGAGAATAGTGAAGTGTATAGTACAATATTTCGATCTTGCCTTCCAGTCTGCCTTCGATCTTGCCTTCTAGCCTGCCTTGAATCTTGCCTTCTTCTCTGCCTTTTTCGATTCCTCTGTTTTCAACAGCATCCAATACTTCGCACATTTGAGCTCCTTTCTCCGGAAGCACATCCATAGCTTCTTCAAAGCGGTGATTGCCGATAATTACAGGAGAGAGTGTTTGAAAAGCATATTTATGATTATTCTTTGCCTTCGTCGGAAGTAGAAAGGCTGTCTATAATATCCAGAACAGCGCTGATCGGCATATGAAGCTGATAGGCAATTCGTTGTGGAGAATAATGAAGCGTGTAATACAAGATTTCAATTTTGCCTTCTTTTCTACCTTCGACCTTGCCTTTTTCGATTCCTCTGTTTTCAACAGCATCCAATACTTCGCACATTTGAGCTCCTTTCTCCGGAAGCACATCCATAGCTTCTTCAAAGCGGTGGTCACCGGTGAGCACAGACAGAAGTTTCAGAACGGCATCGACGTGATCGAGTTCACCCGGAGCGGGGATGTAGTCTCCGTGGAGACGTGTCTGAACAAAATAGTCTGCAACATATCGGAAATCGCTTCGAAACAAGAGTACCTGCTCCGGCTTCAGAAATGAAATCTCAAACAGATTCTTCATTTCGTAGTCGCTGACGAACGGTTTAAAATCATCCGGAAGATCAATCAGCTCAGTCAGATGACGGCTGTAGTTCCAATGGGTTCTTCCGAAATACAATATCATTGTAACAACCGGGAAGATATTTGTCACTTCTTTGTTCAGAAGCTGTGTCCGGTAGGATGCTCCGTCATATCCGATAACTCTGAGAGGCATGAAACGCTCCGGTCGGCTTTGGTTTTCGATTCCGAGCAAAGAGATGGTGACATTGCTGTCTGTAAAATACTTGGTTACATCCCTTTCCTGCTCGTGCAGCTTCCCATCCGCTTTATACTGACTGCGGTTGCCCGCGTTTCGTAACTTATCAGGAGCGATCCTCGGTTCACCGTTGAAGAGCAATACATTCACAATATCAGCGAATACATCGTTGTAATCAGCCAAAATCTTCTCGGAAATATCTTTTCCTGCCATATGAAACTCCTATTGCTTACAATGATCCATAACATGATTTGATCTGCTATATATCTATTGTAACATTTGAACAAGAAAGTATACGGCTGATTATTTGTGCACGCTATACAAACTTTTGCTGAAAAAATTGTAAATGTCGGATAGATCTATGCTTCGGTGCCCGGATGGGAAATCCAAAAATCATCTCTCCTTCCGCTATCGCAGGCCAGCACCAGGAGCAGGAACGGATTTGTCTGAATCTCGATCAGGTGGTGCTCGATGACGCACGCGATGATGATCAGGAACAACAGAAAGAGTTTCAGGTGATCGCCTGTCTTCCTCTCACGGTTAGCGGTGATAACCAGGATCAGGAGTACAGCGGCCAGAACGACAAGGCCGAGCCGAAGCAGAATATTTACATAGGAGCTGTCCAGGAAAAAATATTCGGAGGAATGTGTGATAGCTCTGCCCGCGCCTCGCATCTCGACCTTCTGCGCCCACAGCCGCACAGGGTAGCGTTCAAAACCGATATGTGCATAGTAGAGGCGGTTATTGAGCGCCTTATTCACAAGTCGGAGGAATCGGGACGATTCTGAGTAGAAGCGGGACATCAGAATCATTATGGCTGCGAAGAGTGGGGCAGACAGGACAGCCAGCCGGTCAATCCAACTGCGAACACAAGTAAACAGGGCGGTTTTTCTGCGGTGGGCAGAAGACTCCCGCGGGATCTGTGATTCGGATGTAGTCACAACATTGTCTGTGGATTTACCTGCTGTATTCGTGTGAGAACCGGGTAATGTATGGCGAGAAAATCTGGGCGTTTCCTTCGATTTTCCGGATGAAACGATGTAAGATCGAATCTTCATAATCCCGAGGGAAAGCACGAGCAGAGCAAAAAGCAGCGCAGTGGTGCGTGCATCGCAGCCGACCCATGAAAAAATTCCCAGAGCTGCAATTGCCGCAATTTCAATCCAGCGGATCCTTCGAAGACGCAGCCATACGTAGCTCAGTGCCATGAAGAACAGGTGGGCGCAGAAATCCGTCGGATAGACGAAGCCAAAGGCCATCCGTGCACGATAATTATGCGCCTCCTGGTAGTAGGTCAGATTCTCAATTCGCCCGGAAAGCGCCAGGATAACGGCGGCAAGCGTGACAACGACGGAGACGGCCAGGTGGACCGTCAGAATCTTCCGGAATTCCATCCCATGCGCGAGAAAAATCAGCACGGCCAGTTCATAGATGAACGCATAGGAATAAGAATGCCACGACAGCAGAAGACTTCCGGACAAAAAAGCAGCAAGAATTTTTTCTCGTGTCGTCCAGAGATCACCCGAGGCAGCCTTCCACATCACCATCACGAGAGCGACCAGTTGAAGGATGCTCTCCACGCGCCCGCTCCACCAGTCCACGTGAATCATGGTTGCCGTGAGCATGGATTTGAAGACTATGAAGGCGAGATACACATAAAAAGCGGCCTCGAAATATTTTTTCGCAAAATTACGAATAACGTTTGATGCTCTCCGGCAGCAGCCGGAAGAAGAAATAGATTCCATATGATTACCCAAAGTGATTCCTTTCCGGAAAAAGATTTACGAACTGCCACCTGTGGGCAGGACCATGTCAATTGTACCATTTTTCCCAGCCTGGAAAAAGGAAAAGTCGTGCAGCGGCTATGGATGAGAAGCCGACGGATGAGAACCCGATGAGAAGACTTTTCGGAATCCTTTCTATTTATATATGAGAAAGTGTGCTACAATGAATAACATACTTGCGTGAAAGGAAGAAGAAATGACGGATACAAAAGACCACAGGCTGAAAATCTGTTTTGCCGCGTCCTCGGGCGGGCACTTCGAGCAGATCATGCGCTTGAAGCCTCTGATGGACAAGTACGACAGCTTCCTGATAACGGAACGGACAGATTATCTGCCCGATGCGGGTGGAGAGAAGATTTACTACCTGCGTCAGGTGAACCGCAAGGAAAAAAGCTTTCCGATCCGGATGCTTCTGAACACATTGGAATCTCTGAGAATCTATCAGAAGGAAAAACCGGACGTTGTAATCTGCACCGGAGTTCTTGCGATGATTCCGATCTGCCTGATCGCTAAATTTAATAGGAAGAAACTGATCTACATCGAGTCTTATGCCAAGGTCAATTCCGGGACGGAGACAGGCCGCTTCCTGTACCGATACGCGGACCGCTTTTACATCCAGTGGAAGGCGCTTCGAAAGGTATATTCCAAGGGCAGGTATGTCGGCGGCATCTACTGAGCAGCGGAGGAATTCAGATGATATTTGTGACACTCGGATCCCAGAAGTTTCAGTTTAACCGGCTCCTGGAGAAAATCGACCGTCTCATCGCCGAGGGAGCGATCACCGAAGAAGTTTTCGCCCAGACCGGATACAGCGATTACGTACCGCTCCATTTTACGTATCAGAAATTCCTGAACGGAATCGAATTCAAGGAAAAAATGAAACAGGCGGATATCGTGATCACGCACGGCGGCACCGGGGCAATCATCAACGCGGTCAAACAGCACAAGATCGTCATCGCCGTACCCAGACAGTCGGCGTGGCAGGAACATGTCGATGACCATCAGAAGGAAATCGTACGGGAATTCGGAGAGAAGAATTACATTCAGCCATGCATGGAGGTAGAGGAACTCGGCGAGGCACTCGCACAGGCAGGACAGAAAACATTTTCGGAGTATCGCTCCAACACCGACCGCTTCATCAACGACATCGACGCTTACCTTCAGTCAGAAATCATTAAGAAAAATGACAGCGGAAGTAGAAGATTGTAAAAAATAATAAAGAAAATGACATAATTTCAGAGACGGAAAATTCCGCAGGATATCGACGGAAAAACAGGCAAAAGCCGGTAAATACTGAATTTGATTACTTCGGAAGGCTCAAAAAAAGAAGCGAAAACGGCCGAAAACCACGAATAACGGCATCAGAATGCAACAGATTTTGAATGTTTTGTTAAAAAAATACAAATCAAGAATTAAAAATTTGGTAATACTTTCACGGATATTTATGATAGAATACTAAAGTAAAGAGCATACTTAATGCTACATTATATTATTTTAACTTAGGTTAGGAGGA
>OMUU01000015.1 GCA_900314295.1 uncultured Lachnospiraceae bacterium | reverse complement strand
TTTGCTTCAGAAGAGACGCTAACAGTCACAATGAAGACAGGTGAGGTATTTACGATCAGAGTAACAGACGCCCAGATCAAAAAGACTGTGATCGACGCCAAGGGTGATACTTACGAGATCACCGTGACCTATGACGACAGAGCGGAGATCCCGGATGAGGCAGAATTGAAGGTTAAGGAGATTCTGCCGGAGGATGAAAAGTACGATGAATACTATCAGCAGTCTCTTGAGAAAGTTGGCGTGATCGATACGGCCACTGAAGAAGAGCCGGAAATTATCGTAGATGCTGTAACTGATGCGCTTGGTGGATTGAAGGAGCTCATCAGCGTTGACGATACTGATGAAAAGGAAGAAGAGGAGCAGGCTGTAACGCCGGCATCGGATTACGCTCGTATCTTTGATATCCAAATCTGGTCAGATAATCAGGAAATTCAGCCGAAGAGTGCTGTTACTGTGAATATTAAGCTGCTTGATGCACCGGAAGATGAAATAGCGGTTCCTTCTGTAATTCATTTTGCAAAAGATGGAGCAGAGCTGATGGATCTTACCGAGAAAGCAGAGAACAGCGAGGATAATGGCCTTCAGTTTGTGACAAATGAATTCTCTGTTTACTCTGTGGTATACACGGTTGATTTCTTCTTTGAGGTTAATGGCAAAGTCTACGGCTTCAATATGGATGGAGCCGACTCGGTCAGCCTTCGAGCGCTGGTTGAAGCCCTGCATGTCTATGAGGCAAAGCTTGATGGAGAAGAAGAAGCGGAATCTCCAGCAAAGGCAACGGATGAAGATGCCGAATCCTATGTAGAATCGGAAGTGAATAATGACGAACTGGACGATTCGACTGAGATTCAGTCGGAACTCCTCGACCTGTTTATGAGGGAAGTGGAGACCGTTACATTTAGCAATGAGGAACTTCTTGTTCCCGCAAAAGTGGATGAGAACACAACGGTAGGAAAGATCAAGACGGCTTTGAAGCTGTTTCCCACCTACCCGCTGGGCTTAAAACAGTCTGAAGTGCTTGCACTCAATGAAAAGGAGTATTCAGCAGGGGATTGGGTCCTGATCAGCATGAAACCGTTCGATACGCAAGAAACCTTAACTATTACTTTGAAGAATGGTGATAGCTTTAAGATTCTTGTGACAGATGCGCAGGATGCCCAGATGGTAGGAGATCAGGTTCTGACTGTTTCCAACCCCGCAGGAACAACAATTGATTTGTTTGACTATTGGATCATAAGTCAGGATCTTGTCGGCAGAGACGGATGGGGAGATCTGGATCAAGGCAAAGGCGGTGGTGATTTCTCTGATGGCAGTTTGAATGGAACCGGAAATAACAAGGGTATTAATGAAAATCATGCATTAAAGTTTTCGCCTGCATGGGAATCTACTGTTTTTAATGGAACAAAGGACGGTGGAACCAGTAATAACCGTAATGGGCGTAATGGATTAAACAGCTATACTGGTGATGCAGATCCGTTCCAGGGGATCGTAGAAGGAACTCTTTCGAACGGATATCCTGTGCTTACCAATAATGAAACAATCGGGTCAGACGGAGAGTCGCTTAGTTATCTGTTTGATCCGAGTGTGAGCCATGCCGGTAAAGCCAGTTATCCCAGTGTCGATCAGCTGTTGTATGTGGACAAAGAGGGATATTATACGTATGATAGCCGTGATTATCGCGCGGATTACAGTGGTGGAACATTTACCCTGACGGAACAGGTGTCGGATAATTCAGAGATCCGCGGTTTCTGGCCGTTTGGAACACAGAATTTCTGGACGGGTATGCATATTAATACTCAGTTCTCTATGCCCGCAAACGGTCAGGTATTAAACCCCAGAGGCGTTTATAAGGATATGCAGTTTGAGTTCTCAGGGGACGATGACACTTGGCTGTATGTAGATGGTGTATTGGTTGGAGATGCAGGTGGTATCCACAATCGCTCTGAAATCGATGTCAATTTTGCCAAAGGAACAGTTGCAGTTACCGGGAAAAAAGGAGGCAGCCATTCAGGTGACTTTGAAGAGACAAAATATCTGGATGATCTCTTTAAAGCAGCTGGCAAGTACAATGAGTCAGACTGGGAGGACATCGGAGACGGAAGTGGTCACAAACGGTTTAAGGCAGGAACATATCATACGTTTGATATGTTTTACCTTGAGCGCGGCGGTGGCGAGTCAAATTTATACATTCACTATAACCTGGTTTCTACAGCCGATTTTACGGCTCATAAATCCTATGAAGGTTATGATAAGGATGATGTTCTTCAGAGAAATCAGTTCCGATTTGAACTGATTGGATTGGATGGCAAATATCGTTCTGTTTGGAGTGATTCTGCTAACGATTATGTTCTGGTTCAGGAAGACACGACATCCAAGGCAATAATGCCACATGCATCTAGTAGCGGTGCTGGAACAACGGTATCTCCCTATTACAATGGAAGTACAGTGACTGAATTGAGTGATGGTTCGTCAGTCGGTTCACAGACTTATATTACAGGAAATGTGGAAGATGGAAATGTTAACTTTGGTACAGCAGAGATATCGGAACAGGATATGCATGATTGTGACTATGGGAATCCTCCCGTGTATCGTTATGTTGTAAGAGAGGTTGTGCCGGATGATGCAGTAAACTCCGATAACGTGACATGGGCGGAAGCGACTCCAGCGCAGAGAGCTGCCGGAGGATTTGTCAAGGACTCGATCATTTACGACGGTACTGTTTATTACATGTCTGCTCGTGTGACAAAGTGGACGGAGACAAATGCGAGCGGTCAGGAAGTTACGCGCTATGGCCTTAGCAAGACATATTATACGGATGATACTTATACAGAGAAGAAAACTGATACATCCTTTATCGACTTCAGGAACCGGTATACACCGGATATTGCGAATTATGAATTTGACAAGGTAAATGCTAACAGGGAACCAGTGGAGGGGGCTGTCTTCCAACTGTTCCGGGATTCAGCATGCAAGATTCCAGCAAAGGACAGCAATGATAATACGATAACAGCAACTTCAGACGGAAATGGAAAAGTAAGCTTTACTAATGTTCGAACTGGGATTTATTTCCTTAAAGAAATCTCTGTTCCTGAGCCATATGAAGTGAATGATACTGTTTACAGAGTAAAAATATCCAAACAAGGATCTTCCATGTCCGTAAATTCGGATCAGGATAATAATCCGGTCACAGAAGTCATCAATATTAAACCAGATGATATCACGGTGATCAAGAAGTGGTATGATGCCGAGGGAAAAGAAGTGAGCGGCGAAGGTTATCCAGCTACGGTTCAGCTGAGAAGGTATCATTATGTGCGAACCGGTGCGACGCCTGAGACCCACAGTGTTACCCTTCATTTCCATTTCCCGGATGCAGGATGGAATCAACCAAATGTAGATTTTGGGCCATATACGATCACAGGGAATTCAGTGGTGATTACATGGACCGTTGGGGGGTGTGATTTCTACTGGGATAGTGATTATTCTCAGAAGATAACGGACAGCAGCGGGGCAAATCTTCTTCAGATTCCTCTGGATCAAGATTTGGTTCTGGATATCTATGGAGAAAGGGACTGGGCTTCCAGTAATCTGAGTACCGTTTCTGTCGATGGGGCCTTTGATGATAGCAAAGAATTGCGTCAGGATGAATCCTTCCCATCTGAGATGGAAGTAGAAAAAGCAACACAGACATTGACCTCAAGTTCGTATATGCACGCATGGTCCTTAGGAACAGGGGAGGAATATGATTTCCCGGTCGGCGATGAGCTGGGGGACTATCTGTACTATGTCGTGGAGTTGGATGAAAATGGGAATGCCATAGAAATCGGGGATGAAGCTGTAAACGGAATGACACTTAAATCGATTGAGTACAATCCTGCTAAAACCGATGGATTAGGTATCACACATGGTGTTATTACTGTTAAAAATGAGCTTCCGAGACCACAGAGCATTAATGTCGTAATCAAGAAAACTGATGACGCAGAAAACAGCACTAATTATCTTGCCGGTGCAGTATTTAAGCTTGTCTATAGGGAGAACAGCGACGGTACTTATGCAAATGTATCCAATACAGCTGTTCCGGAGCTGGATACAAACAGCCAGTTCACAGTGCCAACAGCTGGCATCACTTTAACAGGGCTTGTTGACGGTCAGTATCAGCTGCAAGAGATCTCGCCGCCTTCGGGTTACGTGATCACTAATAACTATCCGGTAACATTCACTGTCTCCGGTGGAGCGATCACAAGCACAGATGGATCAATCACCGGGGTGAGGTATATAGCGGCATCGCAAACGACGAACGCAGAATTTATAATCCCCAACACCCCCGGCGCCGCTCTCCCCAATACCGGCGGACCAGGCACACGGCTCTTCACGATCCTCGGCAGCATCCTGATCCTTGGAGCGGGAGTACTGTTGTGGAGAAGACGTAGATTGATTTAACACAAGGTTAACAGAGAGGCTGGTCTTCAGGAAACTGAGGATCAGCTTTTTCTTTTAGGGTACGGTTAGTTACGCCTAATACAAGGCGGTATTTTTAGATTGAAACAGGTAGCCGATTGTGATATAATGTAAAAGTCCAGTATTTTGCATTTATGATAGAGGAGAATAACGATGGCCAGAGCAAAAAAAGATGGCGTTTATCTTAATGTCCGCATAGAGACTCCGATATATAAAAAGCTTCAGGAAGTATGCGAGGAAGCAGGGCAGCTAAAGACTACTGTGGTTGAGCGGGCGCTTGCTGCGTATTTTGAGGAATATGATCGGAAGCAGGAGATATTGCGGAAACATGAGAATGATGTATGACCATCTGGTTTTGAGGTGATAAAGAATGGCAGCAGGAAATAAGAATCTGAACAGCGCAAAGACTGC
>OMUU01000002.1 GCA_900314295.1 uncultured Lachnospiraceae bacterium | reverse complement strand
AATGTGAACTTCCAATAAAGATTGCAACTACGCTATAAATTTCATGCAATATATTGAGCGCAGAACCGCATAAATACTGTAAAAACCCGCATTTTGCACTTGCAATTTTGCGGGTTTTTTGATACAATATATTTAGTCGTAAATACAACTATAGAAAAGAGGCAACCATGTATCTCGATTATCTTGTGGACATTCCGGAGTCAAAAGGGAAGATAACGTTCAGGAAAAAGGGCAACACAAGCTATGTTTATTATGAGTATAGCCGGACCTATGATCCAGAGAAACAATACACTACCGTCAGGCGATCAACGATCGGAAAACTTTCAGCGGATGATCCATCAAAAATGAGACCAAACGAAAACTTCCGCAAGTTCTTTCCTGATGTCGAAGTACCGGAAGAAAAAACGGATTCTTCCAGGAGCAGCTGTCTGAGAGCAGGTACATATATGGCTGTCAGCAGGACCGCAAAAGAACTTGGCATAACTGATAAACTGGGAGAAGCCTTCGGGGCAAAGAATGCAGGTATTATCATGGACCTTGCGGCTTATTCAATCATTACTGAAGGCAATGCTGCACAGTATTATCCGGATTATGCATACAATCACCCCCTTTTTACGCAGGAAATGAAGCAGTACAGTGATTCCAGGATCTCTGATTTTTTCCGTGAACTCAATGAAGAACAGCGCCAGAACTTCCTGGAATTATGGAATAAGAAATCTGATAAGGATGAGCGGATCTACATATCTTATGATTCAACCAACAAGAACTGTGAGGCCGGAGATATCAGCATGGTCGAGTTTGGTGCCGCCAAGGTGGATACAGGAGCGCCGATCTTCAACTATGCAGTAGGGTTTGATACCAGTAATGAGCTTCCTCTCCTGTATGAGAAATATCCCGGAAGTATCAATGATGTTTCGCAGCTTCAGTACATGATTGCCAAAGTGAAGAGCTACGGATACAGAAACATTGGTTTTATTCTTGACCGGGGATATTTCAGCAAAGAAAACCTGAATTTCATGGACCAGAATGGTTTTTCGTTTGTTATTATGGTGAAAGGATTGAAGGACCTGGTCAGAGACCTGGTTCTGAAGAACAAAGGAACTTTTGAAAGTGAATGGGGTTCCCAAGTCCCTGAGTTTGGTGTATATGGAAAAACAATTCATACATTCATCTATTCTTCCGATACAAAGAAAAGATATGTGCATCTTTATTACAACGCGGGGAAAGCTGCCGGTGAAAGATACGATTTCGAGACAAAACTGCTTGAGATGCAGAAGTATCTGGAGCAGTACAGGGACACAGACCGGGAATTCGGGCCTGCATTTCATAAGTACTTTCATATGCATTACAACAAAGAGAATCACCACTTTGTTTATGCTGAACCGAATCTTCCGGCCATCCGTGATGCATTGAATCTCTGCGGATACTTCGTCATCATTACTTCAGAAAAAATGGACCACAAAGATGCCATCACACTGTATAAGAGCAGAGACAGTTCAGAGAAGCTCTTCCGGGCGGACAAGTCATATCTGGGCAACAGCAGCCTTCGTGTAGCGTCGGACGAAGCTGCAGCGAACAAGATCTTTATTGGATTTATTGCTCTGATTATCCGATGCAGGATGTACACAAAGCTTCGTGATAAGGCAAGAAGCATGGTGAAAAAGCCGAACTATCTTACGGTCCCGGCTGCTGTGCGGGAGCTGGAGAAGATCGAGATCTGCAGGCAGGCAGACCATGCATACCGGTTGGACCATGCAATAACAAAAACACAGAAAGAGATCCTTGATGCGTTTGGAATGAATCCTGCGGATGTAAAAGAAACAGCCAGGGGGATCGATAAGATTTTGAAGGGAGAAGTGTGATGGCACGAACAAGAAGATCCGGGATGGAAACACTGGACGAAAAGATAGAGAAAACGGAACAGGCAATCAGCAGGAACCGGGAGCAGTATGACCGTCTGACTGCAGAGCTTGACAAGCTTTTGGAAAAGAAGAAAGCGATCCAAACTGAGGAGCTTATGAAAGCGATAGCTAACAGCCCTCACAGTTATACAGAGATCCTGCAATTTATACAGGGTGGAACTGAAGATGAATGAGAAGAAAACGAAGCCCCAGCTTTGGGAAGAAATCCGAAAATATGAGCAGCTTCAGCTGTGGACAGAGCAGTTTCTCGAAGAACGCGGATTGCTGCAGGAATACAATAAGTATATAAATCAGAAAAAGGAGAGATCAGAAGAATTACCTTTTGAGTAAATCAGCTGATCTCTCCATGCTTAAGCAAGTGCTGTTGGGGCTGTTCGAGTTGTAAAAAGACTGGAAGTTCACA
>OMUU01000167.1 GCA_900314295.1 uncultured Lachnospiraceae bacterium | reverse complement strand
CCGGGCTGAGGTGGTCCGGAACCCCAAATCCCATAGGAAAAGTGATTGAGGCGATTTTATTATAGAAGCAGGCCCGGCATAATTCAAGACAACCATACTTGCGAAAAGGGATTTCCGTGCTATCATAGGAATGCGGCGGAATTCGGAAGATCAAGGAAAGGCGAAAAGTGAGATCCGAAAATGGAAATGTAAAGAAAGGCAAGGACTTTTATCATATGAGTATTTTCTCCGGGATCAAAGAGCATTGGAATGCGTGGTTGAAGCGTATGGCGGATGCAAATAAAGAAGCGTTTCACGGCGAGGTGCCGGACTGCTGCAGGCTGAAGCAGCAGAATCAGCCGGACAAATCAGTTAGAGGAGAGCGTGAGAGGTAGACATTCAGAGATCTCATGCTGTGTAACATTTATGAAGGGATGAATGCAGGAAGCATATGGAAAAAAATATCGGCACTCTGTTGGTTATTATTATTTGTGTAATACTTTCGGCGTATTTTTCGGCGACGGAGACGGCGTTTGCCTCGCTGAATCATATCCGGGTCAAGAATATGGCGGAAAAGGGAGACCGGCGGGCGATGCTGGTGATGAAGCTTCTGGGCCGGTATGACAGTGTTCTCTCTACGATTCTGGTCGGGAACAATGTGGTGAATATCGGCGCGACATCTCTGGCAACCGTTTTTTTCGTGAGGATGCTGGGAGAGGATGCAGGTTCCGGTATCGCGACACTGGTGACGACACTGGTGCTTCTGATTTTCGGGGAGATTTCTCCGAAGAGTATGGCATCGGAGTTTCCGGAGCAGGTTGCGATGTTCTCCGCGCCGCTTCTCCGCTGTATCATGGTGGTCTTGACTCCGGTGAATTTTCTCTTCGGACTGTGGAAGAAGTTCCTGGCGAAGATCATCAAGGGAGAGGAAGATCGCGCGATTACAGACGAGGAACTTCTGACGATTGTCGATGAGGCAGAGACCGGCGGCAGCATCGGTGAGGAGGAGAGTGATCTGATCCGAAATTCCATTGAGTTCCCGGATCAGGAGGCAGTCGATATTCTGACGCCGAGAGTGGACATCGTCGGGGTGGAGTACGGGACCTCGAATCAGGAAATCGCGGATATTTTTGCACAGACGGGATATTCCAGGCTTCCGGTTTACCGGGAGGATATGGATCATATCACAGGTATCCTGTATGAAAAAGACTTTTACAACAAGATTTACGGCTCAGACCGGAGCATTGATTCCATCATTCGCCCGACGGTCTTCATCACGGAACACAAGAAGATTGATGAGCTTTTGCGTGAGCTTCAGCAGAAGAAGATTCACCTTGCGGTGGTAGTAGACGAGTACGGCGGCACGGTCGGAATTGTCTCGATGGAGGATATTCTGGAGGAGCTGGTCGGAGAGATCTGGGACGAGCACGACGAGATCGTGCAGGAAATCCGCAAGATCACGGACTGCGATTACGTGGTGGAAGGATCTGCAAATCTCGAAAAGCTCTTCGACGAGATCGGCTGCGAGAGGGAGCATGATTCCATCACAGTGAGCGGATGGATTCTGGAGATCGCCGGGAAGGTTCCTTCTCGCGGGGATGTATACCATTATGAGAACATGACCATCCGGATTCTTGAGATGGACGGACACAGGGTCGGGAAGATCAAGATTCATGTGAACCAGCCAGAGGAGGAAGAGGACAGGGCCGATTGATAAAACGTAGCCCCTGCCCATTTCTCAAAATCGTCGCCCGGTACAAGGCATTCGGGCAGTGACAGGCAACGGAAAACAAGAAATAGTCAAAATCGTCGCCCGTCACAGAATATATGTTTTATAAAAAATAAAAAAAGGAAATCCCTTTTCGGCGTTGTAAATATATAATAGACGTATTTTCTGCCTGACCGGTCGGAAAGGAGGCTGGATCGTGAATATTCGGGAAACGATTGAAGAAAATGAGATGGATGATCTGAGCCCTTACGCCGCCCACAGCCGGGAGACGAAGGGACGCGACTGGCCGATCAGCGAGGATACGGTGCGCACGGATTACATGCGGGATCGTGACCGGATTCTGCACTGCAAGTCGTTCCGGAGACTGAAGGACAAGACGCAGGTGTTCCTGTCGCCGCAGGGAGATCATTACCGGACGAGGCTGACGCATACACTGGAGGTCTCACAGATTTCCAGGACAGTGGCGAAGGCACTGCGGCTCAATGAAGATCTTGTCGAGGCGATCGCTCTGGGGCATGATCTTGGGCACACTCCCTTCGGACATGCCGGAGAGAGAACATTGAACAGGCTCTGTCCGTCCGGGTTCCGTCACTATGAGCAGAGCCTTCGCGTGGTAGAAAAGCTGGAGAAGGACGGTGAAGGACTGAACCTGACTTGGGAGGTGCGGGACGGAATTCTGAACCATCAGATGAGCACGACACCGCACACGCTGGAAGGCAAGATTGTAAGAATCTGCGACAAGATTGCGTACATCCATCACGACATGGACGATGCACAGAGGGCAGGAATTATCAGCGAGGACGATATCCCAATCACGCTGCGGATGACTCTCGGATATACGTCGCGCGAAAGGCTGAATACACTGGTGATGGATCTGATTGCAAACAGCCGGGACCGGGATGAGATTCAGCAGTCGGAGCGGATTCACGATGCGATGATGACCTTCCGCAAGCTGATGTTCGCGGATGTGTACACGAATCCGGTAGCAAAGTCAGAGGAAATCAAGGTGGACAGAATGCTCACGGAGATGTACGGATATTACGTTCAGCATCCAGAGCTTCTGAAGGGCGAATACCGAAAGATGCTGGAGCAGGGGGAGACGACGGAGAGAGTTGTCTGCGATTACATCTCCGGAATGACGGACCAGTATGCGATTCATAAGTTCCGGGAAATCTATATTCCGAAATCCTGGGACGTGTTGTGAGTGGAATATCCGGTTGACTCTGAAATTGTAGAGACACAGCGATAACGTCCTGGAACACATCTTTGTGGACAAAATATTCGGTTGACTCTGAAACTGCGGAGGCACAGCGATAACGTCCTGGAACACATCTTTATGGACAAAATATACGGATAATGCTGAAATTGCGTAAAAACAGGGCGAGAAGGTGTGAAGAAAGAATCTTGTAGTGGCAGGTAATCCGTAATGCCGTTACATGCTGACAGGAGGAAGTTTGAGGAATCATGCGATATACAGATGAGGTCATCGAAGATGTCCGCGAGCGGAATGATATCGTGGATGTGATCTCTCAATATGTAAAGCTCCAGAAGCGGGGCAGCAATTACTTCGGGCTGTGCCCGTTTCATAATGAAAAATCACCGTCCTTCTCGGTGAGCCGGGATAAGCAGATGTATTATTGCTTTGGCTGCGGCAAGGGCGGAAATGTATATACCTTCCTTATGGAATATGAGAACTTCAGCTTTCAGGAAGCGATCAAGGCTCTGGCGGACAGGGCGGGCGTGAAGCTGCCGGAGGCAGAGTATTCCAGGGAGGAGAGGGAAGAACAGGACAAGCGGTCGAGACTTCTGGAAATCAACAAAGAGGCGGCCATGTATTTTTATTCCAGACTCCGTTCTCCGGCAGGGCAGGTCGGGCTGAGGTATCTGAAGGGCCGCGGCCTTACCGAGGAGACGATGCGGAACTTCGGCCTGGGATATGCCGACAAATACAGCAACGATCTGTACCAGTTCTTTAAAAAGAAAGGATACAGCGACAGCATCCTGAAGGAGTCCGGGCTGTTTCATGTCGATGAGAAGCGGGGCTTCTCGGATAAGTTCTGGAATCGGGTCATGTTCCCGATCATGGATGCGAACAGCCGGGTGATCGGATTCGGCGGCCGGGTGATGGGGGACGGAAAACCGAAGTACCTGAATTCGCCGGAGACGCTGATCTTCGACAAGAGCCGGAACCTGTACGGGCTGAACGTGGCGAGAAGAACGCGGCGGAAGAATTTCATCATCTGTGAGGGGTACATGGATGTCATTTCCATGCACCAGGCGGGTTACACGAACGCGGTCGCTTCGCTGGGGACGGCGCTGACCTCACAGCAATGCTCGCTGATGAGCCGGTTCACAAAGCAGGTCCTGGTCATCTACGATATGGACGGCGCGGGTGTGAAAGCGGCGCTCCGGGCGATTCCGATGCTGCGGACGGCGGGACTTTCCACAAAGGTGGTGAATCTGAGACCGCACAAGGATCCGGACGAGTTCATCAAGGCCGAGGGGGCCGAGGCGTTCGAGCAGCGGCTGGAGGAAGCGGAGAACAGCTTCCTCTTCATGGTACGCATGACCGAACAGAATTACGATATGAACGATCCCGGTGAACGAAGCAGATTTTTCCACGAGGTGGCGGTCATGCTTCTGGAGATCGAGGATGAGATTGAGAGAAACAGCTATACCGAGGCAATCGCGAGAAAATATCACATCGAGCAGAGTATGCTGGCGTCGCAGATCAACAAGGAGGCGCTGAAGGGCGTGGGAAGGACCGAGATCCGCGCGCCGAAGAGCACCGATGTGCGAAGGCAGAAGGCGGCCATGGCAGCGGCTCCGGCGGAGAAGGAACAGAAGCTGATGCTCACGTGGATCGCCGGGCAGCCGGGACTGTTGGAAAAACTGAAGGATTATCTCTCACCGGTGGATTTCACCAATCCGATGTACCGGGAGGTCGCGGAGATGGTCTGGGAGCAGGGAGCACAGGGCAAAATCAGTCCGGCCGCCATCATCAATCATTTCGAGGACAGCGCGCAGCAGACGGAGGCCGCCTCGCTCTTCAATACCGACATCACCCTCGACAGTCCGGCGGACCGGAAGAAGGCGCTGTTCGATGTGCTTTGCCGCATGAAGCGGCAGAGTATCGACAAGAGAGCCGATGAGCTGGACCCCGCCGATATGCAGGGATTTATGAAGATCATGGACGAGAGAAAAAAGCTCGATCAGCTGCGGGCAAAAGGACTGCCGGAAAATATTTTTTCATAAAATTGTACTTTTGACAGGTACATCAGAAGAAGGAGAACATTCATGGAAGCAGATAACAAGAAATTGCTGGAGAAGACCAAAAGCCTCATTGAGGTTGCCAAGAAGAAGAAAAACGCTCTCGAGTATAATGAGATCGTTGAGTATTACAAGGAAATGAACCTCAATGAAAAGCAGATCAAGATGGTTGTGGCATACTTGGAGGATCATGACATCGATGTTCTCCGCATTCAGAGCGAGGATGAAGAGCCCAATGACGACATGCTTCTTCTCAGCGAAGAGGGCGAGGAGGATAACGAGGAGACCGATGTCGAGAACATTGATCTCACGGTTCCGGAGGGCGTCAGCATCGAGGATCCGGTGCGCATGTATCTGAAGGAAATCGGAAAAGTGCCGCTTCTGACCGCAGATGAGGAAATCGAGCTTGCCAAGCGGATGGAGGACGGCGATGAAAACGCGAAGAAGCGTCTGGCGGAGGCAAACCTTCGTCTGGTAGTCTCCATCGCCAAGCGATATGTGGGACGGGGCATGCTGTTCCTGGATCTGATTCAGGAGGGAAACCTCGGACTGATCAAGGCCGTGGAAAAATTCGACTACCGGAAGGGATACAAATTCTCAACCTACGCGACATGGTGGATCCGTCAGGCCATCACGAGGGCGATCGCCGATCAGGCCCGCACCATCCGTATTCCGGTACATATGGTAGAGACGATCAACAAGCTGATCCGCGTCTCCCGTCAGCTGCTGCAGGAGCTGGGCCGTGAGCCTACGCCGGAGGAGATCGCGAAGGAGATGAATATGTCCGTGGACCGTGTGCGTGAAATCCTGAAGATTTCGCAGGAGCCGGTATCCCTTGAGACGCCTATCGGCGAGGAGGAGGACAGCCATCTGGGCGACTTCATTCAGGACGACAACGTTCCGGTGCCGGCGGACGCGGCTGCTTTCACGATGCTGAAGGAGCAGCTGGAGGAGGTTCTCGGCACGCTGACCGAAAGAGAGCAGAAGGTTCTGCGGCTCCGCTTCGGCCTCGATGACGGAAGAGCCAGAACCCTTGAGGAAGTCGGAAAGGAATTCAATGTCACCCGTGAGCGTATCCGTCAGATCGAGGCGAAGGCACTCCGGAAACTGCGTCATCCGAGCCGCAGCAGAAAGCTGAAGGATTATCTGGACTGATCCGGTAATCAACAGCAGAAGGCGGAAGAGCCTTCTGGACGGATATAGCGATTAACATCAGAGGGCAGGAGGATTATCTTGACGAATACACCGATCATCAACAAAATGTCAGAGCGGCTTCTGTCGGTAGCCGCTCTGGTGACGCCGGGAAACCGGACGGCGGACATCGGAACGGATCATGGATACGTGCCAGTATATCTGGTGGAAAACGGAATTGTGACCTCTGCCATTGCCATGGATGTGAGAAAGGGACCGCTCGCGCGGGCGCAGGAGACGGTGACCGGTGCGGGACTCTCAGACCGGATTGAGCTGCGCCTCTCAGACGGTTTTGAAAAGCTGAAACCCGGGGAGGCAGACACGGCGGTGATTGCAGGAATGGGAGGCATGCTGATCTGTCATATCCTGACGGCACATCCGGAGACGACCGCCTCTCTGAAGGAGCTGGTTCTGGAACCGCAGTCGGAGGTGGACAAGGTTCGCCGGCTCCTGTCGGAGATCGGATTCACGATCACAGATGAACGAATGATCTTTGAGGAAGGCAAATATTATCCGATAATAAAGGCTGAGAAGCGGCCGTCTTCTCCGGCGGCACTTGGTGAGATGGAAGAGTACTTTGGCCCGGTTCTGCTTCAGCGCAGGGATCCCATCCTGAGGAAGTATCTCGCGTGGCAGATTCAGGTCAACGAGCAGATCGCGGTGCGACTTGCAATGGCGGGCAGCGAAAATTCCATGCAAAGACTTCAGGAAGTAAAGGAGGAACTGCGGCTTCTCCTGGCCGCATACAGCAGATATGAAATGTGAAGAGATTATTCAGAGACTGGAAAAAGGATACCCGTTGTCCTGCGCGGAAGAGTGGGACAACCCAGGCCTGCAGGTCGGCCGCAGGAACCGTGAGGTACGGAAGATCTTCGTCGCTCTGGACGCAACGGAGCAGACGATCCGGGAAGCCGTGGAGTGGGGTGCGGATCTGATGATCACGCATCATCCGCTGCTGTTTCACAGCATCAAGCAGGTCAACGACGACAGCTTTATCGGACGAAGGATCCTGACGCTGATCGAGAACGACGTCAGCTGCTATGCAATGCATACAAACTTCGATGTTCTCGGAATGGCGGAGCTCAACGAGAATCAGCTGAAGCTGCAGAATGCCCACGTGCTCGATGTCATCCGTGAAAATGAAGGAGTTGAGGAAGGGATCGGACGGGTCGGTGATCTGGAAGAGCCGATGACATTGTATGATTTTGCGGTGACGGCAAGGCGCGCGTTCGGTCTTTCCACGGTGCGCTGCTACGGACTGAACGAAATGGAAGAAAATGAGGACCAATCCGATGACGGTGACTTCCTGGTGAGCCGCGTTGCGGTCTGCGGCGGCTCCGGAAAGAGCCTGATTGACCGGGCGATTGACGAGGGCGCGCAGGTGCTGGTGACGGGAGACGTGGACTATCACAGCGCGATCGACGCCATGGCAAGAGGACTCTATATCATTGACGCGGGACACTACGGCACCGAGTACTGCTTCATCGATTACATGGTGAAGAAGCTGACCAAGCTGTTCCCGGAATGCAAGGTCCGCGGGGCGAAGATTATTCCGCCGTTTACGGTGATCTGAGCAAAGATAATATGGATCGACAGGAAACGAAAGCAGGCGGGAAAGCTCTGGAAAGTCTTACAGAGTATTTCCGCCCGTTTTTATATAGGAAATCCGTAGGGATTGCACGCGAGTGGTTTCGGCAATCTGTTCCCGCACGAAGGGACATAAAAAGGTTTCTCATACAATACGCGACACGTGAAGACGCACAAAATGGCTTCTTACACGATCCAAGTCAGGTGAAGAAAATTTGAGAGGTGAATTTTATGTTAAAGACACTTCAGATAAAATATCAGGGAAAGTATTACGAGGTTCCGGAGGGAAGTCGTTATATCGATTTTATGAGAGAGCATCCTCTTCCGGACGGCGAGCCGGTCCTGCTGGTTCTGGCGAGCGGAAGGCTTCAGGAGCTGAATCAGCATGTGAAAGAGGACTGCACGGTGGAACCGCTGACGATTCGGGACCAGATCGGCATGGCGACCTACCGCAGGAGCCTGAATCTGCTCTTCAACAAGGCAGTTCTGGACGTGGAGAAGAAACGGAATCCGGGAAAGGATATCCGGATCACGCTGAATTTTTCAAACGGAAACGGATATTACTTTACCTTCACCGGAGAGGATCGGCCCGATGAGGAATTTGCTTCTCTGGTAAAGAAAAGAATGCTGGAATTGGTGGAGGAGGACCTTCCGATCTACAGAAAGACACTGTCCACCTATGACGCGATCCGCTCCTTCCGGAAGCAGGGCATCGCGTACAAGGAAAGACTCCTGAAATACCGGAGGGTATCCACGGTCAATCTCTATGTGCTCGACGATTATCAGGATTACTTCTACGGCTACATGGTTCCGGGTACCGGCTGTCTGAAGTGCTTTGACGTCTCCTGCTATGAGGACGGGCTGGCGCTTGTCTATCCGAAGCACGATGAGCCGGACCGCGTACGCCCATATGCTCCCTTCCCGAAGCTTTTTAAGGTACAGTCCCTCTCCGAGGACTGGAATTCCCGGATGGGGATCAAGTCTGTGGCGGATCTGAATGATTCCATCACCAGAGGAGATATTGAGCATAAGCTGCTGGTGGCGGAGGCGCTTCAGGAGAGCCGGATGTCGGACATCGCACAGGACATCCGGAAACGCGGGAACGTGAAGTTCGTGATGATCGCAGGGCCGTCCTCCTCCGGCAAGACGACGTTTTCCCGGCGGCTGTCCATCGAGCTTACCGCGCATGGACTGACTCCGCATCCCATCAGTCTCGACAATTTTTACCGTGACAGACAGTACTGTCCGAGGGACGAAAACGGGGACTACGACTTTGAATCGCTCGATGCCTACGATCTGGAACTGATCCGCGAGGTGCTGCGCGATCTGGTGAACGGAAAGGAAGTGGAGCTTCCGTACTTCAACTTTCTGACCGGTCAGAGAGAGTATCACGGTCAGAGGCTTCAGATGCAGGACTCGGACATCCTCGTCATTGAGGGAATTCACGGGCTCAATCCCAAGCTGTCGGAACATCTTCCGGCAGAATGTGTATACCGGGTGTATATCAGCGCACTGACACAGCTGAACATTGACGACCACAATCCGATCTCGACGACAGACGGCCGCCTGCTTCGACGCATCGTTCGCGATTACCGGACCCGCGGCACGAATGCGCTGGAGACGATCCGGAGATGGCCGTCCGTCAGAAGAGGCGAGGAGAAATATATTTTCCCCCACCAGGAGAACGCGGATGTGATGTACAATTCGGCGCTGATCTATGAGCTGTCCGTCCTGAAGATCTATGCCGAGCCGCTGCTGTTCCAGGTGCCGGAAGATTCGCCGGAATACCTGGAGGCAAAACGGCTGCTGAAATTTCTGGACTATTTCCTCGGGACGCCTTCGGAAAGCGTGCCGGTAAACTCTATCCTCAGAGAATTCATAGGAGGAAGCTGCTTCGACGTATGAAAAAAATAATAAGAGTCTCGGGATTTATTCTAATGGCGATCGGAACCATCTGCCTGCTGGGAGCGCTGTTTATCGTGATCGGCGCTGCAATCTGGAATATAAATTTGCTCATATTCGGAGATCACACCTTGATTATTATTTTGTTTGTGGCTGCAGGCGGTTTTGATGCCCTGGGAGCAATGCTGCGGTGGATCAGTGGGAAGATGGAACAGTGAAGGAAAGGCAGGTAGAAAAAACGTTTTCGTTAAAAAATACACAAGGTAGATGATAGATAGTATTTACTTCTGCTTTTCTTTGTGTTATAAAAGTTAAAAAGTAATGATTCCTATTATCGTAATGGTAATAAATCAATGATCCTCATATATCGGGGATTGGTTTCATACTTGGCGAGAAACATAAGAAGTTCTGACACCTGCAACTATACTTTTACTAAACATTAGAGAGGGTTCTTATGAAAAAGACGAAAATGTGGAAACGTATCCTCACTGTTTTGTGTATCGCAGCCATGATGGCAGGCATTGTAAATCCCTCGGCGATCTATGCCGGTGATTCCACGCAGGAGACTGCAGCCGAGCAGACGAATACAGCCGAATCTGCTGATACACAAACCGAAACTGCCGGAACGGCGGAGACAACAGTTTCGGGAGGTGTCGGAGACGCATCCGGGGTTGCAAACAACGAAAACGATGCAGACTCCATGTCTTCCGACAGTACCGTTACATCTGTTTCGGAAAACACGAATCTTGAGGATAAAGAAGAAAAACCTGAATCCGATGAGACTTCCGGGACAACCACTGATTCAGAAGGCAAAGAAGCGAATGCGGAATCATACCCTGCAGTTTCTCTGAATACAAAAACAGATGATGGGACAGAAATCAGCATCAGTGCGCCGGAAGGAGCATTTCCGTCCGGCATTCAGGTCTCGGTAACAAAGGTGGATCCGGAGCAGATCCTTTCAGCCCTTAAGGAAGCTTCTGA
Source organism: uncultured Lachnospiraceae bacterium (assembly GCA_900314295.1). Classification (GTDB taxonomy): domain Bacteria; phylum Bacillota; class Clostridia; order Lachnospirales; family Lachnospiraceae; genus Bilifractor. The sequence goes on along the minus strand of OMUU01000167.1, from coordinate 10,391 downwards.
TAATACGGATCTGACAGCGGATCAGGTTGTGGCCTATGACTTTGATTTCTATCTGGATAATGGTGAGCATAATATTGAACCCAGGAAGGAAATTTCTGTTCAGTTTTCTGTGCTTCAGCTGAAAAAGGACGATTCCGTAACTGCCTATCATCTGAATGATGAGAATTCCCCGGCAGAAAAAGAAGATGTCACAGCAGACGTATCCGCCGGAACAGCAACACTGGAATCGGGGAAGTTCTCGATACATGCATTGTTGCTGGGTTCAGCGATTAATACAGCTACTGTTGTAATCGACTACGATAAGAATACAGATATCCATTCTGTCGCCGATAGTGGTGGCAATAGAATAATCTTATACTGTATGAATAATGGCCTTCATTGGCCGCATACGACGCCAACAATATCTAGCGTCCCTGCATATTCAGAGATAACCTTCGATGAATTTTGTAAACAGAATGGCATTACAGATAGTGCCAAAATAAGCAATATTGAGGAACAGTTAAAAACCATATTGTATGCAGGTTATCCATATAATGGTCTGTCGCTGTATCAGATAAATACCGGAACAGCAACAAGCATTTCAGAGTCAGAATTTAATCAGATGCTTATTCCTCCGGATGTTCTACGTACAGATTTTCCTGATAGCATCGGACAGAATGCTTTTACCTACAGTTCAGAATATTTAGATAATAGTTCAGAAAAATATCAATTATTGAATAAATTTATGCAAGAAGAGCTGGCTCTTTATTTTAGCGGCGGGTCAACACAATCAGGACTTACGAGCCAACAGATAAGAGCTTTGCCATTTTATAAAGCGGTTAACAGTTTGTTAAATAATCCGAATGATCCATTTACAACATATGCACAATTTTATGGCGAGGGATATTTTTTAACAGATTCACAGGCATATGCAAATACATCAAATGCAGTTTGGACTCTGATGGACAATAATGGGGTTCCAAATAATAATCCCGTTACTCAGACGGTTTTATCAACTTCTTTGCTAACAGCTTCTGGAACTAATATTTTAAGTGCAGAACCATCAAATTCAGAAGCAGCTATAACAGGAGATACAACATTTCACCGGAATAGCACGGATGGCAAATGGTATACAGGAACCTTGACTTTAACTGCTCCAGATTCCTGGAAACAGACATTTGAGCTGACTCTTCCAAAGGGCATTACAACTACTAATGGACAGTCACAGATTCAAATAGGAGAGAGTTTTGTACTAGTTTCTGAGAAAGAGCCTACACAGGAAGAGACCGTAACTGTGTCCGCTACTATACCATGGATGGATGGTAAATTAAGAGTATACGAGCCTGCTACTACGGCAGCTGCGGCAGATGGCAAAGGCTTCCAAAACATGGTAGGTGCTGTTATTAAAAAAACACAAATCTCTTTGAGTGCAAAGCTTAACACTGCAATAACAATTTCAGGAACAAAGACTTGGGATGACGGGAACAACCAGGACGGGAAACGTCCGAAGAGCATCACGGTCAAACTGCTGGCCAATAACGTAGAAAAGGCCCAGACAACCGTGGAAGCGGATAACAAGGGAAACTGGACATACAGCTTTGAAAATCTTCCGAAGTATGAGGACGGCAAAGAGGTTGCCTATACTGTGACGGAAGATAAGGTGGACGGATATACTACGTCGTACCGTGGATATAACATCACGAATTCCTATACGCCTGGGAAGATCAGCGTGATAGTTGCCAAAGCTTGGGACGATCAGAACAACCAGGATGGAAAACGGCCGGGAAGCGTACAGGTACAGTTGTATGCTGACAAAAAAGCTGCAGGAGACCCAGTGACGTTGACTGAGGCAGGAAAATGGATGCATACCTGGGAAAGCCTGGATGAGATGAGCGCCGGCAAAAAGATTGAATATACCGTTAAGGAAGTCAATGTTCCGGAAGGGTATGACCAATCGGTCAACGAAAACAGCGCGAACAGTTTTATCATCACAAACAGCCATACACTGGAAACAACTTCTGTTTCGGGGACAAAGATGTGGGAAGATGGCAACGACAAAGACGGAATTCGCCCGGACAGTGTTCAGGTTCAGCTTCTGGCAAATGGTAAGACAGTCGGAGATGCAGTAACGCTGAACGAGGCAAATCAGTGGAAGAATACTTGGACAAATCTGCCGAAGTATGCGAATGGCAAGGAGATTGTTTACTCTGTAGAAGAAGTTGAAGTTCCTTCCGGTTATTCAGTATCGTATTCAGGAAATGTGCAAGAGGGTTTTGTTGTGACGAACAAGCACACACCTGAAAAGACATCTCCTACAACACCTTCGGCGACACCGACAGATACGCCTACAACAACGCCGCCGACGACACCGACAGATACGCCTACAACAACGCCGCCGGCGACACCGACAGATACGCCTACAACAACACCGACGACGACACCGACAGATACGCCTACAGCAACACCCACGACGATTCCGACAGGGACGCCTACGGCTACTCCGAGTTCTACTCCCGGAGCACCGGCAGTTCCAAGGACACCGGGAGGCAACAACACCAATAATAGAAATACTAATCAGACTACCGGAGATAATTCGTCAAAAGTATCCACCGGAAAGGTATCTACAGGGCGTGTGGCTACCGGAGATGACACGAATAATCGGATCTGGCAGATTTCAATGATTGTTTCGTCTGCTTTACTGGTATTATTTGTAATTATGGTTATTCTTAATAGAAAGCGTGATAAGTAAGAAAAATCTCTGTACTTTTCCCCGTTTTGTGTTAAGATAATCAAGATTGGCTGCAAGTAGGGTATGCGATCGCGGCCGGCAGGCCGAAAGGTGTCGGCTGAGGAAAGTCCGGGCTTCGCAGGGCAGGATGCCGGATAACGTCCGGCGGGGGCGACCTCAGGGAAAGTGCAACAGAGATATACCGCCTGCTTCTTCCGCAAGGAAGGGCGGGCAAGGGTGAAAAGGCAGTGTAAGAGACTACCGATCTCCTGGTAACAGGGGATGCCATGTAAACCCCATCCGAAGCAAGACCGAACAGAAGACGATGTGGCTGCCCGTCACGTCTTCAGGTAGGTCGCTTGAGCCTGCCGGTAACGGCAGGACACAGACAGATGATCGCACACGACATAACCCGGCTTATCGCCCTGCTCGCAGTCAATTGTAGTTGAGATTTCAGCGGCTTTGTTCCATAATGGATGTATCGATGCGTAATAGTGAAACGGCATCATGATAACATCCATGGGAACAGGCCTTTTTTTTTACGCAAACGGTGCTAGGTATCCCCGCTCACAAGGCGGTTTTTAAATAAAAGGAAATGGAGCAGAATGATATGACAGAGGAGAGCGTTTTCACACCGCAGATCATCTTGGCTTCGGGTTCGCCGCGAAGGCTGGAGCTGATGCATCAGGCGGGGTTCGAGGTGGAAGTGATACCGAGCCACGCGGATGAGAATGTCAGCGGTGGTGCGCCGGAAGAGGTGGTCCGATGTCTTTCGAGAAGGAAAGCAGAGGATGTCGCGCGGTGTTTTCTGGAACATAAGAAAGGAAAATTACAGCAGACGAAGACAGAACAGGCTGCGGAGAAAGCACAGCGGGTTGACGCCGGGAAAGAAGATCCGATCATCGTGCTTGGCGCAGATACGATCGTGGCGCGTGACGCGGACATTCTCGGGAAGCCGTCGAGCCCGGAGGAAGCAGCGGCGATGCTGCGGAGTCTTTCCGGGAGAAGCCATGATGTGTACACAGGAGTTACGCTGATAGAGATAAGAAACGGTGCGATCCGGAGGGAGGAGACCTTTTCTGTCCAGACGAAGGTTTCCTTCTGCAGTCTCACAGAGGAAGAAATCCAGGACTATGTGGCGACAGGCGATCCGATGGATAAGGCGGGGAGCTATGGAATCCAGGGAAGCTTCGCAAGGTATGTGGAAAAAATCGAGGGCGATTATTATAATGTAGTCGGACTTCCTGTTTCATCTGTGTACCACAGACTCAAGGATTGGGGCATCCTTCCGCAAGTATGAGAATGCATGTAGGATTCTTGTTCCGCGATTTTCATACCAAAATATTTATAGTCTGAATATTGTCAGCATGCTGCTGTAATGATATTGATTGGGTAATTTTACGTGTGTAACAAGAATAATATCGATATGATAATGATATTGTTGTCATCTTCGCGTCGATGTGATTCTTGTGTGGATAGAAACGCAGAGACAGGAACGTATAACAGCGAATAATAGGAGGCGAAAAATGTTCAAGGATCTGGGAGAGAATATCAAGAAGAAACTCATTGCCGTCAACATCTGGTCATTGATTCTTCTGATAGTGGGAATTTTTCTTTTGGTTCGTCCGGGAAGCACGCTTTTTGTGATCTGCAGGCTTCTGGGAGCGGCGATACTTGTGATTGGAGCATTGATGATCGCGAATTTTTTCGAAAATCGTGAAGACCCTTTTGTTGCCGTTTCATTGACGTTTGGAATTGTTCTCGCCGTGCTGGGAGCTTTTATTATTTTTCGACCGGATGTCATGGTTGCCTTTGCGGGAATCCTGTTCGCGATCATTCTGATTTCTTATGCATGTGGACAGCTCGTAGAGATGCAGGCGCTCCGTAATTTCGATGACAGCAGGTGGTATACCTGTCTGATCGTGGGGATTGTGACGCTGATTCTCGGTGTGGTTTTTCTGTTCCACCCGATGGATCTGACGGCTGTTCTGATTCGCGTTGCCGGAGTTGCGATGATTTATGCCGCCATAACCGGTTTTATCTTCCATAAGCGTGCCGCGGATTTTGCTTCCGGGGTGCACGAGGCGGCAGAGGAGTTCCGCCGTTCGGAGGAGGAATTTGAGGATGCCATGACCGGGCGTCCGCACTACGACGAGAATGGTCAGGAAATCATTGACGGGACAGCAACGGAAGAAGACATCGATGACCGGAAGTAAGAACAACCCGCAGCGTTTTTTCCCGGAATGGGGAGAAGCGACTGCGGGTTTTTGAAATCGTGTTTACGTTTCCTGAAGCAGAAAATCAATGGCATTGATCTGTCGGATGCCGTTTTCCGACATGGGGAGGGTATCAAGTGTAATGACATATTTAGGATAGTTGTCTTTGATCTGACGGAGAGGAGCAAATTCCCGTTCGAATGTGTTTGGGTCCAGGATGCTTGCGGCAACCTGATAATAGATGATTTCGTCCCCTTTCCGTGCAACAAAGTCAACCTCAAGGTTACCCATTTTTCCGATGTACACCTCGAATTCACGCCGGATAAGCTCGAGGTAGATAATATTTTCAAGAACATGGCCGATATCCGAGGTGCTTTTACCAATGGCTGCCGTTCGGAAACCGGGATCCGCCAAATAAAACTTTCCCAGAGACTTAAGCCGCTGTTTTCCACGGAGATCATATCGATTTGCTTCGTAGAGAAGAAGTGCCTCCTTTAATGCATGTATATAGTTGTCGATTGTGGCTGTGGCAGTTCGTCTTCCACTGCTGGAAAGAGTATTGGCTATTTTGTTGGAGGATACTATATTCCCAATGTTGTCTGCAAGAAAACGGACCAGTCTCGTCAGCAGATCAACATCTGTGATTTTTTGTCTGGCAACGACATCCTTCAAGATTACGGTATTGTATATGCCATTCATATACTCCATCCATGCATTTTCGTCGGAAAGCTGTATGCCATAAGGAAGCCCTCCTTTCCAGAAGTAGGTCTGGAAGGCTGTGCCGGGATCGCCTCCGACTACCTGGTAAAATTCGCGAAAAGAAAAGGGAAGCATGGCGATTTCAACATATCGACCGGAGAGCAGGGTGGCAAGTTCTCCGGAGAGCAGATAAGCATTCGAGCCGGTCAAATACAGATCTACATTGTCGCGAAGGAACAGGCTGTCTACGGCCTTTTGAAAATCAGGAACCAGCTGCACTTCATCGAGCATGATGTAGTTCATTTTGTCCGGCACCAGCATTTTCACGATGGTATCGTGAAGTCTGTGATATTCCAGCAGAGGTTCAAATTGGAGATCTTCAAAATTGATGGAATGGATACAACGTTCTTCGACACCAAGGGAGAGCAGATACTTCCTGTATAAGGAAAGCATCGTTGATTTTCCGCAACGGCGAACTCCGGTCAGTATTTTAATGATCTTCTTATCCTTGAGTGCAATCATGCGGTTTAAGTATTGCTTACGTTCAATCATTTTTCAAAAGCCTCCTGTTAGCAGGATAACAAAAGAAACGAATTTGTGCAAGTTTTTATTACACACAATAAAAACTATAAATTTTATGGAGATTTTATCTTTTAAACGACAAAAGTTTTGATAGTGCAAGCTTTCTCTTTTCAGGATATCAAAACATGATCTTTACAGTGCCTGCACAGAATAGCAAATCGAAGGATAGAACAGCAACCCGGAACGGCTGCGGTTTTTTGCTCCGTGTCCCTTGATTCCGCATATGCATTTGCGGTAAAATAACTCGAAATGTAATCCGCAGGTTATACAGCCTGTGGTGCCAGAGTAGCTACAGCCATTTATTTGCTTACGTTTAAGGAGGCTTATAATGCACAGACAGTTAAAGAATCTGAGACATGTCATGTCACCGCTGGATCTTTCCGTTGAGGAGCTGGACCATATCATGGAGCTCGCGGCGGATATGGAGAAGAATCCGGAGAAGTACGCGCATGTCTGCGATGGTATGAAGCTGGCGACTCTTTTCTATGAGCCCAGTACACGGACACGGCTCAGTTTTGAGACCGCCATGCTGAACATGGGAGGAAACGTTATCGGGTTTCACTCGGGCAATACCAGCTCAGCCACCAAGGGAGAAAGCGTGGCAGATACCATCCGCGTTGTAAGCTGTTTCGCAGATATCTGCGCGATGCGTCACCCGAAGGAGGGCGCTCCGATGGTCGCCGCATCGAAATCCTCGATTCCCGTCATCAATGCCGGCGACGGAGGCCATCAGCATCCGACGCAGACCCTTGCGGATCTTATGACGATCCGGCAGACTAAGGGAAGGCTGAGCAATATGACCGTCGGCATCTGCGGCGATCTGAAATTCGGCCGCACCGTCCACTCTCTGATCAGCGCGCTGGTGCGTTATCCGGGCATCCGGTTCGTGCTGATTTCGCCGGAGGAGCTGAAGCTTCCGTCCTACGTCAAGGAGGAGCATCTGGATCCGAACCACATTGAATATAAGGAAGTGATCCGTCTGGAAGATGCGCTTCCGGATCTTGACATTCTGTACATGACCAGGGTGCAGAAGGAGCGTTTCTTCAACGAGGACGACTACATCCGCATGAAGGATTTCTATATCCTGAATGAGGAAAAAATGAAGCTCGCGCCGGAGGATATGTATGTCCTGCATCCGCTTCCGCGTGTCAATGAAATCTCGGTCGATGTGGATAATGATCCGAGAGCCGCTTATTTCAAGCAGGTTTACTGGGGCATGTATATGAGAATGGCACTGATGTTCACGCTTCTTGAGCTGGAGGTAAAATAAATGCTGAATGTAGGTTCTATCGAGCAGGGATTTGTACTGGATCACATCAAGGCCGGCAAGGCGATGACCATCTATCATGACCTGAGGCTGGATCAGCTGGATTGCTGTGTGGCGATGATCATGAATGCCAGAAGCAGCAAGATGGGAAGAAAGGATATCATCAAGGTGGAATGTCCGGTGGATCAGCTGGATCTGAATATCGTCGGTTTTATCGATCCGAACATCACCATCAACGTCATTGAACACGGAGAGATCGTAGAGAAAAAAGCACTGGGACTTCCGAAGGAGATCCGAAACGTCATCAAATGCAAGAACCCGAGATGCATTACTTCGATTGAGCAGGGACTGGATCAGGTCTTCATCCTGACCGACCCGGAGCGTGCGGTGTATCGCTGCAAGTACTGCGAGGAGAAGTATCACGGGCATCGGAGAGATTGATATGCATCCAAATATTTAGCGGGGAGGAGACCATGGATCACATTATTTCAAAATTACTGATATACGGCAGCATCCCGGAGGACTGCATTCTGGCGCAGATGGGCGACATCTGCCGAAATGCGCGTGAGAAAACACAGTCGAAGGATGTGCTTCGCACACGCTGCTTCCATGAGGTGAAGAGGATTCTCAATGTTGCGACGGACTTTGCATTCGACAAGAACCTCTGGCATAACTACCTGACCTTCCGCCTGATCACAGACGAGAATTCGTTCAGCCTGACCTGCGAGAAGGTCGGGGCAAGCGACGGAAGCGTCAATTATTTTGCAAAAAATGATTTCAAGGCGTACAAGGAGCTCTTCGACTATGACTTCAGCTGGCTGGAGGAGGAGCTGGGCATTGACTGCTTCTCAAGAATTCTGGACTATAAGGCGATTGTAAAGCCGGAGCTGATGTACAACAAGAACGTCAGCGAGAAGGTCAGAACCCTCAGCGAGAAGCTGGAGCAGGCGAGAGATGAAAACGAGTTTTTCGACGCGGTGACCGGATTCTATCGGGATTACGGCGTCGGCATGTTCGGTCTGAACAAGGCGTTCCGCATCGCCTCCGATGAGAACAACGCCGTTACGTTCCATGCGATCAACAACATGGAAAAGGTGATGCTCGATGATCTGATCGGCTATGAAATCCAGAAGAAGAAGCTGGTGGACAATACAAAGGCCTTTGTAGAGGGCAGAAAGGCAAATAACTGTCTGCTCTACGGCGATTCGGGAACCGGAAAATCCACCTGCATCAAGGCAATCGTCAACGAGTTCTATCCGGACGGCCTGCGGATGATCGAGATCTATAAGCATCAGTTCAAGGATCTCTCCAATGTCATTGCACAGATTAAGAACCGCAACTACAAGTTCATCATTTACATGGACGATCTGTCCTTCGAGGAATTTGAGATTGAGTACAAATTCCTGAAGGCGGTCATCGAGGGAGGCGTGGAGACCAAGCCGGCAAATGTGCTGATCTATGCGACCTCGAACCGCAGACATCTGATCAAGGAGACCTGGAGTGACCGGGACGACGTTGTCAACGACAACGGTATCCACAAGTCAGATACAATGGAGGAAAAACTGTCTCTGGTTCACCGCTTCGGTGTGACGATCGGCTTCACCAAGCCGGGACAGCAGGATTTCTTCAAGATCGTCATCGGACTTGCGAGGAGAAACGGCATCAAGCTTTCAGACGAAGAACTGAAGGCGGGTGCGAACAAGTGGGAGCTCACCCACGGCGGAATCTCCGGAAGAACCGCGCAGCAGTACATCAATTATCTGCTGGGCGATCCGGAGATAGAAAAAGAAGCGGAGCAGCAGGTGCATATCTGACGATCAAAAGAATAGCTCGCACAGGGCAGGTTTGACTGATTGCGTCAGTCGGCCTGCCTTTTATTTTTAAGGATCATGATTTTATCCCATCCTTCGGATGGATCCGGCTGATTTTTATAGAAAACGTCAGCCAGTGCTGCATATTCTGGGTACATAGAGGTATTCCTATTATTATCGGGATCACTGTATTGTACGATGATCTCTTTTGATATTGATTTTTCAGACGGAAGCATTTGCAAAATCGTTTCCCGTATACGCGCTTCCGGACTTGCAGAGGAGAAAATGATGCTGTCTCCATTGACAGCCGCCTGACGTATTCTTGCACATACAGCAACAAATACCAGGTCGTCATTATCCGGAAGACCGCTTTTTCTCCGCTCTTCGCGAATCTGATCCGAAGAAATGCAGACAACGCGTCGGGAGGGAGCTCCATCCGTTTGGGGAATACGTTCAGCCGCAACCTTGTAAGGGTCGGTGATAATCGCACAATCAATATCTGCTTGTCCTGCAGGGTACAAAATAGGACTGTCGACGACCTGAAAACTGTTTTTTTGAAATTGCTGCATTAACTGAGAAACCTTTTGTTTTTTTTCAGATTCGGCAATACCTGCAAGCATGATAAATCTTTGCGTAATGGCAGGATGCTTTCGGAGGCCGCCATGTCTTCGCGGCTGCTTGTCTTTCTGTTTTTCCTGATAGAGCGATATTTTTTTGCCGTGCTGAAACTCATCCAGAAAAGTAACCTTTGTTTCATAATTTTTGCTGATGAAATGAGCTTTTTCTTCCGGAATTCCGGCCTGCATATAGAACTCCATGACCTGTTCAGGGGATGGAATACGATCCAAATGTAAAAGATTCTTGTTGGCTACATTCGTTATCATCCGTTCCTCTGTTTTACAGAAACTTGTGATCTGACGCTCCAGGATTTCTACTCTCGAGTACGGACGCACACGGTCTTCCGAATAGAACATGCTGTTGCCGGAATCAAAAATGGGAGCGGGACCGATTAATTGCATGGATTCCGGATCACGTAATACGCCGAAATTAAGTAACTAAAACTTCCCACACCGAAAAGGTGTGCTGAACCTTGAAAATTCAATAAAAAC
>OMUU01000084.1 GCA_900314295.1 uncultured Lachnospiraceae bacterium | reverse complement strand
TGGCAGATCGTGAAGAAAACTCGTGTAAAAAATGTGATGGGCGGTTGAATGGACATTGCAAAAATTGTATTCCATGCGGAAGAAAACCTAAAAGCGAAAAGTCTGAAGACCATACTGGATAAGCATCCGGAGGTCGTCGGACTGAGAATCTCCATGTCAGGATATCGGAAAGAAAGCAGAATGATCAATATTCCGCTGTATCTGGTTGAGACATGGTTCCGGAAGCTGGAAATGGGAGAATGATATTGACAGCACGGTACTGAAATTCATTCTTCCGGTGGAAAAACGTTACTATCTATAGTATGATAAAAAATGAACGAAGTTTTCATATGTACTGAAATTTTACATTCTGCATAAAGGAGGCTCACAGAAATGAAGGTAACAGAGGACATCCGCTATATCGGCGTGAATGACCACAAGATCGACCTTTTCGAGGGACAGTATAAGGTTCCGAACGGCATGTCGTACAATTCGTATGTCATCATGGATGAGAAGATTGCGGTCATGGATACCGTGGATATCAGGTTCACACATGAGTGGCTCGACAATCTCGCGGAGGTGCTGGGAGACCGCAAGCCGGATTATCTGGTGGTTCAGCACATGGAGCCGGATCATTCCGCGAACATCATGAATTTCATGAAAATCTATCCGGATACCGTTATTGTCGCAAACAAGAAGACGTTCGCCATGATGAATCAGTTCTTTGACATGGATGATTCGATCCGTACGGAAGAGGTGGAAGACGGCGGAACCCTCTGCCTGGGGAAACACACGCTGACGTTTGTATTCGCGCCGATGGTTCACTGGCCGGAGGTAATGGTTACCTATGACAGCACGGACAAGGTTCTGTTCTCTGCGGACGGCTTCGGAAAATTCGGCGCCAATGATGTGGAGGAGCCGTGGGATGATGAGAGCCGCCGTTATTACATCGGCATCGTCGGAAAGTATGGCGCGCAGGTTCAGAAGCTCCTGAAGGTTGCGGCGACACTGGATATCCAGAAGATCTGCCCGCTTCACGGACCGGTGCTGTCAGAGAATCTCGGACATTACATCGATCTGTATGATAAATGGTCTTCCTATACACCGGAGGAAGAGGGAATCGTGGTTGCATTCACCTCGGTCTACGGTCACACGAGAGCTGCGGTGGAGCAGCTGGCGGAGATGCTGCGTGAAGGTGGCGCGCCGAAGGTCGTGGTTCATGATCTGGCGAGAACAGATATGTCTCTTGCCGTTGCGGATGCATTCCGCTACAGCAAGCTGGTCCTGGCGACGACGACCTACAATGCGGAGCTTTTCCCGTTCATGCGTCAGTTCATCGACCATCTGACCGAGAGAAATTTCCAGAACCGCACGGTTGCCTTTATCGAGAACGGAACCTGGTCTCCGCTTGCTCTTAAGCTGATGAAGGAGAAGCTGGATAGCTGCAGGAAGCTGACCTATGTGAACACCAGTGTCACAATCCATTCCGCACTGAAGGCGGACAGCAAGGATGCGCTGAAGAAGATGGCGGATGAGCTGACGATGGATTACAAGGCTCTGTCGGCGGAAAAAGCGGCGAAGAACGATATGACCGCGCTGTTCCGGATCGGCTATGGCCTGTATGTCATCACCACCAATGACGGCAAGAAGGACAACGGAATGATCTGCAATACGGTGACGCAGCTGACGGATACGCCGAACCGGATTGCCGTGAATATCAACAAGAGGAACTACACCTATCATGTGATCAAGCAGACCGGAAAGCTGAATGTAAACTGCCTGTCCGTGGAGGCACCGTTCTCCGTCTTTGAGCGGTACGGATTCCAGAGCGGACGCGCCGCTGACAAGTTCGAGGGTATCGAGGAGTTCCGTTCCGACAACGGACTGCGGATCCTGCCGCGCTATATCAATGCGGTTATGTCCCTGGAGGTGGAGTCCTATGTAGACCTGGATACGCACGGAATGTTCATCTGCACCGTTTCGGAAGCGCGCGTGATGTCAGACAAGGATACCATGACCTATACCTACTATCAGAAGAACGTAAAGCCGAAGCCGAAGACAGAAGGCAAGAAGGGCTGGGTATGTACGGTCTGCGGTTATGTCTATGAGGGAGAGGAGCTTCCGCCGGACTTCATCTGCCCGATCTGCAAGCACGGAGTGGCGGACTTTGTGCCGATCGGATAAATCGAATAATCCGTACAGGAAAATCACAGATCGGACGATGGGGACAGAAAGGTCACAGACTGATTTCGAGCAAAAGAGAAGTACAGAATTAAACAGAAGTACAGAATTAAAGAGAAGTACAGAATAAAAGAGAGGTACCGAATGGAAGAAGTATTTGAATTCTTAAAGAACGCCGGAACCTGGTATCTGGCGACCGTGGATGATGAGGGAAATCCTCAGGTGCGTCCGTTCGGCGCGCAGAATGTCTTTGAGGGAAAGCTGTATATTCAGACCGGACTGAAGAAGAACGTGGCGAAGCAGCTTTTGGCGCATCCGCACATCGCGATCAGCGGGATGGCCAAGGGCAAGTGGATCCGTCTGAATGCGGAGGCGGTTTATGACGAGAGGATTGAGGCGCAGCAGGCGATGCTGGACGCAAATCCGGAGCTGAAGGATATGTATGCGGCCGGAGACGGCAATACCGCTGTTTTTTACTTGAAGAATGCAACCGCGTCGATCTGCAGCTTTACAGAAGATCCGGTAACGGTAACGTTCTGATTTCCATGACAGATGGCAAGGGATTTCATCTACGTCATGGACCTGCTGGGAACGTGCGCCTTTGCGATTTCGGGGGCGATGACGGCGATTCAGCAGGGTCTGGATCTCTTCGGCATAATGATTCTGGCTCTTACGACAGCGACCGGAGGGGGCTTTATCCGTGATCTTACGATCGGAAATCTCCCGCCGGTGGTGTTCCGGGATCCGGTCTACATCATTCTCTCCTTTGCAACGGCAGGCGTTGTCTTCGTCGTGTTGAAGTTTCAGAGCCGACGGCTGCATCTGGAACGGCTGAAGGTGCTCTATGAGAAGGCGCTGTTGATTTCAGATTCCCTGGGTCTTGCGGCATTCACGATAGACGGGGTGTCTGCCGGCCATGCTCTGGCGGATACGAATATTTATCTGTCGGTTTTTCTGGGGGTCATTACCGGAATTGGAGGCGGTATTCTCCGGGATCTCTTCGCGGGGAAGAAGCCTTATGTGTTTGTGCGGCATGTCTATGCACTGGCGTCGATCGCCGGGGCAGTG
>OMUU01000079.1 GCA_900314295.1 uncultured Lachnospiraceae bacterium | reverse complement strand
AGAATGAGAGAAGACAGGGATATAAAGTGTCGTAAAATAACAATTTTACGACACTTTATATCCCTTTTCCGAATAAAATCCCCAGTATCCCTTTCTCCTTGGTAATTTTCCCTGTTTTCCCTTCTTTCCTTGATCCCGGTTGAAAAAATGAAAAAAGCCGTTACTTCGAAGAATTTCTGGCTTCCCGCTCCATGCGGTCTCTTTCCTCGGCAGCTGCTATTCGCACATCTTCAGGAATCGCGTTAGATTTTACGATTCCCGGAAGAAGCCTCTCATAGGAAAGGTCGTTGCGGTCCTGCGCATGCAGCTCATAATCACATCTGTAATAAGAATGTCCCGTATAAATATCCAGTCCGTCCGAATCCTTGTCTGCACGGATAATTGCAGATGTCGTCACGGGTGTTCCGTCATTCACGTCATACTTACGGTACACATATCCGCGCACCCAGAAAAACTTTCCATTATAATGCAAAGACCAATCTTTCAGATCTGCCATATCTAATTTCCTCCGGAAAAAACAATCTTTTTATTTACGCGCATATAATAATTATATGCGCGAATACAGCTATCATTATACAACCTTTTATCAGAGAAGCAACCGGTCTCTTACGCGCGCTTCGCGTGCGTCGAGCCCTTCTGCGTTTTCGAAGAGCTTATACAGTATCTTTCGCCCAGCCGAGCGTCGAGCGCACTGCCTGCTTCCAGCCCTTCAGCTCCTTTGTGCGAGTCTTGTCGTCCATCTGGGGCCGGAATTCGCGGTCTATGGACCAGTTATGCATGATATCGTCTCTGCTCCTCCAGAAGCCCGCAGCAAGCCCTGCGAGGTATGCGGCACCCATGGCCGTCGTCTCGACGCATACCGGGCGTCTCACGGGTGTGTTGATGATGTCGGACTGAAATTGCATCAGGAAATTATTCATGCTGGCGCCTCCGTCAACCTTAAGAGCCGACAGATGAATCCCCGAATCCAGCTCCATTGCGTGAAGAACATCGCTCGTCTGGAACGCCAGAGATTCCAGTGTTGCACGGATGATGTGGTATTTGTTCACACCGCGTGTCAGGCCGGTGATTGCGCCGCGTGCATACGGATCCCAGTAAGGTGCGCCAAGTCCGGTAAATGCCGGAACCACATAGCAGCCGTTCGTATCGGGAACTCTTGTCGCAAAATACTCAGAATCCGGAGAGGAATCGACGATTTTCAGCTCATCTCGAAGCCACTGAATGGCGGCGCCTGCGACATACACCGATCCTTCAAGGGCATAATCCACCTCACCGTCGAGTCCCCAGGCAATCGTCGTCAGAAGACCGTTCTCCGAGTATACCGGCTTATCTCCCACATTCATAAGCATAAAGCAGCCGGTTCCATAGGTATTCTTGGCCTCGCCCGGCTGGAAGCAGGTCTGTCCGAACAACGCCGCCTGCTGATCTCCCGCTGCTCCCGCGATCAGAATCGGTGCACCGAAAAACTCCTTGTCCGTCTCCCCGTATATGCAGCTGGACGGCTTTGCCTCCGGAAGAATGCTCATGGGAATATCCAGGATTTCACACAGCTCCTCGTCCCACTTCAGCGTGTTGATATTGAACAGCAGCGTACGGGACGCATTGGAATAATCGGTTACATGAACCTTTCCCTTCGTCAGCTTGTAGATCAGCCAGCTGTCCACGGTTCCAAAGCACAGATCTCCCTTTTCCGCCATTTCTCTTGCCCCATCGACATGATCCAGAATCCAGCGGATCTTCGTGCCGGAAAAATACGGGTCGATGATAAGGCCTGTTTTTTTCTTGAAGATGTCGACAACCTCCGGACGGTTCAATCTCAGGTTCTCCGTAAAATCTGCGGTACGTCTGCACTGCCAGACAATTGCGTGGCTGAGCGGCTGCCCGGTCCTTCGGTCCCACAAAATGGTTGTTTCCCGCTGATTCGTAATTCCGATCGCCGCAACTTCCTCCGGCGCAGCATCGATCTTCCGCATGGCCTCACGCGCGACCTGAAGCTGGCTCTGCCAGATCTCATTGGCATCATGCTCCACCCAACCCGGCTGGGGGAAGTACTGCATGAATTCCTTCTGCGCCATGCTGCAGATTTCTCCCTGTCCATTAAACAGAATACAGCGATTGCTCGTGGTGCCCGAATCCAGCGCCATGATATACTTTGCCATAATTGTAAAAACCTCCCTTGTCCGCTGATTTATGGAAGCAAAAGAAAAAGTCAGCCAATAGACGATAGTTTTTTCCTATCGCTTTTCGACTGACTCCATCCGACTCCAGTGCGTGTACTCTATAACTCTTTAGATAAATCTCATAGATTCTTTCCTCAAACAGTTATATTTTATTGCACTTTCACCAAATTAGCAAGCTGTTTTTTCAATCGGTACCTTCTGCCGTTTAAGCGTCTCGATTTTCCTAATACTGCCAGCATCCGGGCTCAACACGGAATGCTTCCCTTCCCGGAAGCTCTACGGTTGCCGTCGTATTTGCAGGCACCCGGATCGTGTAATGATAAGTCCCATCTGCATCCTTTTCCCAACAGCAGGACACCAGACCGTATACACTCTCGTAGCTGCTCTCCGCAAAGCGGCATCTCCCGCCCGGCCTCGGAGCAATCCGGAAGGAATTTTTTCCGTTCACGGAAATTCCGCACATCGTACGGAACAGCCACGCACACACCGCTCCCTTGGAATAATGGTTCAGAGATCCGATTCCTCCCTGCTTTGACGCAGGTCCTTCCCACGCCTCCCAGATCGTTGTGGCTCCGTTCTTCGGCATGGAGAGCCATCCCGGGATATCCTCATTTTCCAGAAGACGATATGCATACTTGATATCGATATCCGTAAGCACATCCAGGATTAAAGGAGTGGAGAGGAATCCGGTTCCAAGTCTCCAGTCATAATGATCCAGCGCTTTGATCAGACGTTTCCGGGCAAATTCCGTCTGTTCCTCATTCAAAAGATCGAATGCAAGGGGTCTGACAAGCTGTGCCTGGCGGTCCGTATCCAGACTGTATTTTCCGCCGCTGACCAGCTCCTGATACGCTCTGCGGCACCCGTTGCTGCTGCGCATAAACTCTACCGCATCCTCCTCGTGTCCGAGTGTCCTGGCAATGTTCGCCATCAGACGCAGCACGTGCGCGGTATAGGCAGTCGATACTTCCGGGTGCGGAGCAGCGAAGTCCTGCCACCGGAAAGCACATACATCCTCCGGCTCCGCCCATTCCCCATAGCTTTGTCCCTTATTGACCAGGTATTTCCGGTTTTCCGGGGAAAGCCTGATCTTTTCTGCAAAGGGTGAGTGATTCACGCCCATCCGCTTCTCCATGAAGCGGGCATACCTTGCCATGCCGTCATAGAACTCTTCCAGGATGCTTTTATCGCCGAACATCTTTGCATAACGATAAGGCATCAGGATTCCGACATCGGCCCAGCCGACCGATCCGTTCATGGATCGCATATAAAAATCAGCGCCTCCGTCCGGCACGATATGCGGCAGGCATCCGTCCTTTCTCTGCCAGTCAAAGACATCGTGGAGCCATTTTCTTGAGAAGCTTGCAAAGTCCATCATATACGCGGCGGTTTCAAAGAAAATCTGCGCATCTCCGGTCCACCCGTGACGCTCCCTGGTCGGACAGTCGGTCGGAATATCCAGATGGTTGCTCTTGGCAGACCACATGGTTGCCTGATAAAAACGATTCAGCAGCGGATCTGAGCAGTCAAAGCTTCCAACCGTCTTCATATCGGAATAGACGGCGATGGAGACAATGTTCTCCGGATCCAGCTCCACATCGCCTTCCACCTCTGCATACCGGAACCCGAAAACCGTGAACCGGGGTTCGTATTCATTCCATCCGTCTTTACAGGTGAATTCGATTTTCTGTAGAGGCGTGGTATGATTTTTTCTCGTGAGCTGAATGTTTGCCAGCGTCAGATTTCCCTCTTCGTCCAGCATTTCTCCAAACCGCCACACCATCCTCTGCCCATTCCGTGCATGAACGCGGAAATGAACAATCCCGGCCAGATTCTGTCCAAAATCCAGAAGCTTCCTTCCATTTGGCGCAGTCGTGATAACCGGATGAAAGGTCTCATGTTTTGTAACCGGCACATTATTGGAGCAGGTCGGAACCACTTCATGGCTGGTCAACTTTGCATACCCGACATGGGCGGGATCTCCAAATGCATCCATTCGGGCATCCACAATTTCCCCGTCCTTATTGTCTGCAAATCGAACCGGCCCCCGGTCGGACCATTTCCAGCCCGCATCCGTCACGATCTCATCCGATGATCCATCCTCATAATTGATCTCCAGCTGCGCCAGAAGCTTTGTCTCGCTCCCGTACTGATTCTTCAATCCAAAAGCACCGCAGCTTCCGCGATACCAGCCGTCAGCCAGATCTACATCCAGAATATGAGAGCCCGCACAAAGCATGTCTGTGACATCATAGGTCTGGTACTGCACACGCTTCCTGTAATCCGTATAGCCGGGCGCCATATAGAACTCGCCCACCTTTACTCCGTCAATCCTGGCATCGTAGAGGCCGCAGGCCGTGATGTAGAGTCTGGCCTTCTTTACCTCACGGCTGCAGGCAAATTCCTTTCGGAAGCAGTCAACCGGATAACGTTCCTTCTTGTTCACCTGGTAGTTCCCGGTGATCCATTCCGCCTTCCAGCAGGCAGCGGAGGCCAGTCCGATTTCGAAAAAGGCCTCTTCGCTGACTTCTCCTGCCTTGTCCTCCTCATCCCAAAGCTGCACCGTCCAGAGGATAGAATCCCTGCTGTGCAGCTGTTCTCCTTCCCAGGGAATCAGGTGCATCCGGTCAGAGGAAACCTTTCCGGAATCCCATACGAGCCTTCCCTCTTTTTCTGCCCGAATCTGATATGCCGTCTGCCTGCATCCGCCCTCACAGTTCCAGGATAAACGCGGACGACGGACATCAATGCCCATCGGATTCGTCAAATATTCCGTTCTGAGTCTGATTGCTTTCATCCGTTTTCCTCCAAAATCAAGCCCTGTGTTCTTTTCTGAATAAAGCCCTGAGTGCTCCTGCTTTTCCATGATTGGCCTCTGCAAGAATCAGATCCGCAATCTTTTTTGGGAAAGCTCCGCCGGAATTGATCAACATGCCATGCAGAGAACAATCCACGGAAGACGATACCATCATCCGAAATTCCGGATTGGAATAGTCCGGCTTAATTCCCATACCCTTTGCAATCTGCTTCTCAATCATCTCACACATTTTACGGGCGATAAAACTGAATGGCTTCATCTCGCTGAGTGTATCTCCGAATGTGAACGTGCCCTTCACCGGCGGCTGTTCCTCCTTCATCTCTCTTCCCATCAGAAGACTCCAGTCCTTCAGAGAAGGATGCCCGGCAGGCGCTTCATACCAGCTCCCCTTCTGCCACTTCTCCGCAGGAATGATTTCGCCTTCCATCGTAAGATTCTTCTTCAGACGAATATCGGCGGACGATGCCCCCACCATGACCGTATAGTTTCCGGACGGAACAACAAATTTATCCCGAAATACAGAAAAGCTCCTCGCATCCAGCATCATGGTCACCGTCTTTTTCTCACCCGGCTCCAGATAGATTTTTTCAAATCCCTTTAATTCCTTGACCGCCCGGAAAATTCTATCCTGTGGATTTCCGATATAAAGCTGCACGATGTCGGCGCCTGCAGTGCTTCCTGTATTTTTGACGCTGACGGATACCTTGTATCGATGTTCTTTCTTATCCGTCTCTGAAATCTTCAGATCAGAATAAGTGAAATCTGTGTAGCTCAGCCCGAAGCCAAACGGGAAATTCACGCACACACCCGCCTTGTCATAATACCGGTAACCGACATAGATACCTTCCCGATACTGCGCGTTCTTGCGAACACCGGCATAGTAGCCGCAGGACGGTACATCCTCCAGAGAACGAACCCAGGTTTCCGTCAGTTTTCCGCTCGGATTCACCGCTCCGGTAAGGATATCATAGACAGCAGCCCCTGCTGCCTGTCCGGACAAACCTGCATAGACAATTCCCTCTGCCCGGTCCTGATACGGAATCTCCATCACGCTTCCGCCCATCAGAACGAGAACCACGTGGTCATGATGTAAGGTTGCCTCATCGATCATCCGCTTATGTCCGGCCGGCATCTCCAGTGTATCACGGTCAAATCCTTCCGACTCATATTGAGCAGGCAGACCGGCAAAGACAATCACCTTGTCATACTTTCCTTCCGCCTGATCAATCGCGTCAAGTGCGCCTTCGAGAAGATGTCCCTTTTCATCTACCGTCTCCAGATAATCTGCTTCCGGCATCATGGGAAGAAATTGATCCTGCATGGTCGGCTGGATATGACTGCTTCCGGCTCCCTGGTAGCGGCTTTCCTTCGCCATATGTCCGAGAATCAGAATTTTCTCACCGGCGTTCAACGGCAGCACCTGGTTTTCGTTTTTCAGCAGAACAATCCCCTCATCAGCTGCTTTTCTTGCGAGATCGTGGTGCTTTTTCTCATCAAAGCCCCGCGGGAATTCTGTTTGTGCGCTTGTCTTCGGATGCTGCTCATTTTTCTGCATGTCGAACACGAGTTTCAGAACCCGGGCAGCACAGCGATCTACGCTATCCTCACTGAGCCGTTCTTCCCGGATCGCGTTCATGGCCTCTTCATCCACCGATGCGGCACCGCCGGGCATTGAAAGGTCACAGCCGGCAGAAAAACCGTTTGCCCTGTCATTCATTGCGCCCCAGTCGGTGACAACCATTCCCTGAAATCCCCACTCTTCCCGGAGAATCTCTGTCAGGAGATGAGCATTGTCCGAGCTGTAGGTCCCGTTGATTTTATTATAGGAACACATGACTGTTTTGGGCTGCGCATTACGAACCACTCTTTCAAAACCGGCAAGATAGATCTCACGGAGCGTACGCTCATCAATCTGGGAATCCGAAGAAAATCTCTTATATTCCTGATTATTTGCCGCGAAATGCTTCAGGCTGCATCCCGTTCCGGTCGACTGCATACCCTCTACATAGGCAGCCCCCATCTCTCCGGCTGCAAAAGGATCCTCTGAGAAGTACTCAAAGTTTCTTCCGCAAAGCGGATTTCTCTTGATATTGATGCCGGGACCCAGAACAACGGAGACATCATATGCCCGGGCTTCTTCTCCGATCGCTTCTGCCACCTGACGAATCAGTTCCCGGTTCCACGACTCTCCAAGCGTCACAGCCGTTGGAAAACAGGTGGCCGGTTCCGATTGATTCACGCCGAGCATATCCGCTTTTTCACTCTGCTTCCGAAGACCGTGCGGTCCGTCCGTCATCATAATGGAAGGAATCCCGTATTTTTCAAATTCCTTTGTATGCCAGAAATCCTTGCCGGAACACAGGGCGATCTTATCTTCCAGAGACATCTGATCCAGAATCTTTCTTATTTTCGGGTTTGTCATTTCCTCTGTATACTTATCCATATCGTTTTATACCCTTTCCTGCTCTATCTTCAGACTCGAGGCATTCTCTTGTTCCATTTAACTTTTCTGTCCGGGTTCCGAAATTTCTGTTTCCAAATCTGTGCTCCGGAATCCTTATTTCGCAGCTTTTTTCTTCCTCTCAGAAAGCTCTGTCACGATCTGCGGATAAATTTTCTCCAGATCGTACATTTTAAACAGAATGGTCATTCCGATCAAAAGTACGAGCGGAATATAGATAGAAAAAGCAAAGATACCTCCGGTAACCGCAGAGGGCTGTTTCGCCGCTGCCGCTCCTGAAATAAATCCGCACGCACCCAGGATCCATCCGATCAAGGAGCCTCCGATACCGGACCCGATCTTGGAACCGAAGGACGACGCGGAATTACTCATTCCGACCAGCTTATATCCGAACTTCCAATCATTATACTCGACGCAGTTATTCACCAGCGCACCGGTCAGACACATGATCGGGATGTTCGCGAAAGTAGCCATGCTTCCGCCCACCAGACAGGAAACCAGACTGTACGGGGTGAACACACGATAGATACAGCCGGCAATGCCAAGAATACAGCCGATCAGGCAGGTCTTCGCCATTCCGAATTTCTTTGTCATCGGACCGACAAGAATAAAGCCCGCAAACGTAGGAATCAGGCCGACAGCGCCCAGGAGCGCGACAATATTGTCATTGCCGAGAATATATTTTGCGAAATACGTTCCTCCGGAGGTAGAAAGCCCGTAGGAAATATTCATCAGAAGATTCGCAATCAGCATGATCACCCAGTACTTATTATGGAATAAAAGCCTGAGCGACTGTACAAACGGAAGCTTATCCCGGTCGTCTGCGTTCTCAATATTCTCTTCTTTATCGCTCTCGCCGACCTTTTCTTTTGAAGATTTGTATAAAATAATCATGCTGATGAAGGAAAGGATCGCAAAAACGACCGCCACCTTAATCCATGCCGCCTGGTTTCCTCCCAGAAGATTCGTGATCGGTATCAGCCCGATCGCAATGATCATACCGGTTACATATCCGAAGATCGCGCGGAAAATCCCCATCTTTCCACGCTCCTCGCTGCTCTCCGTGCGCATAGCGATCATAGCACCGTAAGGGATGGCAATCGCTGTATAGATGACTGCGCTGCACAAAATATTCGTGATCAGCACATATCCCAACTGAACACCGCCACTTGCCTTTGCAGGCACCGTAAAGAGCAGAATCATAATCACCGCAATCGGAATTGCCATGATCCGGAACCAGGGTCTGGCCTTTCCATCCCGGAAGGAGACATCGTCCATGATCTTCCCCATAATCAGATCCGTAAACGCATCCATGATCTTGGCGATAACAAGCATGGTTGCGACCGCTGCCGCTGCAAGGCCTACCTTTTCCGTGTAGAAATACGTCAGCTGTCCCACCAGACAGGAACCTGCATTTAAAGGAAGCTGACCGATTCCATCTCCCAGATAATCCTTAAAACGCATGGTTTTCTGAATTCCCATTGCGTCCTTTCCAAGTGCCTTACTCTTTCCCATAATTTCCTCCTGCAATAATCATCGATACCTGAGCCGGCCGGACTCCATAACTGTTCTGCTATGGACAGTTTAACAAGAAAGCTTCCCTTGTTATTGTAATTATGTGATCAGATATTGTAAAATAAAAGCAATATGTTCTGAACATGAAAATTAAAAGCCTCAATCACTTTTCCTATGGGATTTGGGGTTCCGGACCACCTCAGCCCGGCTTAAGTCAAAGAGCTTGAGGAAGAAGTAGTCATCATCCGGGTATCCATATCCCTGACGCCGAAGCGTCTTAATCTTGTTGTTGATGCCCTCGATTTTGCCAGAGGACA
>OMUU01000145.1 GCA_900314295.1 uncultured Lachnospiraceae bacterium | reverse complement strand
GTTTTTATTGAATTTTCAAGGTTCAGCACACCTTTTCGGTGTGGGAAGTTTTAGTTATTTAGTAAATGCGGGAGGAAATTACATGATTATTACTGGAATGATTGTCGGAATTGTTGTCGTTGTGATCGTGCTGATCATCGTAATCTTTTTGATCAGTACCTATAACGCGCTGGTGAAGGGCAGAAACCAGGTGGAGGAAGCTTTTTCCACAATGGACGTATATCTGAAGAAGAGATACGATCTGATCCCGAATCTTGTAGAGACGGTCAAGGGTTATGCGGCGCATGAGAAGGCAACGCTGGAAAAGGTGATTCAGGCAAGAAATACCGCCGCGCGGGCGAAGGATGCGGCGGATGTCATCCGGAGCAATGAAGCGCTGGGCCAGAGTCTGCGGGGGATTTTTGCCATTGCCGAGAATTATCCGGATCTCAAGGCAAACGCCAATTTTATGGAGCTTCAGCAGCAGCTCCGGCAGGTGGAGGAGGATATCGCCAACGCCCGCAAATATTATAACGGCTGTGTAAAGGTTTACAATGACAAGACGATGATGTTCCCGTCCAACCTTGTGGCAGGAATGTTCGGATTCCGGAAGGCATCTATGTATGAGGTAGGAGATACGGCGGAGCGCGAGAATGTCAAGGTTTCTTTCTGAGATATGACAGGAGGATCAAATTTATGGGTATTCTGTCAATAATCAGAAAATGGGATAGCATCAGAAAATGGACGCGCATCGCTGCCATGGAGCTGATGATTCTTGCCGCGGTGCTTTTTGCGGCCATCCCGGTTCATGCAGCGGACGGAACGTCGGTCGATGTTTCCGGGTCGTCAGAAGCCGCCTCGGGAATGGCAGATACGTCCGACGAGATAGCAGGGACGTCAGATGATGCCAACGCGGTAACGGATAATATCATAGCGGAGGAGACGGATTATTATATTAAGTCCTTATTTGTGGATATCACGGTGCACGAGGATAATGTGTATGATGTTGTAGAATCCTATGTCTATGATTTTATACAGCCGCATCACGGACCGGTGAGAAAGATTCCCGAAAACCATTATCGTTATTATGAGGACGGAACAAACAGTTATGTGATTGCACACGTGTCGGATTTTCAGGTGACAAGCCCGGACGCGAACACCGACGTCAGCGAAGAGGACGGTTCGTATTACATCGGCTCATCGGATGAGAACTACACGGGAGAGCACACCTATGTCATGAGCTACACCTACAGCATTACGAGTCCGGATCCTTTGAAGGGCACCGATGAGCTGTACTATAATATCGTCGGCACCGGATGGGCGTGCCCGATCGGATCGGTTTCCTGGCAGATTACAATGCCGTCTTCCTTTGACGCCGGAAAGATCGGCTATTCCGTCGGGGCTTCCGGAAATGCAGGCTATGATCTGAACCTGCTGAACTCTTCCGTCAACGGGCTTGTGATCACGGGCTCCTATCATGCGCCGCTGCATCCGTATGAAGGAATTACGATCCGATGCGAGCTTCCGGATGGGTATTTTGTGTTCCATTCCCACAGTACGGCGGCCTGGATTGTGATCGCCGTATTGCTTCTGATTCCGCTCATCGCGATTCTTCGAAACTGGAAGCGGAGCGGACGGCGCGCCGTGCCTGTTGTAAATTTTTATCCGCCGAAGGGTATGAATCCGTTAGATGTGGAAGAAATTTGGAACGGCACAACAGAACACAAGATGGCTCTGATTCCTTACCTGGCGGACAAGGGATATTTCCGGATCGAAGAGCCGAAAAAGGGCAAGGTTCGTTTCAGACTTGAGAAAAATGATTTCACTGTATTGAAAAACGACGAGAGGGCGTTTCTAGAGGGAATGTTCCCGGGCAAAAGAGAAATCGGCACGGTTTCTTCCGTCAGTGATCTGGAATACCATTTCCGCAATACGCTGGACACGGTCGGCGCGATGCACAGAGAAAGCGCATCAAGACAGATCCGCGGCAAGGGAATGCAGGTGCTGATGTATATTCTTGCTTTTCTGGAGATGACGATTTGCCCTGCGGTTTATACGGCATATGTAGCCTATGCGGATGACATGAGCAGTGCCCTGGGATTTGGCATGATCGCTGCGGCGGTTATGGTGTCTGGAATGATCTTTGTGTACCAGAAGGGTAAGCTTCAGGAGTATCGGAAGAAGAGCGTGGTGGCCATGGTTATCTGTGCCGCGTTTCTAGCCGGTCTGTTTCTCTTTACCTGGTGGCTGTATTCAGCAGCTGCCGCACTTCTTATGCTGTGTGCAGGTTTTCTGAACTTTCTTGCGGCGGGCCGCGTTGTGTACCGGACGGAAGAAAATCTGAAATATTATGGCGATGTGCTGGGCTATCGGAATTTCATTGAAAAGGCGGAGCTGTCACAGCTGAGGATGCTGAGTCAGGAGAATCCGTCATATTTTTACTTCACACTGGCCTTTGCGTATGTGTTCGGCCTGGAGAGCAAGTGGATCTCGCAGTTTGAGAAATACAATATCCCGGTTCCGGAGCCGACGTGGTATTACGGATATCGGCCCTTTGTCTTTACGACGTTCCAGGAGGATTTCGGCCATGTGATGAAGGCGTCATCGACGGCGTTGAATGCGGTTCCGCCTTCCGAGAGCGGCGAAGACATCGGCGGCTTTTCCGGCGGCGGTTTCTCCGGCGGCGGCTTTTCCGGAGGAGGCTCCGGTGGCGGCGGCGGCGGAGCGTGGTGAACCGTCAGAATAAAGCTGTTTTTATCGTTAAATATTGCATAAAAGAACTTCCTGAACCGTAAAGGCGCAGGAAGTTCATTTTTTTACGCGAACAGTGAGCCACAGCCGAATGCGAAGTATTCGTGTGCGGCGAGCGTCGCGATAGAGAGATAAAACTCG
>OMUU01000016.1 GCA_900314295.1 uncultured Lachnospiraceae bacterium | reverse complement strand
AACCTAACCTCCCTCCAGTTGTAAGATTGTGCTAAATACAACTGTTTGGGTATTTTTGCACTCAACTTATTATATCAAAATTTAAATATTCGTCAAGGGAAAAATTTGAGGATTTGCTCTTGACATTTACCCGGTCTTTACTCGGCCTCGATTTCCTTGATGATGCATTCGTTTCCCTTGAGCAGCCATGTCTCGGGGCTGTGGCAATAGGGACACTCTCTTCCGTATTCTACGGTCGGATAGGTTCTTTTGCAATGGTTGCACCATGTCACAGCCGGGATGGTCTCAAGCTTTAGCTCCGCCGATTTCAAAACGGGATGGCGAACCTTGAAATAGTCCCAGCAGTCGGTAAAATAATCGGTCATGATGCCGGATACCTCGCCGACCTGCAGGGTGACGGAACCGATTTGTGTAATGTTCTGCTCCCTTGCCAGATCATCCAGCGTGTTCGCCAGATGTGTTACGATTCCCATTTCATGCATAGCTGTTCTCCGTCATCTGGACACCTTCTTTTTCTCTTGCGCAGATTTCCGGATGATCTTGAATTGTCTGCTCATTGCATAGGGGGCGATTGCCTTCATCTTGTCCTCGGAACGCATGTAATTGCTGCAGTCCGGAAGATCCCGCTCCAGATGGATGGCGTCGAATTCACACCGGGTTGTGCAAAGGCCGCAGCCGATGCAGCGGTTGAGATCTACTGTGGTGGCGCCGCAGCCGAGGCAGCGGTCCGCTTCCTGATGCACCTGGTCTGCCGTGAGCGGGAGCCGGGTATCGTCAAAGCGGTCTTCTACCTTCCGGGTTCCGGGAATGCTGCGCTTCGCGTGGTCGTAACCGAAAGGTATGGTGATATCCTCCTTGTCGAGCTCGATGAATTCCCTGAGATCGCGGGCAATTGTGAGCGACTGCCCCTCATGCACAAAGCGGTGCATGGACTCCGCTCCCTTCTTGCCGTCTGCAATGGCATCTATGGCAAAACGTGCGCCGTGCTGAATGTCGCCTCCGGCAAAAATGTCCGGTTCTGCTGTCTGGAAGGTAACAGGATCGCATACAATGGTGCCGCCGCGCCGTGTCTCTGCTTTCGTCCCCTTCAGGAGATTGCCCCAGAGGGCAGACTGTCCGATGGCTTCCAGTACGTTTTCGCAGGGAACGGTGATCGTGGTTTCTTCGTCATACTGCGGGTCGAAGCGTCCTTCCGAATTCTTGACCTGGGTGCATTTCTTGAATACAACGGCGGTTACCTTTCCGTTCTCCGCAAGGATTTCCTTCGGTCCCCATCCGTTTTTCACTTCAATGCCCTCGGATTTTGCATCCTCTACCTCATCCGCGGCAGCCGGCATCTCATCGGCGCTTTCGAGACAGATCATGGTAATATGTCCGCCTGTCACACGCTGTGCTGTGCGGGCAACATCAACCGCTACATTGCCGCCGCCGACAACTACGACATCGCCGGAAAGCCTTACACTGTGGTCGCGGTTCACGCGGTTGAGGAAGCCGATACCGGATTCGACGCCGGATGCGTCTTCGCCGGGGACGCCGGTACTTCTTCCGCCCGACAGACCGATCGATACGTAAAAGGCACGATACCCTTCTGCCCTGAGATCGGCGATGGAAACATCCTTGCCGACTTCAACGCCGCAGCGGAATTCAATGCCCATCTCGCGCAGCATGTCAATTTCCGCATCGACGAGATCCTTCGAGAGACGGAAGGACGGCATGCCGTATGTGAGCATTCCTCCGGGCTTTTCCTCCTTCTCAAAAATGGTGACCGGGTATCCCTTCGTGCGAAGGTAATACGCGCAGGACATACCGGCAGGACCGGAACCGATGACTGCTATCTTGAAATTGTCGTCCCAGAATCCGCCCTCATCCCTCTCACATATCGGAAGAATTTTGCTGCGGAAGGCAGGATCCAGTTCCTGCTGTGCCACGAACTTCTTGATCTCATCGATCGCTACAGGACTGTCTACCGTACCTCTCGTGCAGGCGTCCTCACAGCGGCGGTTGCAGATGGCTCCGCAGACGGCGGGGAAGGGATTGTCCTGACGGATGAGCTTAAGCGCATCCTCGTAATGGCCCTGCTTTGCCATCTTCACATAACCCTGTACCGCAATGTGCGCCGGACATGCGGTCTTGCAGGGAGAGGTGCCGGTGTCATAGCAGTTGATCTTTGCATCCTCGCGGTAATGAATGTTCCAGTTGTCCGCGGTCCATCGGGTCTCGTCCGGGAGAAGGCTCAGCGGGTACTGCACCTCGCTGCCATCCTTCCGGCAGAGCTTCTGACCGAGCTTTGCCGCGCCGACC
>OMUU01000012.1 GCA_900314295.1 uncultured Lachnospiraceae bacterium | reverse complement strand
GTGCGGCGAGCGTCGCGATAGCGAGATAAAACTCGCGCAGCGTGTTTTATCTCGCTAAGCGATTACTCCTCGTATCTCTCAACTGCTGTCGCGCAGCCCATGCCGCCGCCGATGCAGAGGGTAGCCAGACCCTTGTTGGCCTTTCTCTTCTGCATCTCATAGAGCAGAGTAACAAGGATTCTTGTGCCGGAGCATCCTACCGGATGTCCGAGAGCAATCGCTCCTCCATTTACATTCAGTTTCTCCGGGTCAAATCCCAGCTCTTTTGCAACAGCAAGAGACTGGGTAGCAAATGCTTCATTTGCCTCATACAGGTCAAAGTCTTCGACGGTCATGCCGGTCTTCTTCAGAAGATTTCTGGTAGCTACAATCGGTCCAACTCCCATAATTGCCGGGTCTACGCCGCCGAGAGCTCCCGCAATCCAGGTAGCCATCGGTTTTACGCCGAGCTCCTTTGCCTTGGACTCACTCATCACAACAACTGCTGCCGCACCGTCGTTGATACCGGATGCGTTTCCGGCCGTTACAATACCGTCCTTCTTGAATGCCGGGCGAAGCTTTGCAAGACTCTCTGCGGTAGTTCCCGGACGCGGTCCCTCATCGGTGTCGACGATCGTAACCTTACCCTTGCGTCCCTTTACCTCTACCGGGACGATCTCATCCTTGAACTTCCCTTCTTCAATCGCCTTACATGCCTTCTGCTGTGACTTCGCGGAGAACTCATCCAGTTCCTCACGGGTCAGGCCGTACTTCTCGGCAACGTTCTCGGCAGTGATTCCCATATGATAATTGTTGAACGCATCGGTAAGGGCGTCATGTGTCATGGAGTCAACCAGCGCTCCATCGCCCATTCTGTACCCGTAACGTCCGTTCTCCAGAAGATACGGAGCCTTGGACATGCTCTCCATACCGCCAGCAACTACGATCTCCGCCTCTCCCGCGCGGATCATATCTGCCGCCATGTTGACAGCCGCAAGTCCGGAACCGCAGAGAATATTAAGAGTCATGGCCGGAACTTCAACCGGAATTCCCGCATTCACGGATGCCTGACGAGCAACATTCTGTCCCTGTCCTGCCTGAAGGACACAGCCCATGTATACCATGTCTACCTTATCTGCCGGAACTCCGGAACGCTTCAGTGCCTCCTTGATAACAACAGTTCCAAGATCTGCAACCGGAATTGTGCTGAGCTCGCCGCCCATTTTGCCGATTGCGGTACGGCAAGCGCCTGCAATAACAATTTTCTCTGCCATTTCAAATGCCTCCTTATAAAATATGAGATAAGAACCGTATATAGATATCTGTCAAATCATTCGACAAGAAATATCTGTCTGCCTTTCCGTTGCGTTTGCTTCAGAAACACTCACAAACCAATCAACCGGCCGTTTATTTCTTGACGATAATCTAATGATACCCCTTGCGTTCCTTTTTGTCAAATATTTATCAATCTTTTCTTGTGAAAAAATTAACTAAATATGGAACGGATTCTTGTATATTTTTCCCCTTGACACCTTTCGCCTCATATCCCGCTCAGCGCTTGTTCGATCTCCTCCAGATATTCATCTTCTCCGCCTCTTTAATCAGTTCATCTCTCACCTTCGGATGAGCAATATTGATCAGTCCTTCCGCTCTCTGCCACATGGAAAGGCCCTTCAGGCAGATTTTTCCGTATTCCGTTACGATATACATGGTATTCGCGCGGGTATCCGTCACGATGCTTCCGGGTGCGAGCGTCGGACGAATCCGGCTTTTGATTTCCCCGGTCTTCTTGTCCTTGTATGCGGAGGACAGGCAAATAAAGCTCTTGCCGCCCCTGGATTTATACGCTCCGAGCACAAAATCCAGCTGGCCGCCGGCTCCCGAAATATTCTTGATTCCGGCGCTTTCCGCGTTGACCTGTCCGAACAGATCGACATCCACGGCATTATTGATGGAGATGAAGTTGTCAATTGCTCCGATGGTATCCGCAGAATTGACATATTCCACAGAAGCCGCCATGCACTCCGGATTGCCATCCAGATAATCATACATTCTCCGGGTACCAGCTCCGAATGCATAAACCTGCATCCCGCGGTCGATATTTTTTCTCGCGCCGGTAATCTTTCCGGCCTCTGCCATATCCACGAACGAGTCCACGTACATCTCCGTGTGAATGCCAAGATCCTTTAGATCGCTCTCTGCAATCATCTTTCCAATAGCATTTGGCATGCCGCCGATCCCAAGCTGCAGACAGGCGCCATCCGAAATTTCCGGAACCACAAGCTCCGCCACCGCCTTGTCCACATCGCTTGCCTCTCCGCCGGCAGGTACCTCATCAATGGCCGGATTGTCTCCTTCTACAATCATATCGATCTGATCGATATGTACGTAGTTGTCGCGGGTTCCCAGGCAGACCGGCATATTTTTGTTTACCTCGGCAATCACAACATCCGCCGTTTCCACGACCGCTGACATCTGGCTCGCGCAAGGTCCGAAGTTGAAATACCCATGCTTATCCATGGGCGACACCTGAAAAATTGCCACATTCAACGGTGTCGAGCTTTCCCGGTACAGCCGCGGAAGCTCCGAATACTTCAGCGGTGAATAAAAGCAGAATCCCTTGGAAACCGAATGCCTCTCAACCGGATTCATATGCCAGCTGTTCCAGATAAAATGTTCCGCCGGATTTTCAATCCCGAAAATGGCAGGCGCATGACACAGGACACCGCCACGGATGTTTACATCATGAAGCTCCGGCATTCTCTTTGCCAGCGCCTGGTCTACCGCTACATTCGTGCCAACGCACCAGCCATAATCCACCCAGTCACCGCTCTTGATCACGGAAGCAGCCTTCTCTGCGGTTACCAGCTTCTCTTTGTACTTTTCTTCGTAATTCATCAGACAGGTCCTCCTCTTCCTGAAAGTCATCAGCTGCGATACGGAAATGATATTTTTTTAACAACCTTTCTTATATTTTATCATTTTTCCACAGAATGTAAATTCTTTCTGAATATTTTTCGTTAAAATTATCTCGAGTCCCGTTCCACTGTTATTGTTCACGCGCCATCTGAAACGGCTAAGATTTTACAGTACCTTTGCCTGAGCATTACTGGCTGTTAAAAGTTTTATCCGTAAATTCTTCAAAAAGTGGATAGCGAGGACTGTTTGACGAAGGCGCTCGCGCCTGAGGAGTTCCGCAGCTC
>OMUU01000032.1 GCA_900314295.1 uncultured Lachnospiraceae bacterium | reverse complement strand
CCAGGATGCAACTCGGATAGTACAGGAAGATCCTTTTTTATGCAATTGTTTTATGACCCCGGCAGCGCCCGCCTGTTCCGAGGAGCAGAGCCAGAGGCATGATCCCAGCCGCCGAAGGGGATCCTTGACAGGGTTCTCAGGAAACGTTACAATCCGCCGACCGACGGCGACGGAGTCTGTAAACCTGTCCCTGAGTTCTTCGCCGTCGGCATAGACCGAAAACGTTTCCTGAGGTTCATGTCAAGGACGGCGTCCCTTGAAACTGTTAACCGGGGAGAACGCTCATGTGTTCACCCCACACCAAAAATGATTGACCCGAAAAAGTAGTAGCTGTATTTCGCTTGTGAACATATGAAAAGAGGATGTTGATTTTATCGTCATCAACATCCTCTTTTAATGAACTGCCCGTATCGTCTCTCTTTTCTTTATCATCGGACTATTTAACCTCCTTTTCTTTTTATTTTCGGATGGTTACTTTAAGTCTTGATCACTTGTGCAATGGACTTCTCCTCCGTTTCTTTTCTTGTTTTCTTTAGCTGTTATCTATATCATACAGACGAAATGTGAATTTGTCAAGAGATAATCAGTAAATAATTTACAGAAATCACATAATGAATTGTAATGATGACTATAATGTATAATCAGTCATAATAAAAGATAAAAATGCTGATATATTCTGATAAATATAGCTGGCTTCAAAATGTACTGTTAGGCGAAGAAAAGCTGCGAAGCAGAGTAGTAAACGACAGTTATTAATACTTGTAGCATAACGTAGTATGTAAGCGTTTTTGCAACATCCTGCCAGATTTCTCGAACCCGGAAGATCACATAAAAAAACGGAGCCGTTGCCTGTTGATCTCAGACAGAGGCTCTTTAAATGGGGGAGATGATCAAGATGAGGTAATCATCCTGAACCAAGGGTGAAAAAATCTGGCCTTGATTTGGTGTGATTATAACAATAGAAGCACCTCTTTGCAAGCAATTCCTGACAAATAATTCCGAAAACTTTTACGAAAACGGACGAATTATATTTATCATACACCGGAAAGTGTGTTAAAATTACGAATATATAGAAGATAAAAGGTTACTTGCGTCGTGTTTTTAAAAGAGAGGAAGTTCCTATGAACATTGACAAAGCGAATGAAATCATCGATTTCTACATTGACAATTTTGACAAGACGGTCGGAAAAGAACATGACGAACTTTTTAAATGGCGCTGTGCGTGGCAATGCAGAAAATTCTGGAATATCGGGAGTGAGGATTTTTCCGAAATGTTCCAGTCCTGCTTCAGGGACAGCGGCAACCTTATTTCGAGCAGCTTCTGGTGGCCGAACAACGGCATTATGATGCTGTGTGATGAACACAGTAACCACCGGGAAACTGTACGAGAGGCATTTCGTGATCTGACAGAGGATACCGGAGAGGATGACAAAGCGAGAGGAGAACATGTTTTTGCCTTTCTCCACAAAATCAACAGTCTCCTCGAAAGCCGTTCCAACGGAAAGGGATATCTTCAGAATTCACGCTCGGCTCTATCTTATCTCGGGCTTATTTTTCCCGAGAAGGACTTTATCTATAAGCCATCCACAGTGAGCAATTTCGCGGATTCCGTCGAGTACCCTGAGAACTTCAGCAGTGGAAAGGCCTTCCGATTGGATATTTACTATCGAATGTGCAGGGAACTTTCCGAGCTTTTGAGAAACCGCACGGAACTTATGCAGATCGTGCAAAAGGAGCTGATGAGACAGGCTGAGGAATACGATATGCCGGGACTGGAAAGCATCGACCCGGAATGCCATATTCTGGCGTTTGACATTATGTATATCGCAGATGCCTACGATTATTATATGGATCACCCCTTTGTTCATCGCACGAAGGCTTCCCGTACGAAGCAGGAAAAGGAAGAGAAAAAGCAGGAGATTGAAAATGAGATTTCCTATATCGAAGATCATATCCAAATGCTGAAGGAAGATCTTGAGAAGCTCGCGAATGCAGATGTCATAGGATCATCTGTCTCCCACAGAAAGTTCGGAGAAGGGAAGATCACTGGACAGACGGATGACAAGGTAACGGTCGAGTTCCCGGCCGGAAGCAAGATCATGAGTCTGGCCTTCCTCACGTCGAATCATATGTTGGACGATACCGGGATTGCACAAAGCTACAACAATCGCCTTCAGTTGAAAAACGAGCTGGACAGCTACCGGGCGAATCTGGCCATCAAGAATTCCGAGCTTGCTTATTTCATCCAGAAGAATAAAACCCGGAAGCAGCTGCAGGAGGAGGAAGAGGAAAGAGAACGGATCTCTCTGGAGAAACGGAAGAAGAAGGCAGAGCAGTGAATCGTCATGAGAACTTTGACAAGAAATATAAAAGTAGTATAAAATAAGGCAAAACATCAGAAAGGCAGCCGGAGACCGTGCAGAACAGGACAGAGCACAGAGGAGATGATATCGTTTTTTTCAAAGAACCGCTGAGACGGGGATGCGATTCTTCTGTGGCTGTGTCCCGGATTGCAGCGCGGGTCACCCTCTTCTTCTTTCTCACGGCTCTGATCGGAACCTCATTTCTATGTATGTTTCACAAAACCTATACAATCGGAACCTACAGCGGGCAGGTCAGATGGAAGGAGACAGAGACCGACGATCTCTGGAAGTTCTATCAGAGTACGCTTTCCCTGGTCAATCCGGATGACCCGGAATCTGATCCCAACGTCATGACATACACCGGCAGCACCTTTGACGACAATTACTACAATCTGATCAACAGTACAAACACCTGGTCGCAGTTCCGGTTTTTCAGCAAATCGTTATATCAGAACGATTCCTATGTAATCCCCGGCCTCAGACAGACCAATGTCTCCGGAAGGGCCACTCCGTACATGGTGCCGCAGGGAATCTGTGTGGCAGGAAATTATGTCCTGATTTCCGCGTATAGTTCCTCGAATAAGGTATGGACCAGCTCGGTCATCTATGTGCTGGATCGGGATACGGGTAAGTATCTTACAACCCTTGCTCTCAGTACGCGCTGTCATGTCGGAGCCCTGGCCTACAGTACGAAAACAAATCGTGTCTATATCGCCGATTCCAGTCTGAAGGATGAACGGATTCCGCAGACGAATATATCCCGTCAGACGGCGCAGAGGACCGGGGTATATCGGATCTGGGAGATTTCGATGCGTGATCTCCGGAGGTTTGTCAATCAGAACAAGGACTCGATCTATGTGCCGCTGCTCAAATACCTGTCCTGCGACACGGTTCCATCCTTCATCTCCATATACAAGAACACGCTCTTTGTCGGGAGCTTCAATATCAACAGCTTCTATCCGAGAAGCTATGCGACCGCATACAGCCTGAAGACAGGAAAGGCTGTCACATACAAGCTCTATCTGAGCTATTTTACACAGGGGGCGCAGATCGTGAATCACAAGGGCGGACTCTATGTGATTACGTCGTGTTCGTACGGACGCAACAATACCTCGTATCTCAGGATCTACCGCATCCATTACAACAAATATCTCGGATGGTTCCGGAACCCGATCCTCGTCCGCAGTCTTCGTATTCCCAATATGAGTGAGGATCTGGACGTAAGCGGCGATCATCTGCTGATCAATTTTGAATCCGGCGCCACAAAATATCAGTCTCGGAATATAACCCAGAATCAGATCGATCGTGTCCTGAATGCTTCTATTGGAAGCCTCATTGACGGATATCAGATGCAGGTTCCCTACGCAAATGAAAACCAGATGCTGGACAACGCCCTTCCGGGGGAGAAGGGATCTTCTGAAAACGGCAGGGATGACTCTGAACGCGTCAAACGCGATATTGTAGAAAGAGCCTTGCTGCCCTCTGAAAAAGAAGAAACCTCCGACGAGAGGAAAAAATTGAAGCAAAATATTCCATGAACAGCAGGCAATTTTTTTCAAAAAAATGAACCTGTGCGGTTGTAGAATGCTATGCGATTGTAATATAATGAAATCCTATAAGGAGATTTAAAAAAAATGCACTATAAAAAGATTATACTTGCTTTGGCAGCTGCAGGCATGATTGCCTCTCAGGCGACACCTGCATTTGCCGAAGAAAATTCTACTGTCACATCAGCTTCCTCTGTATCCTCCGGATCGGTTTCCTCATCCGCGGGTGCAGAATCTGCTTCCTCTTCTTCGTCGGCAACCGCGTCGTCCTCACAGGACACAAGCGGGACCGCTTCCTCCTCTTCCGCAGCGAATTCTTCATCCGGTTCAACGGTTACATCGGATAATTCTGCAGCAGGGGACGGCAGTGCTGTGTCCTCGTCTTCTGGTTCCGGAAATTCCGGGTCCAATGCTTCGGGTTCTGATGCTTCCGGTATGAATACATCCGGAACAAATGATTCCGGAAGTAAAGATGGTTCAAAGGGGACATCGGGAGACGCCGCCTCTGATGACGCGAAGAAAGAAGGTTCCTCCGACAACAAGTCGACGGAGGTAAGCGAGGCTACCCGGACGGAGGCTGAGAAGGAAGCAGAGAAGGCCGCACAGAATGAACAGACGATCCAGGCGGTTGTTCCCGCCGGAGTAGCGGGTACCGTGGATCAGACCGCAGCGGAGAAGGAGACCTTCGCGTATCTGACCGAGGTATTGGGGTTCAATAATGCGGCGGCATCGGGCCTTCTTGCGAATTTTTATCAGGAGACCATGTTCCAGTACAAGGCGGTTGGCGGAAACGGAATCGCCTACGGGCTTGCACAGTGGACCGGTGGGAATTTCACAAGCCTCGCGAACTGGTGCGGCGCCAATGGCAGAGATTACACGACGATTGACGGTCAGATGTACTACCTCAAGTATGATCTGGAAACCAATTATCCCGCCGTCTATGCCTATCTGAAGGGACTTCCGAATACCGCTGAGGGCGCAGGCGCTGCCGCTTCGTTTTTCTGCACCTACTACGAGCGTCCGGCATACACGGAGACCAGAGCGGCTGAGCGGACGGCATACGCGCTGCAGGTTTTCTGGCCGAGATACCAGAGCTATATTCTGGAGCAGAACAAGGATGTCAAGGCTTACATGGACTGGCTGGCTGCGTATACGGCAGATCAGTCCCACGGGTACAGCTCCGTGAACCGCCGCAACAATCCTGACGTAGATGCATATTCCCTGATTTTCTATGCGCTCTATGACAACGGCTATTTAAAGGCGGAGAGTGACCGGAATCCCTTCGATCAGAGTGATATCGCCGCTGAGCTGACGGAGCATGGCTTTGTGGAAGCCGGTGACGCGGAGACAAATGCAGAAAAGCTGGAGGCCGGAGACATCGTGCTCTACGCCGACAATTCCGGCGCTGCCGTCTACCGGACGGCAAATCTTGTATGGCAGGCGAAAGAGATGGAGGCAAACAAAGCTTCTGGAGACAAGGCGGGTGACCAGGGTGATGAAGTAGGATCCGGTGAGCTGGATGCTTCCAAGGCTCGGAAGGTTTACCGTCTGAAGACAAAGGATGCGGATCTTCCGGCTCTGGCACAGAAGATGGTGGATCAGCTCTCCAATAAGCAGTATATGTACAGCGACAACATTCGACAGATCAAGAAGATCGATGCGGACAGCTATTCCTTCCTTTTTCAAACACTGAAGAGCATAGGAGAACTGAAAGATGTAGATACTGCCTTCACAAAGGATACGATGGACCACGTTCTGTGCACACACAGCTATCAGAACATTGAGGCGCAGATCGCAGGCAAGGCCGCTTCCCTGTCCGTCGGAGATATTGTGTGGAATCCGGAATCCGGAGCAGCCGTTTATCTCGGAAGCGACCGCTACATCTATATGAACAACGAAGTCGATCAGCAGATGGCGGGGATCACAGGTATCCGCAACTGCCGATATCTGGAGACAAAGAAGATCACAGGTGCTACATGGACCGCGGTTTATCACAAAATGTAACAGACCGGAGGGTGATGCGTTTTCCCCGAAGGGCTCGGAAACATATGCTGCGCAGCCTTTTGATTTCAGTGCTTTCGGCGGGAATTCTTGCATCCGCTTCCGTTCCCGTGCATGCTTCCGGGAACACACTGGTCGGAGACTGTGCCGTTTCCGGTGCCGAGAATGCCGCCGGAACAACACACGGCGGCAGTGTCAATGGCGAACAGGAAGCAGGAACGGACCAGCCGAAGCTGCAAATTGATATCTCCGGAGTAACCGGTTCTGTTTCATCGGATTCCTCTGGTTCTCTTCCTACATCGAATGTATCCGGTTCCTCTGCTTCCGCGGGAGCTAACGCTTCCGGTCAGGAGCTGTTTTACTTTCAGGACGTTTACGGACATACCTATTCGATGTACCGTAATCTTGACGCGGAGCAATCGCCGTATCAATCTGCCGGTTTTTCCTGCAAGGATCAGCGGATGACATATTCGGATGACACTTACACCTCACGGCTGGGAATCGATATCTCACAGTTTCAGGGCGATATCGACTGGCAGCAGGTCAAATCCGCCGGCATTGATTTTGTCTTTATCCGTGTCGGAACGCGGGGATACGAGAGTGGTTCGATCTATGAGGATGAACGCTGGTCGGAGAATCTGAAGAAGGCGAGAGAGGCCGGTCTGGAAGCCGGCGTATATTTTTTCTCGGGAGCGGTCAATGAGCAGGAGGCTTCGGAAGAGGCAGATTACATTATTGGAAAATTAAACGGAGAGCCGCTCGAGCTGGGAATTGTCCTGGATGTGGAGACGATCGGCAGCAGCACCTCTCGGCATGACGATCTGTCCCAGGAGCAGTACACATCCAATACCCGGACATTCTGCGAGAGAGTAAAGGCAGCGGGCTACAACCCGATCGTATATTCCAATATTTTCTGGGAAGCGACGCACTACGATATGACAAAGATCGACGATTATGATCTCTGGTACGCCGATTATATGACAACGCCACAGACGCCTTACATGTACCGGTTCTGGCAGTATACCGACTCGGGCACGGTTCCCGGAATCAGCGGAGCGGTAGATCTCGATGTTGAATTGATTCCAAAATCCGAATTGATCCAGCACCACGGGATTTACCTCCTGGATGCTCTGCAGCAGGCGGTATCCGGGGATACATCCTATGCAGCAAAAACCACATCCAAAGCATCGGACGAATCGATCAGCAAAGACAGAGGCGAAAATTGCGGGATAGATCTGATACGCAAAGAAAATCCATAAAAGATATGATAAAAGACATCCATAAAAGACAAGCATAAATGATATTCATAAAAGACATGCATAAATGATATTCATAAAAGACCGTGTTGCCGGAAAACGGATCAGGCAACACGGTCTTTTTGTCTCTTTACGAGATAAAACACGCTGCACGAGTTTTATCTCTCTATCGCGACGCTCGCCGCACACGAATACTTCGCATTCGGCTGTGGCTCACTGTTCGCGTAAATCAAAGGAATCGTTGATGGCCATATCAATACAACGATCTTGAGTAATTATCGGAATCTCAAACGATAGGATAGTAGCCGACGATGGAATAATCGGACGGTACGTTCAGGCTGCCGGCATCTTCCGGCATGGCGATGATCCACTTATTTCTTCCGGTGTTCCGATGCGCGTATATGGTGTCGAAATTATACATGGTTGCGCCGACATCAAGGGCGGTATCTGCGATGGTCGTACTTTCTTCCTGCTTTATACAGAGCACTACGGAGCTGCTTCGCACGATATAGCGGTATGGCTGGCGGTTAAGAAAGCTCGGAGCCAGGCTCGCCGCGTACAAGGCCTCATCGAGAAGCGGATCGATGACATTCTCACTCCAATCCATGGGCTTGCCCCATCTGTCGGAGTAGACCATATCGTGCTGTGCAATTTTCGGGGCGACGTGTTCCGCTCTCTTG
The DNA here is from genome assembly GCA_900314295.1 of uncultured Lachnospiraceae bacterium. GTDB lineage: Bacteria > Bacillota > Clostridia > Lachnospirales > Lachnospiraceae > Bilifractor. The sequence continues at coordinate 15,058 of OMUU01000032.1, read as the reverse complement.
TTGTACTTTACCATGGAAGGCGTCTCAATATCCAGACGGGGCTTTCCGGAAACAGCCTTTCCGTAGCCGGCGGCAAGTATCATGGCCGGCTCCAGATCCGTCTCCGCCAGAAGTGCACGTTTTGCAGCATCGGTGTCAGGAATCGTAAGCCAGCAATGATCAATCTCCATATCCGTAAGCTTCAGGCAGAGCTGCTCGCCGATAAATCCGGCATTGTAGAGAAAATGATCCTTGTTCTCGGAGAAGACAACGAGATAGGCCGGCGCACCAAAAGCAAGGCCGCGATATCCGACCACGCCCTCGAGGCGATTCTTCATATCCGAATCGGTATAAATCTTCAGCTCTGTGCGAATGTCGGGCAGCAGTCTCTTCGCCTCCGTGAAGAAAGTCCGGATTTCATTCAGATCCTCATTGGGAATGGATCTTCTCTTAAACTCTCGAACGGACTGCCGGTCCTCAATTAATTGCTTGTCATTCATAAAACAAAAACCTCCATTATTTTAATTTGAAGGAAGTATCCTTTACCGCAAAGGAATCCTTTCCGTTCTGTTTCACTTTATACAGCATATGATCTGCCGTGCGGAAGAGAGTGCTGTAGTCGATATACGTCCCGTCATTGATGGCGCAGCCGATGCTTACCGTTACATAGTCCCCGTTCTGGGCGTCAATTACAATGGAATGCAGATTTTGTCTTACATCCGCAAGCTTGCTTTCCACATACTTCCGGTCGACCATACGAACGGCATATACCAGAAATTCATCGCCGCCCATACATGTCACAATGTCATCCTTCCGAAAGGAATCCAGGAGACAGGAAGCAACGGCCTTTAGAATCTCATCGCCTTTCTGGTGGCCGTAGGTATCATTGATGTGCTTGAAATTATCGATATCGAAGATGATAAAGGCACCCGGAACACCATTGCTGATGCAGTTATTGATCAATGCGTCACCGCCGCGTCTGTTCAGGATACCTGTCAGTCCATCATGAGAAGCGCTCGTCTCGGATACCCCGTTGGTTTGCAGCGCAATCGTTTTGGCATGGATCGTGATACCGCTCCATACCAGCGCAATGACGCTATCCATCAGGACATAGATCAGGATCGGGCCGTAGCTTTCGGAAGGAACCAAATGGTACGCGGAAAACAGATAGATCGCCGAGACAGCCAGAACCATCAGGTGCACCCTCCAGATCTGGTCGAAGATCAGAGTGGGCAGGACAACCAGCAGGAGCAGAAAAATAATCGGTACGTCGTACGGATTCAAGACAAACTGCATGAATGCCGTAAATAGCAAAATCAGTATTTCGTATGTATAAAGAATGGTCGTTGGCAGATAGCTTTTGCGAATCATGCTGTTTTTGGAATCGGATTCTTCCTTTTTCAGTTCATCTATTCGTAAATGGTTGGGTTCCCGGATAAACGCATAATAGATCAGGGAGAGGAATCCGATGCCCATGAGCATATAGATACAGTATCCGAATTCCTTAAAGCGAAAGAACAAAATCTGACAGATCAGATCCAGCAGAAACAGCAGTATCAAAAATACAAGCATAAACCGTGTCGCTATGCAGTTCTTGTAGTTGATGAGCGCGTGGTAATGATTCAGAGCGGGAGAGGCCATCGTCGCTCGGACCCGTTCTGTCAATTTCTTCCTGTACAGGATCAGACGTTCTCGTACAGATAGACAATTCTTCAATTAGTTCACCGCCTGTTTCGATTAATTGTGATTTTGATCCTATAAGTAGTACGCACGTTTTACATACTGTTGCTTTAATTATATCAACATTTTCCACAACTGCAAGGAATGTATGGAAAAAAATCTGTGCAAATTTCATATAGGCATAACTGTTCACACACCACCTCGATATACGGTGAACAAGATCCCGCATCACACGATGTGGGGGAATCGGGTGTTTATGAAAATTGACGCGGCAGAATGCGGGTGTTAAGATGTATGTAATTCTGTTGTCAACCGTCACGCGGACCTTGTCCGCGCCACAATCTGCAGCTACACTGGTATTTTTGTATGAGACGTCGCAAGCTGGAATTTCTGATTTCGGTTACCATTCATTTTCTGTGCCTAATCATCAGCGGGATCGGTTCCTTTACAATCCTATACCTTTGGGGAAAGTTCGTCCGTGCCTTTCTTTCACAGAATCTGTTCACGGAAATCATACTTCCCTATCTGATCGCGGGCTTCCTCATGATGCTGGTCACGCTTCACGATGAGCAGTATTCCATCCGGAAAACCACCTTCTGGTTCTGCCTTCGCAAAAGCTTCCGATCCGCGGTTGTTCTCGCGGGCGCATGGGCGGTCATGCTCCTGATTGAGAAGAACGCGGTGACGGAATCCAGATATCTGTTTATCTTCACCATCGCGTTTTATTTTGTGCTTCTGACGTTTTCTCTATATTTTTCACAGAAGGCGGTTCGGCAGGCTTTTTATAAGACCAAAAGCGCGACATTTGCCGCAATTATGACTTCAAGCAAGAGGGCGCCGGAGATCACGGCGCTTCTGAAGAAGGACTGGTCCGTGAAGCTTGTGGGCCTGATTCTTTTCGAGGAGAAAAAAAAAGGAGAGCTTCAGCACAGGGAAATCGATCATATCCCGGTCATCGGAGGTGCGGAGGATCTGATTTCCTGGATTCGGGTACATGCCATCGATGAGCTTTTTGTCGTCGGAGATTCCAGACAGCTGGACAGCTCGATGCCGGCCATCTCCGAGTGCATCAAGATGGGGATCGATGTGCAGATGAACATTCCACAGGTCGAGCACGCCATGGAGAAAATCCGCGTCACGGAGCACCGGTATACCCCGCGGCTGGACAAACGGCTGACGTATATCGGAAGCATCCCCTTTTTCATCCTGGAGGAACCGCAGATGCGGCTCCGCTATGTGTTTTTGAAGCGATTCTTCGATATTCTCGGATCCCTGGTCGGTTGCGCGATCACAGGTATCCTCTATGTCATTTTCGGTATCGCGATCAAGGCAGAGTCCGACGGCCCCGTGATTTTTTCTCAGGAGCGAATTGGAAAAAACGGACGCACCTTCCGCATGTACAAATTCCGCTCGATGTATCAGGATGCGGAGGAGCGCAAAAAGGAGCTTCTGGAACAGAATGAGATGGAGGGCGGGAAGATGTTCAAGATCAAGGATGACCCCCGCATTACACACGTGGGACGTTTCATCCGGAAGTACAGCATCGATGAATTCCCGCAGTTTGTAAATGTTCTGAAGGGTGATATGTCTCTGGTCGGAACCCGTCCGCCGACACCGGACGAATTCCGGCAGTATGACAGCTACCACAAGCGCCGTCTCAGCATGAAACCTGGCATTACCGGGATGTGGCAGGTGAGCGGCCGGTCCGACATCAAGGACTTTGAAGAGGTCGTAAAACTCGATTGCGAGTATATCGACAACTGGAGTCTTCTGCTGGATTTGAAAATTATTCTGAAAACCATCGTTCAGGTTTTCCGTCACAAGGGAGCACAGTAAATTGGAAAAAAAAGAAGATATTTTTGACAGGCTGATGCATCTGCCGGGACTTCGGATTCTGGAACCCTTCTACCAGAAAAACAAAGAGGTTCTGATGTATCTGTTCTTCGGAGGCGTCACATTCCTTCTGAACATGATTCTGTACGCGGTGCTGACCGACAAGGCGCACATGAATGCCTTGATCGCAAATGTGATCTGCTGGGTTGTCTGCGTTCTCTTCCAGTTCTTCACGAACCGGACCTGGGTATTCGACGGAAAAACCGAGACGGCCGCCGGTTTCTGGATGCAGATGGCTTCCTTCTTCGGAGGGCGGCTGTTCACACTGGTTGTGGAAGAGATCATCCTGGCTGTCTTTATCACATGGCTCGGATTTCCGTCTCTGCCGGTGAAGTTCATGGCGCAGGTAGTCGTCATCGTGCTGAATTATGTCATCAGCAAGTGGATTGTTTTCAAAAACAGATAGTATTTTTCAAAACCGTTTTCCAATGATTTTGAAATGTTTGTCAGACGATTATGAAATGACTTTGAAATGATTGCCAAACAATTTTCCCGGAAAATCCGGTCAAAAGCAGGTTAACATAAACAGTAACATATTTGTAAAGGTTTATTTACTTTCTTCCTCATAGATACAGTTAAAATAATCAGACGGGAGTAAATATCAGAAAGCGAAATCATGATTTTCCGGCTTGTAAAAGAAGGAGGCGGGATCATGATCTTCGGCTGTGTAAGGGGAGAGAAGTAAATAATGGCAAAGAAAATTCTGGCTGCTGATGACAACAGTCTGTTGATCAACCGTCTGAAAAGTTCGCTGGAGCAGGATGGCTACGAGGTGACCGTAGCCGCGAGCGGCGCGGAGGCACTGGAGCTGGCGCAGAAGAACTGGTACGATCTTGTAATCACCGATGCTGTGTTGAAGGGCATGGCAGACTTTGAGCTGTGTGAGCGCATTCGTGAATTCTCGGACGTCCCGGTAATCATACTTTCGGAGCGGAACAAACCCATGGACAAGATCATGGGATTCGACTACGGCGCGGATGATTATGTATCGAAGCCGTACAATACCCGAGAGCTGAAGATCCGCATCCGGAAGGTATTGAAACGCAACCGGAAGGACCTGGGGAACCGGCCGGAGTCGGAGCACACGGTCGTTGCAGGCAGACTGACGTTGGACAAGGACAGCCGCACGGCGATCGTAGACCACAGAAAGATTGATCTCACCGTGAAGGAATATCAGCTTCTGAAGGAGCTGGCGTCCCGTCCGGGCAAGATCTTCACGCGAAATGCTTTGATTTTCAAGATCTGGGGAACGGAGTTCAGCGGAGATGAGAAGACGCTTGACGTACACATCCGCCGACTCCGGAACAAGATCGAGACCGATCCCTCGCACCCGCAGATGATCCGCACGAAATGGGGGGTCGGGTATTATTTCAGTATCAAATAACATACAGGTATCCAGACGGGCCTGTCGGCAATGTTAAAAAGCCGGCAGGCCGTTTTTCTTGGAATAAATCGAAAAAGCAAAAAGTAATTGTAATTTCCTGTGCATGACAGGTATAATCACTGTGAATGCAATTTGGAATGATATTGAGGAATTAGGATGAAGAAAAGTAAGGATGTTGCATGTTTCAGGGGTGTTTTGCTCCTTCTTCCGGTTCTGGTCTGCCTTTTATTGACGGCACACCCGACTTATGCCTCATCGGGCTTTCGGGATGTGAGCGGATCATCGGCCGGAATCGTGGACTGGGCGGTGGACAACGGGATCACGAAGGGAACCGGATCCAATACCTTTTCGCCGTCGGCAAGCTGTACACGCGCCGAGATCGTGACCTTTCTCTACAGAACCTATGCGAACAAGGTCAACGGTGTGACGCTTTCCGCGTCCGAGAAGGCAGGGGCTTCCGCGACCTTTCAGGATGTTGCATCGAAGAAATATTATTATGATCCGGTCAGGTGGGCCGTTCGTTATGGAATCACAAGCGGAACAGACAATCAGACCTTCTCCCCGGATACGACCTGCACCAGGGCGCAGGCGATCACCTTTCTGTGGCGATGCGCCGGTTCCCCGAATGCCGGTTCCAGGGCGTCCAAGATTTTCCGCGACATACCGGTATCTGCCTACTATGCACCGGCCGTCAGCTGGGCAGTGACAAATGGGATTACTTCCGGCACCTCATCGACGTCATTTAGTCCGAACCAGAACTGCACCAGGCTTCAGATCGTTACCTTCATCTACCGGATGCTGAATCAGGATACCAGCTACGCAGAGCTGCATCAGAGCGCCTCCGATACTCCGACAATCACGGTTTCCAGCGAGTATACCTCATTGAATCCGGACACAAACCCGCAGGCGAACATCTACCTGAACGGCGTTCCGGAAAGTGATGCCGGGTCGGTCAAATGGGCCATCGCGACCTCGGAAAATGACGGGGCGGCAAACCGGCTCGATGACGATATTTTTTCCTACCACAGGATCCCGATCGACGGATTGAGCGCGCGGAAATATGTCAACGGTTCCGTTAAGCTGTCCGCGTCCGGAGACACCGCGACCGTAACGGCGGTGAAGCCCGGCGCCTCCTGCATTACGGCGACTTACAACGGGAAGAAATATCAGTTCATCGTCTATGTGGACGGATATTATGACGCGCATTCGGTGCTGTACCAGGGGAAGGCCTACGACCGTACGCTCGACCAGGCATCCTGGGCGAGGGCAGTGCTCGGTGCTTATCCGAACCTGTACGGCACCTTCCAGAAGAAATACAGCAGCCGGTGTTCCACCGATTTTTCAAAAATCATCAGTATTCTGCAATTTTTTAACGACAGCAACTGGAAATATGACGCAGCGGCCGACATGGCGTCTACGATCGGACAGAAGACCGGCATCTGCTGGGAGTGTTCCATGGTCACCTATGATCTCTGCTGCATCGCCGGCATCCCTGTCGAGACGATCATCAGCCCGTCCATGAATCACGAGTGGAACCAGGTAAAGATCAACGGAAGCTGGACGGTGCTCGATGTGACATCGGCGGTATACAGCGCATACTATCCCGACGATCCCACACAGGCCGGCATCGTGAAGCTCCGTTTTGGAACCAATACCTTCGAGAGCGTACCGTCGGACGCCTATGTGCATACCGGGGCATCGCAGACCGGACAGCAGAGCGCCGTGAATACCGGATTCCGTCTGAATGTCAACGGGCAGACGCTGGATCTGACGAATTATGACAGCATCCTCCTGTTTCGTCAGAAGCAGCTGTATGTCTTTAATGTGTCGGGAAAGGGAGGAGCGATTTCGAACCAGCCCGCTGTGATTTCATTCGCCAGTCTCGGCTATCCCTCCAACGTCGGGGCATAAAGGAAAGAAAAATGACTGACAAGAAGAAATATGACCTGATCTATACGGCTCTGTTTGTCCTGCTCTTTCTGGCATGCTTCGGCATGTATCTGATTCTCCAGCACAAAAGCTTTCTGCGGACACCGGACGGACTGAACCAGTACTACATGAGCTTTCTCTATTTCGGCCGCTGGTGCCGTTCGATTCTGCGCGGACTGATCCAAAGCAGGAGCCTTTCGATACCGCTGTGGGATCCGTCGATCGGGTATGGAGCAGACATCCCGACTACCTTTGCCTTCTGCTTCTGGGATCCGTTCTGCTGGATCTCCATTTTTATTCCATCCCGGTTTGCAGAATACGGGTACGAGGTCATGATCGTTCTGAAGCTGTATTTCGCCGGCATAGCGTTCGGCAGATACGCCTTTCACAGACTTCGGGAGAATGGCTTCTCATTGGCTGCGGTTCTGACCGGAACGCTCGTCTATGTGTTTTCCGCGGTATCCTATGCTGCATTCGGACAGTCTACACTGATCAACCCGCTGATCCTCTTCCCGCTTCTGATGATCGGCGCGGATCACATCTACGAAAAAAGAAAATCCAGGCTCTATGTCATCATTCTGGCCTTCAGCTTCGCACAGCGTTTCTCCACGGCGTGCATCATGCTGGTTCTGATCATTCTGTATTATACCCTGCGGCTGTTTGCCGAAATGCTGGGTCTGAGGGACCGGAAGAAAAAGAAGGATATCGAGGAGAACCGGATTATATCAAGGCTTGATCCGGTCAAAAGAGGGGCGGATTCCCGCGCACAGCACTACGCCATGTATGTGGCGAGAAGATCGGCGGCAAGGGACAGCGCGGATCAGCAGGTGATGACGCCGGTCAGCTCGGAATTCCGGATCATCATGCCGGAGAAGGGGAGAGGCCGTTTTATCGCGGGCCTGTACCTTCGTTTTCTTCTGGAGACGCTCCTTGCTCTGGGACTTTCCGCGATCAGTCTGCTTCCCTATATACGGAACAGCTTCAGCGAGGGAGTTTCGACGATCAACCTTCAGGGAGGACTTCTGACCTCCGTCGCTGCGCGCGACTATTTTCGCAACTGCTTCCTCGGGTTCGCAGTGGGCGCAGGACTCCCGGACCACAGCAGCTATTTCGGATTCGGCATCTTCACGATTGTCTGTGTGTTTGTGCTTTTTACCTGCCGGAAGAAGTATCTTCTGATTAAACTGGAGTTTCTCCTGATGACGCTTTTTCTGTGTATACCGTTTATCGGCCACTCGGCAGGAGATTTTCAGTATACCGCAGCAAGATGGATCTGGGGATACGCGCTTGTGACGGCGCTGATCGCAGCTATGGCGGTCTATGAAATTCCACGGATGAACAGGCGTCAGTGCGTGGGCCTTGTTTGTGAAGCCGGAATCTATATCGGCGTCGGCTTGTTGCTGTTTTCACAGGATTACCTTGTCATTCTGTGGGTTTCCGTCATTCTCATGGCGATGGTCGTTCTGTGTATCCAGCATTCCCTGCGAATGGATCGGCAGCAGAAGAAAAAATCCGCGCCGCAGTCACAGCTGACCGAGTACTCACCGACAGATCGCATCAAGACTGCGGCAGCCGTGGCGAAGGCCGCCAGAAGCGCAGCGATGAACAAACCTGCGGTCCGCCGTTCCTCCGGGTATCGAATGACAGCCGTTTTCTCGGTCTGCATGGTCTGCCTGTCCGCCGTGATTATGAGCAGTACAGCGATGAAACGCGAACGTATCTTCGATAATCAGACGACGGCCGGAGAAGCCTATAACCTCGTGACCCAGAAGAGCGGTCTGTCCGTTCTCAACAATCTGGATTTTTCGGACGGCTCCAGATTTGACAGCGACAGCACAAGTCCTTTCCGGAATGCCCAGTGGCTTTTCCAAGCAAGCGGCATGGATTTCTCCGGAACGGTTTATAATCAGAACATTTATGATTTTCACGACAGCATCGCCCTCGCGGGAAGTCCTTCCGCGTTCTCCTACTCAGGATTGGATCAGAGAAGCGAGCTGCTGGCGCTGTTCGGCGTGAACCACTTTCTTGCAGGGGCCGACGCCGGAAATGCCGGAAATCTTCCGTTCGGATTTTCCAGTGCAGCGGCGGAAGCTGTATCCGACAGCCTGAGCGGGCAATCGGACAGGAAGGATGATGCGGGCGGATTCGTCTCGTATACACCCACGAACAAGAACTCCTTGTTCTATGTGTTCCGGAACGGCATTATGGAGAAGAGCTATCTCTCCCTGCCGCCGCTGGAACGGCAGCAGGCGCTGATGCAGGCCATTGTCACAGACCCTGCCGTATCGCAGGATACGATCTCAACCGATCAACTTAAGCTGGATGACGGCGTCATGAATTACAGCATTGAGAGCGGGGACGGCGTAGAACTGACAAAGGTGCAGCAGAAGAGCACCGGGGCGACCAGCTTCATGGTTTCGGTCAACAGACCGGATGCGTACATCGATTTGATTCTGGATAACCCGGTTTCTCCGGAGGACGACAGCCGGGAAATCTATCTGTACCTCAAAAATCTGAATTTTGTGAACGGGGGCATGGAAAGCTTCCGGATCACCGCGCAGGAGATGTACCACCAGAAGCCGGTCGCAGACGGAGCTTCTCTTCTGAGCGGCTACACGATCTACGATCCCAAATATACGGGAAAGAAAAATTTCCTCATGAACATCGGGAGACTCACGGGGTCGTTCAGCAAAATCCGGATCTATTTCAATACCGCGGGCACCTACACGCTCGATGACATGGATCTTCTGCAGCGAAGCGATACAAGTATCGGAGAAAACATCCATGCGCTGCATGATCCGGTGACAAACAGGAAAGCCGGCGTGAATTCCTACTCCTGCTATGTATCGATGGACGAGGACGGTTATCTCTTCGCCTCCATACCCTATTCGACGGGGTGGTCGATTCTGGACAACGGCAAGCCGGTGACTGCACAGAAGGCGGACCTTGCGTTCACTGCGGTCCGCCTGGACTCAGGCAGCCACCATATCACCATGCATTATCTGACACCGGGGCTTTTGTCCGGGTTGTATGTCACGATTTTTTCCATTCTGATCCTGGTTGTGGTATTCAGAAAGAAAAGGTAGGACACACATGGTGTCAGAAAAAGAAGCTACGAAGGGAAAACAAACGGCATGCATTTATTAACAGAGAAGAAAGATGGAACCGTTCAGGAATATCTTTTCTGGATCTCCTTTGTTCTTTATATTGCGGCGACGACGCTGCAGACAACCTTTTTCTTCCCGTATTTCACCGGAGCGCCGTATAAGATGATCATCTTGTTCTGTCTTCTGTGCCTGGTCATACGGGAAGTGATGCTGGACTATTTTACGACGGAGGCGTTGCTTCCTTTCACGATCTGCGCGGTTCTTGCGGCGATTATCGCAAAAAACGCGCCGCAGATCATGTTTGTGGCCATTCCGATGTATGTCTACGCCGCGCGCAACATGAGCTTCCGGAAGATCGCGCTGGTGACGGCCATGATACAGGCGGTCATCCTCGCCGTTGTTGTTCTCGCAAGCCAGGCGGGGCTGATCACAGATTACTTCGAGATGTGGTCGGGCAGAACGAGACATTATCTGGGATTCCGGTACTCGCTCTACGGGCCTTCCGTCTTGTATAATATCATCGCGCTGTATCTGTACGCGAAAGGGCGCAGCGTCCGGTGGTACATGTACGGGATTCTGGCCGGGGCGGATGTTCTGCTCTACTATCTGACAGACTCAAGGATGACGTTTACCACGTCGATGATTCTCATCCTGATTTCGGTGGTTGACCGGATTTTTCCAAATCTCTGCCGACGGATCGGCGTGGTCAACCGGCTCTGTGTCCTGGCTTTTCCGATCTGCTGCTTCGGGAGCATCTGGGTGACCGCCTCATATCGGCCCTTCGGCTTTATGAAGAGACTGAATGCCTCCCTTGCCAACCGCATCTATTATGGATATAATTCACTTCTGGAAAACGGCTTCCGCCTTTTCGGACAGAAAATAACCTGGGTCGGAAACGGGCTTCGCGTCGACGGTACGCCGAGCTCACAGGTGCGAAACTATGTCGACAATCTGTATCTTCAGGACCTGCAGCGGTACGGACTGGTGTTTCTGGTTCTTATGATCGCTGTCCTGACGGTCTTTTCCTGGAAATGCTACAAGCAGCAGAACTATCTGCTCTTATATATGCTGGCGCTGACCGCGGGCCACGCGATCCTGGACGATCTGGTATTTTTCCTTTGCTACAATACCTTCTGGCTGGCAATGATCCCGACGATTCACCCGGCCCTTTCCGAGGTAAGGACGGATCAGCCGGGACATGCTGACAGGAAGATGGTTGGGCAGCGGCTTGCGAATTCGGCTGCGGCTCACTGTTCGCATAAATGAAATCTGAGCAGGTATATTTATTGGAAGAAAGACATATCGTTAAATAGGCATACTATCCGTTTTATCTTTGGCGTATGGTTAGCGGTATCACAGAGTATGTCTATTTGAATTTGAAAGAAATGAGAAGGAGAAGTAATGAATCAGAACAAAAATGGAAGAGTTATCAGCCTGAAGGCTCTCATAAAAACGGTACTCATCGGATGGCGCAAGATGCTGATCACGGGTTTGATCCTTGCCATTGTGCTCGGCGGATATCGTCTGTACAAGAGATGGCCGTCGACCAGAAACAACGCAGAGGGAAATGCGGTTGCATCGTCCTCGGCTGCAGGCAACGGCGTAAAAGAAAGCGGCGGGAAAGAAAGTGCTTCCGCCGGGGGATCGGCCACTTCCGGAGGCGGCCTGGATTACAGCACAGCAGAGAAATTGATCCGGACGAGCCTTGATCAGAAGAACACCTATCTCGCAAATTCCATCCTCGCGAAAATAAATCCAAACGCAGAGGGCAGGGCAGAGGTAAATCTGTTCATTTCCACAAAAGAGCTCGAAAATCTGGACGAATCGGGAGATAACGAGGACGGAGTGATCACCACCATCCAGCCGACCGATCCTGCTTCAGCCGGATCGGGGAATTCCAACTATACATCGGATTCCATGAACGTCATTTCCTACGCGGAAAATTCCGCCCAGGTTTACGCCGACCACATCATGGACGCGTATCTGAGCTATGCCATCAACTCGATTGACTTTACAGACCTGGCGAAGAAGTACAACACGGAGCCGATGTATCTCAAGGAGCTGATCAATATCAAAAATATTCAGAATGATGTCGTCTCCGCCACTATTTCCGTCCGTTACATCGATGAGAACGGCGCAAAGGAGATTCTTCACACCATCGTGGATCAGCTAAAAGCGCAGAAGGAAGAAATTGCGAAGACCTACGGTTCGCATACCATGCGCTTTGAGAACGAGACCTCCTCGACGGTTGTCGACAATGTGATGTTCCCGTGGCTGAACAGCCGGATTCAGGAGATGAACAATCTCATGAACAACCAGGATACCTTCCGCACCGCCGTTTCCTCCCGGACGTCCGGAGGATCCTCCGCTTCCACTGTGGTATCTGGCAAAAGTGTGATCAAGGACAGCGTAAAATATGCGGCAGTCGGTTTTGTCGGCGGTCTTTTGCTTTATCTTCTGATCGGTATGCTTCTGCTCGTTCTCATGAAGCGGGTTCTGTCCGCGAAGGAATTGAACCAGCAGTACAGCCTCCAGAAGCTTGCAGTACTCCCGGGCAAGGGAAAAGAGAACGGGAAGCAAAGGGGAGGACTTGACCGCCTGATCGCATCCATCGGAGACGAGTACAAAAGCGCGGACACAGAGGAGGAATGCTTCCGCATCGCCGCCGCAAATATCAATTACCTCACATCCGAAAACGCTAAAATCATGATCGCCGGTGATCTCTCCGAGGGACAGATGAAGCATGTACTGGATGAGCTGAAAACCTGCTCGGAATCGACAGAAGGAGAACGGAAGATCCGCTTCATCGGAAACGGAGGGCGTGTAGATGACCCGAAGTCTCTTCACCTGCTCAGCGAAGCGGATGCAGTCGTACTCGTGGCAGGATGCCGGACGTCTCGCTATGCGTCACTGGACGAGATCATCCGCACGGCCGACACCTACGGAAAGGAAATCGTGGGAAGCATCGTGCTTTGAGGCATCATTAACATGTGTCGGGCGACGATTTTGTGAAATTTTTGATTATCGCCGCTCGATCACGGCTTGAATACCATGTGGCAGGCACGGATATTGGGAAAGATTTGCTGGATTTTATTATAAGTATGCGAAAACAAAAAGATTATAGTGAGAAAATAAATTATTTACACAAAAGCAGCCATCCTATTTCATGCGGGAGAAGAAATCGTCCACTTGTTTCTGCGATGGTCTGTGCCATTCTCTTGGTTCTTCTGTTTGATTTGGGGCTTCTTGCGTATGACCGTGTTATAGCAAGGTCGGGTATCTTCCACGGAACGGGAACGGCGATTTTGCTTGCCGTTGTATCGGCGGCATTTGCAGAGATTCTGGGGATCCTGATCGGAAGGCTGTATCAAAGATGGGACCGCAGCCCGTCACAGGAGTTTCCTGCATCCCAAAGCGCGAGGATATCTGGGGAGGGCGGCAGCAGTTCAAATGCAAGAGAACTTCTCCGTCTGACATTGCTGATACTGATCTGCTGGGTTCCCTATCTCATCATCCGGTTTCCGGGCAATTACGATCCGGACACCTGGCAGCAGATTCTCCAGACCTATGGTATGACCGCCAGAAGCGATCACCATCCATGGTTCGACACACTGATTTTCTCCGGGTTCTGGAGGATCGGCGGCGTACTCGGAAGCCACAAGGCTTCCTTGTTTCTGTACGCAATTCTTCAAATGTTAGCGACGGCGGCCACCTTTGCCTACACCTTACTTTTTCTGAAGAGGTGCGGCATCGGACAGAGATCCAGAAAGGCATGCTTCCTGTTCTGGGCGTTTTATCCCTTCATCCCCACGCTTGCCCAAACCATGGCGAAGGATATGCTGAACGGATGGATCTTCCTTCTTTATGCCGTCTACTATCTGGAATACATCATGAAATCCGGTAGAAAGGACAGAAACAAGAATTCACGGGAGGAACGCGGCTGGCTGGATAGTGCAAAGTTTGTCGCTGCGGGCGTCTTTCTTTCCCTGACAAAAAAGACCGGCATTTATATTTTTCTTCTATCCTCGGTCCTGCTGGTGTTCTGCCTGCAACGTATGGTGAAACGGATGCTGCGTCTCGGAGCTGAGATTCTTACAGTCGCGTTTGTCTGCATCTTCCTCTGGGAGGGTGTCTGTCTTCCTGCTATGGGCGTGGCGAAGGGAGATTCCAAGGAATTGATGTCCGTACCATCCCAGCAGATCACCTGGTATCTGACACAGTACGGCGACACCCTCACGGAGAAGGAAAAGAAAATCTTATCCGGCGTTTACCGGGATACGGAGGGCATGGTGGAAAATTACAATCCGGTCCGGGCAGATGCGACAAAATCCCACTGGATCGAAGAGTCCACGAAAGAGGATAGGTCCCGTTTCTATCGGCTGTATATCCGTCTCTTTTTCAAGCATCCCGGGAATTACCTGATGTCGTTTTGTGCAAACATCTATCCGATGCTCTGCGTAGACAGCACGACAATGGCCGATGAAAGTCTTCTCTATTATCGGGACAATGTTCCGGCAAATGACGGCGGAGCAGAGGGATGGGAGAAAACCTATTCCTCCTGGTCGAACGGGATGGCGACAAAGGCTGATGTACACCGCTTGATGGAGTCGTCCTACAAAACGGTCTCCTGGAAGAAAGTGTCGGAATCGTTTGATTCGATTTACAACCGAATCGCTTCCGCAGCTGCCGCGCTGTTCAGCAAGGTACTGTTCGTGACCTGGATTCCGCTGCTTGTGATCTTCTATGCCTTCCACAGAAGATCATGGAAGATGCTGTTTGCGCTGAGCCCATCCTTCTGGAGCATCATGACACTGGCAGCCGGGCCGATCCTGCTTCCCAGATATATGGTCTCTCTGGTATACATCGCGCCTGTGCTCCTTTGCATGCCGAAGATGCCATTTCTGTGTCAGAAGGAGAGAATGGGATGAGGAACATATCTTCGTCTTGTGAGCTTACCATGAAGAAGATCTCATAGTATCTGTGTATTAATATGCGTCTCATAGCATCGGTGTAATAGTATCCGGCTAATAGCATCGGTGTAATAGTATCGGTCTCATAGTATCTGGATCAAAGTATCTATGTAAAA
>OMUU01000175.1 GCA_900314295.1 uncultured Lachnospiraceae bacterium | reverse complement strand
GTTTTTATTGAATTTTCAAGGTTCAGCACACCTTTTCGGTGTGGGAAGTTTTAGTGATTTAGATTTGATTTTCCATGCAGTGCCTTTTATTGAGGGATCTCATGTACAGAATTCGAAAAGTATTAAATCACAATGCCATCATCGTCCTGGCACCGGAAGAGAAAAGAGAATATCTGATTCTGGGAAGGGGAGTCGGCTTCGGAAGAAAAACCGCCGAACGGGTAGGCGCCCGCCCGGAGGATACGGTCTACTCCCTGCAGCAAACCTCCGAACGTGGAAGTGCCACGGAAATCGTCCGTTCCGTGAACCCGGAATGCCTGGAAATAGCCGGAGCCATGCTCGATGAAGCCGCCAAGGTCTTCGGGAAAATTGACCGCAAGATTCTGTTTCCTATGGCCGACCATCTGGACTTTGCCGTCCGCAGGCTGCGAAACGGGGAAGAGATCCGAAATCCGCTCAATCAGGATATTCAGATCATGTTTCACTCTGAATACAAGGTGGCGCTCTGTGCGGTCCCCATGCTCCGACGTGCCTTTCAGATTGAGATTTCAGAAGATGAGATTGGTTTTCTCGCACTCCATGTCCATACGGCAATCGAAGACGAAAAGGTGTCGGAAGCACTGCAGACAGCGCAGCTGGTCCGTTTCTGCATCTCTACGATCGAGCAGGAAACCGGACAAAGCATTGAAATAATGTCTCTCGGATATAACCGGATGATGAATCATATTCGCTACATGGTAACCCGGATTTTGACGAAGGAAACCCTTCAAATGAATCTGAATGATTACATGAAACACACGTATCCGTCCTCCTATGCCATTGCCGCAAAGGTGTGCAGCGAACTCGGACGCATGATGAAACGCACGGTCCAGGAAGCTGAAATCGGTTATCTCGCCATGCATATTGAGCGGGTGATCGAACCCGTTCCACCCTCTGAGTCCTAGACAGCATCAGGCAGTATCGCCTATCTTTTACCGGTCTGTGCTGTCAGCACCGTTTTCCGATGCCGACAGCGCCGGATTCACTTCAACCCTTCCTCTGTAAGAGTATATACCTTCGTACAAACCTCATCGATGTACTTTCTGTCATGAGAGATGCTGATCACTACTCCGGGAAAAGACGCGATCATCTTCCTGATGATCGGCCCGGACAGTGGTGAAAAGTTCCTGGTGGGCTCATCCAGTATAAGGACATTGGCATTTGACAGGCTCATCTTTAATAATAGCACTTTGGCTTTCTGACCGCCTGACAACTCCCTGATCGGATGATCCATCTCATCAACGGTATATTTCAAAGAGCCAAGATAGGTTCGGATTCGTGTGCGGGCCGCCTTATCCCCCGTAACATCGAGAAATTCAACCGGTGTCATATCAAGGTCAAGCAAATCATCATAGTTCTGCGGCATATACTGCGCTCTTATATCCTTTCTTGAAAGAAGCTCTTCTGCCATCTTTTTCAGAAGTGTTGTTTTCCCGACTCCGTTCCTCCCAACAATGCAGACCTTCTCCGGGCCTCTCAGCTGAAAGCAGATATTCCGCGACAGCACCTTTTTCTCATCCGGAGTCCTGAGTTCATTCAGAAAATATTCAATCACCGTCTTGCCGGCCGGAATCCTTGCCTCCTCACTCCCGAGCTTAAAATATATGGCTGTCTCCTGCTCTGGCATTTCCGTCATTTTCTCATCTTCTTTATCGAAACGCCTTCTCATGGCATTGACCGTATGCATCTTATCCTTGAGATTTTTTCCTTCAGCCGGCGACTGTCTGGACACATTTGTTAAAGCATGTTCTACACTGCTGCAAACTCTGTTATATTTTTCATCCCTTTTTTTCTTTTCCTTGCGATCATTCTGCGCCTTCTGTTCCTGACGCTCGAAACGCTCCGCCCTTCTTCTGATGTAGTTGTCATAATTATCTTTTACTATCGAATATCTTGTCCTGGTTTTCCGCATGATCTGTTCCAGATGAATAATGACGTTGGCCGTATTTTCAATCAGAGTCTCATCGTGCGAAATATAGAGCACGATATGCTTCCATCCATTGATCAGTCCTTCTAAAAGCTCTAACGTACGGATATCAATGTCATTCGAAGGCTCATCCAGTAATAAAATGGTTGGCTCATCCATTAGGATTCGCATAAGCTGCGCCTTTACCTTCTCTCCACCGGACAAGTTCCCCATGATCTGATCACTGTAAAAGAACTCGGATGGCACCTGAAACCGGTTGGCCATTTCACAAAGTTCCTTTGGATTCTTATCGAAAAACAAAGATCCTTCCGAAAAATACTCATACACCGTTTTATTCCTGTCACGTATCGGAAATTCCTGCGGCAGATATCCCAATCTTTCACCGCCACTGATTCTTTCCCCCTTGCACTCCGCGTACCCCTCCGCAAGAACAGGATCATAGATCCACTTCATAAGTGTAGATTTTCCATCCCCTTCTTCACCTATGATCACGGCTTTATCTCCGTCATTTAATACCATGCTGAATTTATCCAGAATAATCCTCATGTCCTTGCGATGTGTTATGGTAAGGTCTTTTATCTGTAACATTACTCCTCCTGCACAAATCTTTATAACCGCACACGAAAAAAGCCTGTTCTGCATACGCAAAACAGACTCACACAAATACACCTATTTATATTACAAGAACGAGATAAAACGCGCTGCGCGAGTTTTATCTCGTTATCGCGACGCTCGCCGCACACAAATACTTCGCATTCGGCTGCGGCTCACTGTTCGCGTAAATAAAACAGGCTGAGAATGCATGATAATCCAGTTTAAGCGCACACAAAACAGCTGCCGCGGCAGCGTCGTCATGATAAATCGTGTTCACCCAGACTAAATTATCTAAGAATCATTCCCTCACCTATGCGTTAATCGCCCTTTCTTTCTACTAACGAGGACTATGCTACCATCTCAAGAGTGTAATTGCAAGCAGAAAATAACCTCGGCATTCTCCCCGCCGCTGCCGAGGTTATTCTTCACACATCACTAAAACGGCTAAGATTTTACAGTACCTTTGCCTGAGCATTACTGGCTGTTAAAAGTTTTA
>OMUU01000186.1 GCA_900314295.1 uncultured Lachnospiraceae bacterium | reverse complement strand
CTTCATTTTATTCAGGAGAAAACACTCGTACCACTTACCTTGCAGATGCCTGCTGAGGTAAATCAGGCAATTCGAAAGCACCTTGACAATCAAACGAATAATTCCGACGGATACGTATTTCATAGTCTGTCAGCGCCTTATGGTAGAGTTACGCCCAGCATCATTAGGCATGCCGTAAACCGATACCTGATAATCGCCGGAGTTGATATCGCAGGAAAGAAACATGGTCCTCACGCACTTCGCTCTTCAATGGCCAGTTCGATGGTCAATGATGGAGCTTCGTATGAAACAGTCCGCAGGATCCTTGGTCATACAGATCCTGATGTTATTAAACACTATGCGAGAAGCGATATCGCAAATCTCAGACTCTGTTCCATTGAGCCACCACCGCCGTCCGGTCTTTTTAAGGAATACCTTGACGGAAAGGAGGTGAACAATCGTGTTTGAAAGCATCTATCATCAGGTTATGAATGATTATTATGAGCTCAGATCCTCTGTGCTGAGCATAAGTGCCAGCAAGCATGAGCGCTGTTACCTTCTGCGATTTGACAGGTTTCTGCGTGACAATGTCAGTTCACATGACATGCTGAATGAAGGCTTGATCGATCAATGGCTCGCCACACTTTCCGGTAAGTCCAGCTCCATTGAAAATGAAGTCATTGTAGTCCGGCAGTTCCTTCATTATCTGAGTCTGTCAGGTGAAAAGGTATTTATTCCTGCAGTACCGAAAGTGCACGAGGATTATATTCCATATCTGTTCAGCGACGACGAACTTTCCCGGATCTTTAACAGTGCAGACCGGATTATTCAGCATGACAGGAAGGCAGATCCGATGCTTCCGGTAGAATTCCCGGTTATCCTGCGACTGCTCTATAGTTGCGGTCTCAGAATCGGTGAGACTGTCCGGATTGATATGAGAGACGTTGATGTGGAAAACGGATTGTTCAGGCTGGTAAATACAAAGGGCGATAAGCAACGACTGGTTCCGATGTCAGAGGGTATGGCCGATATCCTGTCCCGATACATCTGTGCTATGGGACTTGCTGGGAGAAACGACGGTTGGTTGTTTCCTTCAGGGATATCAGACAGCCATATCTCAGACAGGGCTATTAAACGTCGCTTTGACACCATACTTGTTCAAAATGATATCCGGCTTGATAACCGCAGGAAATATGAACGTGGTCCCTGCCTGCACTGCATGAGGCATGTGTTTGCTTTTAAGTCCTTTGCCCAGGCTGAACGAGAGGGACGTCATCTAGATGACGCCATACCGTATCTCTCTATCTATCTCGGTCACGATAGCCTTTATGAGACAGAGAAATATTTGAAGTTCAGTAATGAACTGTTTCCTGAGTCCATAGATGCCTTCGGTTCCTACATGTCAGGGATGCTTCCGGAGGTGGATTATGAGGCGTAAAAAACAAACTTTTATCGATCTTCTGGAGAATTACTTTGAGACATACCTGCCAGTTGCTAAAGGACTGTCCGATGCCACAATTCGTTCTTATAAGGCGACATTCCGATTGCTTTTTGAGTTTATGAATGTTAAAAAGGGTATCCGGCCTGATAAAGTCGATTTTTTTGATCTTAATCAGGATACCATATCAGATTTTCTGGATTGGTTGGAGACTGAGCGTGGGTGCAGCATTTCAACCAGGAATCAGAGGCTTTCCGCGCTTGCCGCTTTTTCTATCTATGCCATGAACAGGGATTATGAATCTGCCACCGTCTTTAGAAACAGTGTTTTTAAGACGCCGAAGAAAAAAGCCCCAAAGGCTGGAAGGAACCCTTTTACTAGGGATGAAGTAAAGCTGCTTTTCAGCCTGCCCGATGCTCATACAGAGACTGGGAAACGTGATAAAGTCCTGCTTTGCTTCATGTATGCAAGTGGTATGCGGGCACAGGAAATATGTGACCTGACCGTGGGAGATATCCAGTTTTATCCAGACCGAGCTGGAATAAATGTGCATGGAAAAGGATGTAAGGTCCGCAGAATCGGAATTCCAGCCGATGCCGCTGGCATGCTGAAGAAGTATATCGTCTATCGCAAGATTCAAACTCTTCCAGAGAAACATGTATTCTCCAGCCAGACACACGAAAAAATGACAGTGTCATGTATCGAGGAGATCTATGCAAAGTATGTGTCCATTGCCAAAGAGCAGAATCCAGGGTTGTTCAGACATAACTATACTCCTCATTCTATGCGGCATACGACTGCAACACATATGTTGGAGGCTGGTGTTCCACTGATAGTAGTTAAAAACTTCCTCGGACATGTATCTCTGCAGACAACTCAGATCTATACTGAAGTTACACAGGATACAATGGATAAACAGCTCCGCTCGTGGAATGAAAAATGGTTTTTGAAGGAGACCGATAATGCGAATGAAAAGAAAAATAAAAACTCGATCCCGTCCTTTTTAAGATAAGCAGCAAATCGTTATCCTAGAAGATAGGCCAGGAATGCAGGACCTATGCGGCTTTTTCTGGATCTTCTAGGATAACGATACATCTGGGATAATGGATC
>OMUU01000019.1 GCA_900314295.1 uncultured Lachnospiraceae bacterium | reverse complement strand
CTCATGAATACTCATCGATCGTTCAAACAAAAATTTTAAAACTTCATTTGAATTTTCGAGGATGTGTTTTACTGTTCAGTTGTCAATGTTCTGTGTTGTCTTTTTCCGCGACAACATAACGTATGTTAACACGGGTATTCCTCCTCGTCAAGTCTTTTTTTATTTTTTTCAATTTTTTGCGGTGCGTACAGATCGGATTATCAATATCAGAGCTTGACCTGCTGACGATAGGAACCGTCAATGACATGTATGCCGAAATGAGCAACGACGACTGGGATTATCCGGAAATCGCCACACAGGAAATGATGGATCGGTTCTGAGGCAACCCGGCAACTGTAATTGCATGTCACCTTATGTTTTTTGCCACTTACCGTAAATTTCAAGACACAGCCCCGATTCTATTGTATAATTGCGCCATCAAAAAAGAAGGAGGTCAGGGCGCTTGAAGGTAAATGTTGATATTTCCGCGGAACATAAGGAACCATATGCTGTCATTTATGCGGACAAGGTGACGGATGAGATCCAACGCCTGATTGATCTGCTCAGCACAGGGGAAACGCCGATTACTGCCCTGCAGAATGAAGAAGATGTCGTTGTTCTGAAACCGGATGAAATATTTATGGTCAGGGTCGAAAACGGCGCAACTATAGTTTATGGAGAACGCCAAACCTATCGCTCGAGGAGAAGACTTTACGAAATCAGGAATCAGCTGGGAAGCCGTTTCATGCAGATTTCAAAATCCACACTGGTCAATCTGTCTTATATGGACAGAATCGAACCGGGGTTTTCAGGGACATTGCTGTTGAAGCTGAAGAACGGCTGCAGGGACTATGTTTCCAGAACATATCTGCCGGAGTTTAAGAAATATCTTGGCCTGTAGGAGGTGAACACGATGAAAGAGGTAATAAAGGATCTGGCAAAGAGTACGATGATCGGTATCGGAATTGCGATGGTTATTTTCTGCATAGAAGGAATCTCTTTCGACATCCGATACAATGGTAATTTCAGCCTTGAGAACTACCAGTTCACAAAAATGGTCATCGGCTGTGTGCTGGTCGGCATGGGGTTTGGCATCCCGTCCATTGTGTATCGGAAGGACAATATACCGATGCCAGTACGAGTCCTGATCCATATGGGAACCGGCTGCGTGGTATACACGATGGTAGCTTACGCGGTTGGCTGGATTGGCAGAGCTTCATCGATAAGCCATGGAATTTTCGCAGCGGCTATTCAGTTTGGAATCGCATTTATCATCTGGTTTCTGTTTATGCGGTATTATCGCGCGGAAGCAAAGAAGCTGAATGACAAGATTCAGGCAATGAAATAAAAACACAACATAGCGGATTTAGGGAAACACCGGCCAGATGCGTCCGGTGTTTTTCTTTTGCAAAATCAAAGGGAAGGAGGCATCGCATGGCCGACAGGATAAAGGGGATCACAGTTGAGATTGGCGGCGATACGACCGGCCTCTCGAAAGCGCTCTCCGGCGTCAACAAGGAGATCCGGAGCACCCAGTCCCAGTTAAAGGACGTGAACAAACCTTTTTTCGATTTGTATTTTTGTATATTTTTATTTTTTCGCCGATTGTAAAATGAAGTTGGACATCTGAATAAAATAAAGATCCATGGCAGGATCTTTGGTAGAATGTAAGTCACCACAACCAACTTTCTACAGGAGAATCGCCACCATGGACTACTCTCATTCTACCATAACTTCCCATATAAAAGGCAAACATCTTTCGTATGAGGAACGAGTTCTTATTCAGATTCGTCTTAAAGACAACTACTCCATCCGGGCAATTGCCCGTGAGATCGGCTGCTCACCGAGCACTGTCTCGAATGAAATAGCACGTGGTTCAGTTGCCTTGTATAACGGCCACGTGACCCGTTATAAGGCGTCTGCCGGTCAGAAAGCCTATGAGGACAACCGAAAGCACAGTTGCCGGCATTATGACTTCCTGAGCAGATCAGCGTTTCTGGAGTATGTGCTGAAACACTTTACAGAAGATGGCTGGTCTTTGGACGCCTGTGTTGGGCGTGCTGTTCTCGATGGTGAATTTACCAGAGGACAGATCGTTTGCACCAAAACGCTTTACCGCTATGTTGATCTTGGCCTCTTTGGCATCCGGAACCATAACCTTCCTGAAAAGCTGAAGCGTAAGTCCAAGAAACATAGGATTCGGATCAACAAGAAAAAGCTAGGCCGCAGCATTGAGGAACGTCCAAGGGAGATCGAATCCCGTGAGGAATTCGGCCACTGGGAATGTGACCTCGTATTGGGCGCTAAGACCCGGGATGACCAGGTCCTGCTCACTCTTGCTG
>OMUU01000006.1 GCA_900314295.1 uncultured Lachnospiraceae bacterium | reverse complement strand
TACAGCCAGTTTGCGAATGGCAACAGGACTGTAAAATCCTTGCCGTACATAATTGGGTGGGTGAACAGTAACACCTTTATTATAGCCGGTCAGACGATCAGGTCTGCATACTCCGGCTTCTGCATTCTTTTCCTGGCGTAGGAACAAAGCGGAAGAATTTTCACACCGATCTCTCTCGCATTCCGCGCCACCTCATCGACAAGCTTGCCGGCGATCCCGTTGCCGTTGTACAGAGGATCTACCTCTGTATGCTCAATCACCCAGCGGTTGTCGGACCGCGTAAATGTACATTCTCCCACCTCAAGCTTGCCATCATAGGCCGCCGCGCGGTTCCTGTAATTCTCAAACTGAATCGAAATATTCATAACTTCCTCCCTTCTGCAGAGATCTGACACCGTTTCGCAGTATCTCTCTGGACGCAATCCTATACCTCTTCCTGTGCACTTACATAAAAAGATTATGAAAGCGTATATTCGTTCGGTATTATATGGAAATAGTATATTTATTTATTCCTACAACAGTTGTAGAATTAGGTGATCGTCAAATTGTTCGTCATTTATCTTTATTGGAACAATATTTCACTATTGGGTCCGAAAAAGCATTCTATATTTCAAATATATAATGTTTTCTCAAAACAATATGATACATCTACTTACGGAGGGACTTTTTTATGAGCAAGGAAACCGAAAATGCTTTTGACTTCGAAGATCTGGGTCGCAAAGTTAAAGAGCTTCGGATCAAAAACGGACTGACACAGAACCAGGTTGCCTCTGAGCTTCACGTAACCCCGGGATACATCAGCAACGTTGAGAACAACCGCACGGCAATGTCTCTTCGCGTGCTGTCCTATTACGCAAAACTCACCGGAATCACTCTGGACTCTCTCGTCGGAACAATCGAACCGGAATATCGCACCACCGCCCTTGATAATGAGCTTCTTTCAGTCATTTCCAAATATTCGGATCAAAAGAAGCAGAAGCTTCTGGACATTCTCAAAATCATCGACGAAGAGGATTGAGCGATCCGGCCCGATGTTGCATTTACTCTTTCGAATTCGCACGTCTCAGCCAACTCGAGACCAAAAGCAGCTGCCGTTTTCAGACGGCTGCTTTTGCTCATTTCCTGTATTCTGTTTTTTCATTTGCCTGCCTATTCATTCTTCCTGCTTTTTGACCATTTCATCAGCCGCCGATTCCATTTGTTTCCTTTCCAGTTATTCTTCCTTCACTTACCGGTTTTTCCGGTTTTTCCGTTTTTTGCCTTCTTCCCGCTCGAAAAGGCACAGAAGAAAATAAAAGCCAGAAACAGAACAGCGGCGCACATCCAGCCAATCAGAGCAGCCGGACCCATCGGGGAAAACATGTCATAGTAGCCCTTCAGATAGATGACAATGATAATTGCAGGCACAGCATAGGTAATATATGCTCTGATCTTTTTGGGAAATTTCCAGCCCTTCCCCTCATCTGCCTCCTGAATGAACCGGTCCCAACCCCATCCGGCTTTTCGGGTGCAAAAGAGCACAAAGGCCAGACTTCCCAGAGGCAGAAGATTATTGGAGACGATGAAGTCCTCCAGATCAAGAATATGAGTTCCCTCTCCCAGCGGCTGAAAGGAAGACCAGAGATTATAGCCGAATACACAGGGGAGGCTGAGCAGAATAATTAATGCCGCGCTAATCAAGACGCTCTTTTTTCTTGTCCATCCGAACAGATCCATCGCAAAGGCGATAATATTCTCAAACACGGCAATCACCGTGGTCAATGCCGCAAACGACAGAAAGATAAAAAACAACGCTCCCCAGATTCTCCCGCCCGGCATCCGGCTGAACAGATTCGGTATCGTCAGGAAAATAAGGCTTGGCCCGGCATCCGGCTCGATTCCATACGCAAAGCAGGCCGGAATGATGATAAATCCCGCCATCAGCGCTACGAAGGTATCCAGAGCCGTGATCGTCACCGCCTCACCTGTCAGGCTCCTCTCCTTATTCAGATAGGACCCGAAGATCAGCATGGCGCCGATTCCGATCGACAGCGTAAAGAAAGCCTGGCTCATCGCCGCAAAGATGACATTTCCGACACCCTTTTCAACCATGTTCTGAAAATCCGGAACCAGATAGAATGCGATTCCCTTTTCCGCTCCCTTCAAAAATACAGAATGAACGGCCAGCACTACCATCAAAGCCAACAGGCAGGTCATCATGACCTTGGTCACCCTTTCCACGCCGTTCTGAATTCCAAAATAACAGATCACAAAACCAATCAGACATACGAGGATTGTCCAGAAGGCCATGTTCGGCGCATGGGAGAGCATCGAGGCATAATCGGACTTAATTGTCACATTATCCGCTCCCACGAATGCGCCACGGATATGAAGATAACAGTAATAGAGCATCCATCCCGCAACCGTCGTATAGTACATCATCAGCATATAGCTGCCGACAATGCTAATATACTTCAGCCAGTGAAATCTCGCCCCCTTCCCCTCCAGAACTTCAAAGCATTTTGCAGCGCTCTTCCGGCTGGCACGGCCGACCGCAAATTCACATACCATGACAGGGATTCCCAGAAGCAGCAGAAACACCAGATAGATCAGAATAAACGCTGCCCCTCCATATTGTCCGCAGAGATACGGAAACTTCCAGACATTCCCGATTCCGATTGCGCACCCGGCGGATACCAGAATAAAGCCGATTCTGGAGCCGAATTTCTCTCTGTCCGATTTGCTGTTGCTTACCTTTGACATCTCGTCAATTCCTCTACTTTCTATAGATTCCGCATCATCACATACCGAATTCTTCCGGCTGTGTTTCATAGTCTCCGATTATTTCTACATGGATGATCCTTGAAAGTCAATTTCTTCGCATCCACTCTCATTGGCTGTACCTTTTCATATCCACTTTCATCGGCATTCCTTTTCTTCGCATTCACCCTCCTCTGCGGTCACTTCCCCGGGATCCGCCTTTGGAAGCCGGCCGTAAATCTGCGCGAGACTGCGGATGCTGTCCGACAACGCCTCCGACAGGTAATTGGGCGGAAGCCTCCATTGCCAGTTTGATCCCTGTGAACCAGGCGTATTGATCCTCGCCTCACGGCCCTTTACAAGATAATCCTGAAGCGGAACAATACAGGTATCCGCCGGCGATCGATATGCCTCACGGATAAAATCCCACACGAAGGTTCCGTAATCTGTATTTTCAGAGTGAATAAATTTTCTGGCAAAATCCCGGTCATGATTGGAGGCATGTTCCACCCAGTCCAGAATCGTGGTATTGTCGTGCGTCCCAGTGTAGACAACGCAGTGAAACGGATGCTGATAGGTCAGGTACCAGCTCGACTCCGAACCGTCAAACGCATATTGGAGGACCTTCATCCCCGGATATCCGCTGTCCTTCAGCAGCTTTTCGTTCTCCGGAGTGATCGTGCCCAGATCCTCTGCAATCATCGGAATATCTCCGAGGGACTCCTTCATCTCACGGAAAAAATCCATGCCCGGCCCTTTTTTCATCGTGCCCTTTTCCGCGGTTTCCTCTCCGTATGGAATCTCATAATAGCTCGCAAAACCGTGAAAATGATCGATCCTCAAAATGTCAAAAAGCGCCGCGTTGGCCCGGATTCTCTCGATCCACCAGGAATAATGTTTTTTTCTCTCCTTTTCCCAGGCATAGACAGGATTGCCCCAAAGCTGTCCGGTCTTTGAAAAAGCATCCGGCGGGCATCCGGCAATATATTCCGGTCTCCGGTCGCGATCAAACTTGAATACCTCCGGATGCGACCACGTATCCGCACTGTCCATCGATACATAGAACGGTACATCTCCGATGAACTGAATCCCTCTCTCCCGGGCATAGCAATGAAGCTTCTCCCACTGCGTAAAAAACACGAACTGGACGAAGCAGAAGAATGCGATTTCATCCTTGAGCTCCTTCCTTGCTTTATCAAGTGCTTCTTTCTTGCGGTTTCGGAAGTCGTCATCCCAATCCAGCCAGCTCTTTCCCTCGAATTTTTCCTTCAGCGCACAGTACAGGCAATAATCCTCCAGCCAGTAGGACTCCTTCTCACAGAACTCCTCATACCGCTCATAAAGGCTTTTTTCTGACAGTGTCTGAGCCCCTGATGAAGAAAGAAGCCGTTCCCGAAACTTCTGATAAGCCATCCGAAGCGCTTTTCCCCTGTTCGTATAAAGTGCGCCGTAGTCAACGCGCTCCTGATCCCGGCCAAAATCCAGAGAACGGACCGCATCCTCATTCAGAAGTCCCTCATCAATCAGCGTTCTCAGATCCACATAGTTCTGATTGCCCGCAAATGCAGAAACCGGCTGATAAGGGGAATCGCCGAACCCCGTCGGGCCAAGCGGAAGAACCTGCCAGTAGCTCTGACCGGATCTGCTCAGAAAATCTATAAAATCATATGCTTCTTTTGAAAAACAACCGATCCCGAACGCCGATGGCAACGAAAATACGGGAAATAAAATACCACATTGCCGTTTCATCGTTAATCTCCTTCTTCGAATACCTTGCATATGTATTCTTTCTCCGCTTGAAATGATGGCGGGTCAAACACATACATGATAACAATTATGGTGAGGCAACCAGATACCTTATAAAAATTATGGTGTGCCAAACAGATACATTATAATATAAAAAATCCCCCCTGCAAAGCATTGCTGCCCTGCAGGAGGTCTCTTTTACGTCAAACAAATGATCCACGATCAGTTGATATACTTGTCCTTGAATTTCAGTCGTGAAAGTGCGCGCGCCATCGAAGCCTGCGTCATCTTGTATTCCCGCAGGCTCTGCTTCTGACGCAGACGCTCCTTCGCCCGTTCCAACGCCTCCTCGGCCCGGCGCTTGTCGACCTCTTCCGGGCTCTCACAGGTATCAACCAGAATCGTTGCACGGTTATTCGCGAAAATCATGGAGCCATTGCCGCAGACAGCCGTTACCTTTTTGCCGTCCGGCGTTACAAAATCGATCTCCCCGGGCACAATTGCAAGCATAATCTGCGAATGATGCGCGAGGAAGCCCTCCTGCCCATCAATGGTAGGAACCTTCAGACTCGTAACGTACCCACTGAAAAAGGCTTTATCCGATGCAATGACTCTGAGATAATATTTGGCCTCTGCCATGTTACACCTCGATCTTATTCCTCACGCGTCAGCGCAGCGAGGCAGATCATCTGCCTGTGTCTGTTCGCTGACGCACATCTCGAATTCTCTTATGCTTCCTTCTTCGCATGCTCTGCGACATCCTCAATGCCGCCGCAGTTAAAGAACGCACTCTCCGGATATTCGTCCATGTCTCCGTTCAGGATTGCCTGGAAGCCCTTGATTGTATCCTCAAGAGGAACATACTTACCCGGGATTCCAGTAAACTGTTCTGCCACATGGAACGGCTGAGACAGAAAGTTTCTGATTTTACGAGCACGATATACGACGGTCTTGTCCTCATCGGAAAGTTCTTCCATACCGAGGATAGCGATAATATCCTGAAGTTCCTTATACTTCTGCAGATACCGGAGCACTTCCTGCGCCGTCTCGTAATGTTCCTTTCCGACGATGTCCTCCTCCAGGATTCGTGAAGAAGATTCCAGCGGGTCTACGGCCGGATAAATACCCTGCTCTACGATCTTACGGGAGAGAACCGTTGTGGCATCCAGGTGTGCGAATGTCGTAGCCGGTGCCGGGTCTGTCAGGTCATCGGCCGGTACATAGACTGCCTGTACGGATGTGATGGAGCCGTTGGTTGTGGATGCGATTCTCTCCTGCAGCTCACCCATTTCATTGGCCAGCGTCGGCTGATAACCTACCGCGGAAGGCATACGTCCGAGCAGGGACGATACCTCGGATCCGGCCTGTACGAAACGGAAGATGTTGTCGATGAAAAGCAGAACATCTTTTTTCTGAACATCACGGAAATACTCAGCCATGGTAAGACCTGTCTCCGCGACACGCATACGTGCCCCCGGGGGCTCGTTCATCTGCCCGAATACCAGTGCTGTATTCTTGATAACTCCCGACTCTGTCATCTCGCTCCAGAGGTCGTTTCCCTCACGGGATCTCTCTCCGACACCGGTGAAGATCGAATATCCGCCGTGTTCTGTCGCAATATTGCGGATCAGCTCCTGAATCAGGACAGTCTTTCCTACACCGGCACCTCCGAACAGTCCGACCTTACCGCCCTTTGCGTATGGCGCGATCAGATCGATGACCTTGATTCCGGTCTCCAGGATCTCCTGTACCGGTTTCTGTTCTGTAAATTTCGGGGGTTTTCTGTGAATCTCCCACTGCTCTGAATCTCTGAGCTGTTCTCCGCCATCGATGGTATCCCCGAGAACGTTGAACAGACGGCCCAGATTCTTCTCACCGACCGGAACCTCGATCCCGGTTCCCAGTGAGATGACAGGCATATCTTTCTGCAAGCCTTCACTAGCAGAAAGCATGATACAGCGTACCATATCGTTGCCGATGTGCTGCTGTACCTCCATGATTGCCTTCTCGCCATGGTTGTCGACCTGCAGCGCTGTCTTGATTTTCGGAAGAGGAAGATCCTCGAATGCGACATCGACAACAGGGCCCATGACCTGGACAATTTTTCCGATTTGCATGTGTCATGTCCTTTCTATTGTGTCAACGCCCATGTCTCACGGACCGGGCGTTTAAGCCTCAATGAAGCGCACCGGCCTGGAAAGTATCAAGATCCTCTCCCTGCTGGTTTTCAAACTTCGGCATGTTTTTCTTTTTATGTTTCTTCTGCTGAAGCGCACGAGCCTTTGCACCCGCACAAACCTCCGTAATCTCCTGCGTGATCTGAGCCTGCCGCTCCCGGTTATACTGAATGCTGAGCTCCTGGACCAGTTCACTGCCGTTTTTATTGGCCGCATCCATCGCCTGCATACGGGAACTGTGCTCTGCGCAGTAGGATTCCACGAGTGCACTGTAGATGTATCCGTTGATATAGTCCGGAATAATGTTGTTCAGAAGCAGATCCGGCCCGGGTTCCATCTCGAAGGTCTCCTGGAACACTCCGGTAAGCTTTGTCATGTTCTGCTTGAAAAACTCCTCATTCAGACGGATCAGAGGCAGAAGCTGCCGGATCTCCGTCTCGGTTTCCATGGAATTCTTCATTCGCGTATAGATGATGAAGACCTCATCGACCTCTTTGCGCTCGAACAGATCCAGCATCTGATATGCGATCGACCGTGCCCTGGAAAGCGTCGGTTTCTGGGCCGTATAATGAAAAGCGCCGTCTACATTTACGTTGTGATTGGCAAAATATTGACGGCCAACCTCTCCGACGACATAGAGCATGTCGTTTTTTGCAGGCCTCAGCTTCTCCTCTGTCAGCTTCAGTACATTGTGGTTGTATGCGCCTGCAAGTCCCTTATCTGCGGTCACGCAGATAATTGCCCGTCGGAGATCGCTTTTGGAAGCGACCTCGCGCTCATCCAGATACGGATGGCTGTAGCCGTCCGGAAGGTGACGAAGCACGCGTCCGAACATGTCCTGCAGTGCATAAAAGTATGGTTCGGTGTTTGCCAGAGCCTTACGCGCGTTGTTCATTTTCGTAGAAGAAATCATATACATAGCGTTCGTAATCTTCAGTGTATTATTGACGCTATCAATTCTTTCCTTGATTTCACGTGTTGCTGACATATTTATCCTTCTTCAATTCTCAGCTGAAATTATGCGTTCTTTGTCTTGTGCGATTCTGTGTATTCCACGTTGAACGCATCCGCAGCCGTCAGGATTCTCTCGGCAAGTTCATCCGGAAGCTGTCCCTTTTTGTTGATCTCATCGACAATGTCCGAATATTTGTCGGCGAAGAAAGCGAGCATCTCCTTCTGGTAAGACTTCACGTTCTTTACCGGAACATTGATCATCTTCTTATGCTCAGCCACACAGAGCGTAATGACCTGATCCGCTGTCGAAAGCGGATGACCGAGAGGCTGCTTCAGCAGCTCCATCAGAACATTTCCCTGCTTCAGCTGATTCTGGGTCGCTTCATCCAGATCGGAGCTGAACTGGGTGAACACCTGCATCTCACGGAACTGTGCCAGATCGATACGCAGGGAACCCGCAGCCTTCTTCATTGCCTTGGTCTGAGCCGCGCCGCCTACACGAGATACAGAAAGTCCGACGTTAACGGCCGGTCTCTGTCCCTCGAAGAACAGGTCTGACTCCAGGAAAATCTGTCCGTCTGTGATGGAGATTACATTCGTTGGAATGTATGCGGATACATCGCCGTCCTGCGTCTCGATAATCGGAAGTGCCGTGATCGAACCTCCGCCGAGATTCTCCGAAAGTCTGGAAGATCTCTCCAGAAGTCTGGAATGCAGATAGAAAACATCGCCCGGGTAAGCCTCACGTCCCGGGGATCTTCCGAGAAGCAGAGACAGTGTACGGTATGCGACCGCATGCTTGCTCAAATCATCATAGATGATCAGCACGTCCTTGCCCCTGTGCATGAAATACTCGGCAATTGATGTTGCCGCATAGGGAGCGATGTACTGAAGCGGTGCCGGGTCTGCTGCCGTGGAGGCCACGACAATCGAATAGGACATCGCATCATTTTTCTTCAGAGTGTTGACGATACTGGCTACCGTTGAAGCCTTCTGTCCGATTGCGACATAGACACAGTAGCAGTCCTTGCCCTTCTGGTTCAATACGGCGTCCATTGCGATAGATGTCTTACCGGTCTGCCGGTCGCCGATGATCAGCTCTCGCTGTCCGCGGCCAATGGGGAACATAGAGTCAATCGCAAGAATACCGGTTTCCAGAGGAACTGTGACCGGCTGACGGTCAATGATTCCCGGCGCCGGCTGTTCTATCGCGCGATATTCATCGCCCTTTACCGGTGCTCCTCCGTCGATCGGGTTTCCAAGAGCGTCAATGACACGGCCCAGATAACCGTCACCACAGGCGATACCTGCGCGCTTTCCGGTACCGGTTACGCGGGTTCCCTCACCGATTGTGCCCTCTGCGTCGAACAGAATCGCTCCGATTCCATCCTCGCCGATATTCTGAACCATTCCCTTTACACCGTTTTCAAAGACCAGAATCTCTCCGTACTGTACATGATCCAGACCTGTGATCGTTACAATTCCGTCGCCGGCCGTCAGCACATGTCCCACCTCTGACTGCTCCGCCTCAAGATGGAACTGCTCCACCGCTGCACGCATGATCTCCATGATGCCTTCCTGACTCTTTTCTCTGGCCGCTTTGGCTCTGGCATCATTGATCTGGTTTTCAAACTGTCTTTCTCTTCCGCGCGTACTCCAGTCGTACTCATCGCTTCCGATATCGAGAATGAAACCGCCGTGTACATCCGGATCCTGAACAATCTCAAGATCTACCTGGTCTGCTTCTTCAAGCTCATACTTCTTCTGCAGAAACTGCACAAATTTCTGTCTCTGTTCCTCGCTCGGCTCGGTTACACAGCGAAGAACCGCATGAAGCTTTCCGTTCTCGTCCAACTTTATTGTTTTGTTTTCACTCATAGTGTCAGTCTTTCTTATCTTTATTCGCTAAGACCTTCTTCAGGAAAGCATCATACATCTTGTCGTCGTCCTCAGCCTCTGCGATCCTGGCAGCGGCATCCTTAACCATCTCGACAATGTCTTCCTCTGCTTTGTGCTTCTGGTCTGTCGTCTCTGCAGCTGCCTTGGCTCTGGCATCATTAATGATCTTGTCAGCGTCTGCCTTGGCCGAATCAACGATACGGTTGTATTCCAGGTTTGCTTTTGCTCTGGCTTCGTCGGCAGCTTTCTTTTTCTCATCATCAATGCCTTTGATCGTATCCTCATACTTTGTCTTGAGGGCATCGGCATCCTTCTGTGTTTTCTCTGCATCCGTATAGGACTTTTCGATGTCTTTTGCTCTCTGATCGAGGATCTTGTGTACCCTTCCGAAAAGGAATTTTTTCAGAAGAAAATACAGAATCAGAAGATCGATGACCGTCCATAAAACATTTAAATCAAAACGTAACATGTCTTCTCCTAAATTGTTCCGTACTCTGATACGAAATCATTGTCACTGAAATTTCTTTCAGAATAGCTCAAATATTCTCCGATATGGCTTATGCTACAAACAGAATCATCAGACCCAGTACAAAGCCGTAGATAGCGGTTGCCTCTGCAAGTGCGGATCCAAGAAGAAGGTTTCTCATGATTTTGTTGTCAGCCTCCGGCTGCTTCGCAATAGCGTCCGTTGCATGTCCGGTTGCAATACCGATTCCAAGTCCTGCGCCGATACAAGCGAGTGCTGCAATTCCTGCTCCAAGTGCTGTCATTTTTATTTCCTCCTGTAATCTTCCGGTATCCGACCGGAAATTCATCTCATTTTTTCACATCGGATTACATTTAACATCCATACGCAGATTCCATCCGATTGAAAAACGTTAATCGTTAAGAATAGTAGGCCGATTCATGCGGCTGTCCTGCTTTCGTTTTGCCGTTGCCCGGCAATCCACCTGCACCTGTCAGCGTCGGGGATCGCTCATCCTTCTATATAAAAAGGCGCGTAGTTATGCGGCGACAGCGACAGCTTTCTTTTTATTTTTTCTGGTTTTTTTCTTCTTTGGCTCTTCCGGAGTGATCTCTGCCGCCTCAGCGATGAACAGCGAGGTAAGGAATACAAATACATATGCCTGAATCATTCCGTCAAAGATATCAAAGTAGAAGCTGAAGATAAGCGGAACGCCTACCGGAATCAGATTTTCGATCAGTGTCATAATGACATAAGATCCGAGTACATTACCAAAGAGTCGCATGCAAAGCGAAAGCGGACGGATAAAGACCTCCAGGATATTAATCGGAGTAACAATTCCGACCGGCTGCGCAAAACTCTTCAGCCAGCCTAAAACGCCTTTCCTCTTAATACCCGCCGCCTCAATCAGCACAATACTCATGATGGCAAGCGCAGCCGTCACATCCAGGTCCTTGGTCGGAGGCTTCATTCCAAGCAGTCCGATGATATTGGAAAGACCGATAAACATGATGACTGTCATCAGATATTCCGCATACTCTCCCGCATCGGGACCGAGCATGCCCTTAATCGTCTTCTCAAGCCAGGTCACAAATGCTTCCACCGCGACCTGTTTCTTCCCGGGGTTCCGAACTTTCATTCCATGAGTCAGCCAGAGTGCCAGTGCTACAAGAATACCCATGACGACCCAGGAAACCACAACGGATTCGGCAATGTGAATTCCCCCGAAAACAGGGATCACAAATGCATCCTGGACCTTAAGATCTTCCACAAGCTTCTGTGCCATACTCATTCTCATCACCTTCTTTCTGACGTGTTACTGCTGAAGCATTCAGGGTAAACCCAGCGAGGTCTTCTGCAGCGAAAAACTTTTGTTGCGCCCCGATTGCGGGGCATTGCCCTATATATGCGCATAAAAATGATCACCGGCAATTTTACAGTCAAGCAAGATGGCTCTGATTGCAAGTGATCACTTTATTAATTTTTTATCACTTTCCAAAAAAATAGTCAATAATTACAACCGTTGACTTATGGTCAAATTGATGCAGATTACAGACAAATCTCATTTTGCCTTCGATACCGGCAGATATCCTTCAGACAGCAGCTTTCACAAAGCGGCTTCCTGGCGATGCAAACCTCTCTTCCGTGATTGACGAACCGGTGGCAAAGATCGCTTCCCTCTTCCGGCGGAATAATTTTCCACAGCTCCCTCTCAACCCGGGCCGGTTCCTTGATGTTGTCCACAAGGCCGATCCGGTTGCACAGACGGATGCAGTGGGTATCCGTGACAATCGCCGGTTTTCCGAAGACATCGCCCAGCACCAGGTTTGCGCTCTTTCTGCCCACGCCCGGAAGCCTTAAAAGCTCCTCCATCGTGTCGGGGACATGGTCCTGATACTCTTCATGCAGCATCCGCATACACCCTGAGATATCTCTTGCCTTGCTCGGGCCCAGACCACAGGGTCTTACGATTTCCTCGATTTCCAAAGGATCCGCAGCCGCAAGAGCTGCCACCGAGGGAAACCTCTCAAAGAGCTTCGGCGTGATCATATCCACCCGCTTGTCTGTACACTGAGCCGCCAGGCGGACGCTGACCAGAAGCTGCCACGCATCTTCATAAGCCAGCGTACAGTGCGCGTCCGGATATGCAAGCTTTAATCTCCGGATCACCTCCAGCGCCAGTTTTTTCTTCTCTTCGATTTCCGGACTGTCCGTTTGTTTCTTCGCCATTTATTCTCCGTCCTTTTCTGAAACGCCTGCTGTTTATCTTGTTTTTTCAGTCTCGGACTGCACCATTCTCCTGCCCCGGTTATTTGCGGATTACAAAGTTGATGATTCTGCCCGGAACATAGACTTCCTTAACGATAGTGGCCCCTTCCAGGAATTTTGCCACATTCGGCTCTGCCTTCGCAGCCGCAAGAGCATCCTCTTTGCTGCTGTCCGTCGCAAGCTGTACGGTTCCTCTCACCTTTCCGTTGACCTGAACACCCAGCTCGATGACAGAATCCTTTGCCTTCTCCTCGCTGTACTCCGGCCAGGAGGAAAGGGTAATAAAGGTTTTGCCGTCCGGGTTCATTCCGATATACTGCCAGATCTCCTCGGTGATGTGCGGAGCAAACGGAGAAAGCAGCTTGATGAATGTGATCAGGTCGTCCTTTGTAATGCTTCCCGCCTTGTAAAACTCATTGATCAGCGACATCATCGCAGCGATGGCGGTGTTAAATTTCATGTTGTCGATGTCTTCCGTCACCTTGCGGATGGTCTTGTGAAGGCTGTTCTCCAGCTTCGGATCTTCCTTTTCGGCCGTCATGATATCTGTAAGTCCCGCCACGCGGTCCAGGAATCTCTTACAGCCGCGCACCGCCTCATCGCTCCACGGGGCCGCGCTCTGATAATCTCCCATGAACATGACATAGGTCCGGAGCGTATCCGCGCCGTAAAGTTTTACAATATCCAGGGGATCGATAACATTTCCCTTGGATTTGGACATTTTCTCTCCGTCAGCGCCGAGGATCATTCCCTGATAGGTGCGCTTTGCGTACGGTTCCGGCGTATTTACCTCACCGATGTCGTAGAGAAACCTGTGCCAGAATCTGGAGTAAAGCAAATGCCGCGTCACATGCTCCATTCCGCCGTTATACTGATCGACCGGCATCCAGTATTCCAGCTTCTTGCGATCAGCGAATGCCTTATCGTTGTGCGGATCGCAGAACCGGAGGAAATACCAGGAGGATCCAGCCCACTGCGGCATGGTATCCGTCTCGCGCTTTGCGGGTCCTCCGCACTTCGGACAGGTGCAGTTCACAAAGCTGTCGATCTTGGCAAGCGGAGACTGACCATCTGTACCGGGTTCAAAATTTTTGACCGGTGGCAGCTCCAGCGGCAGCTCCTCCTCCGGAACGGTAACGGTACCGCACTTCGGGCAGTGGATCAGCGGAATCGGCTCACCCCAGTATCTCTGACGATTAAATGCCCAGTCCTTCATCTTGTACTGAACGCCTTTATGACCGATTCCTTCTTTTTCGATGTGCTTCAGCATCGCTTCGATGGAATCCTTCTTATTTGTATATCCGTTCAGGAATCCGGAATTGATCATCTCTCCGTCTCCGGTATACGCTTCCTTTGAAATGTCGCCTCCCTTTATAACCTGCACGATATCCATACCGAATTTCTTCGCAAAATCATAGTCGCGCTGATCATGCGCCGGAACGGCCATAATCGCTCCCGTTCCATAACCCATCATCACATAGTCAGCGATGAAGAGCGGGATTTCCTTACCGGTAATCGGATTCACCGCCATCAGGCCGTCGATCTTCACGCCTGTCTTGTCCTTTACCAGCTGCGTGCGCTCGAACTCCGTCTTCTTCGCGCTCTCCCTGCGATACTGCTCAACCGCGTCCCAGTTGCGGATCCTCTCCTTGTACTTGTCCAGAACCGGATGCTCCGGAGCTACTACCATAAAGGTTACGCCGTACAGGGTATCACAACGCGTCGTATAAATCTCGAGCTTCTCATCGGTTCCGGAAAGGCGGAAGTTCACAAACGCACCCGTGGATTTTCCAATCCAGGAAATCTCCTGCTGCTTGATGCTTTCCGGATAATCCACATGGTCCAGCCCTTCCAGAAGCTTGTCCGCATAATCGGTGATCCGGAGGAACCAGACGTCCTTCGGAAGCTGAACGACATCGCTGTGACAGATATCGCACTTGCCTCCCTGCGAGTCCTCATTGGACAGAACGACCTTGCAGTGCGGGCAGTAATTGACCAGCGTCTTGGAGCGGAAAACCAGGCCGTGCTCGAATAATTTCTCGAAGATCCACTGCGTCCATTTATAGTAATCTTTATGGGAGGTCGCAATTACACGGCTCCAGTCAAAGGAAAATCCCACCTTCCGCAGCTGATCGGAAAAATGAGCGATGTTCTTCTCCGTGATGTCGTGAGGATGGGTGTTTGTCTTGATCGCGTAGTTCTCTGCCGGCAGGCCGAAGGAATCAAACCCGATCGGAAAGAGGACATTGTAGCCTTGCATTCTCTTCTTCCGGGAAATGACCTCAATGCTGGAATATGCCTTAATGTGTCCGACATGCATGCCTGCTCCTGACGGATACGGAAACTCCACCAGTCCGTACCACTTCGGCTTATTGGAAAAATCAACCGCCCGGAAAGCGTCATTTTCCTCCCATGCCTTCTGCCACTTCGGCTCAACGGTAGTAAAATCGTATTTCATCTTCTGCACCTTCTTCTCTGATAAATTCTTTTTATTATGTTCCATTTTCTATCTTTGTGTCAACTCTTTATACTCAGCCTCTTTTTTTGTAATTGGAGCGAAGAAGCCACTTCTGATCAATTTTGCGGACCGCGTCTGAGAAGCGAATGGTCAGGCGCACCGATCCCGTCATCTGTTCCAGATCCTCGATGATCCCGGTTCCGAACTTCGGATGAACGACCGTATCTCCTTTTCTGTACTGGATCACCCGGTTCCGGCTGTTCTCTGCTTCTTTTTTCCGATGCGCAATATCGAGAAGTGCAGCGTGAGGATTTTTCCATGGGTTATTCAGCGCTTTTTCGTAATCAGGTCTCTCCGATCCCTTTCCAAACCGGTAGTATTCGCTGGGAGCCGCTCCAACCAGAGAACAGCAATATTTCCACGCACTTCCGTGAAGCCCGCTCTTGAACTGATACTCCTGCGGAATTTCGATATGAAACTGCATGTAATGGGCATACTCATGTTTGTACAGATCCAGCTTGTCTTCCCTGTGCAGAGAATCTCGGCTCAGGAATCCCACAAACACAAGGGAGAAGTAAAACTCTTCTTCCCGTCCGCCCCCGGGTGGCGTATAAGCTCCCAGCCTTGCCTCATCGAAACCGAAATCAATCGGGACATCTGACGCGTGCAGACCAAATTTCCGGTCCAGGCTCCGGTAAAGTGCCAGAATTTCGGCCTTTAAGGCAGGGATCTCCTTCAGCAGCTGCCGTTTTCTGCTCTCAATAATATCGTCTTCCATTTCCGCTCTTTCCTCATATTTGACACATAACGAAAAAACAGGTCTTCAAAAAGGCCTGTTTTTCCGGATTTACGCAAACAGTGAACCGCAGCCGTATGCGAAGGATTCGTGTGCGGCGAGCGTCGCGATAATGGAATAAAACTCGCGCAACGTATTTTATCTCCTTCACATCCGGGATTATACGGCGACTCTCACCTCTTGTCCTGTCCATGCTTCTCCTGCATGTCCCTTTCGTACATCCGGCCTCTGGCAAATCCCTCGCAGAAGATGATGAAGGAATCCGCGTCCGGTGCCGCGAAGTGTTTTGCCATCCGCTCCAGCACCTCCACATCCCGCAGCGTAAGGTTATATTTATTCATGGTCTGCACAATGGCTGCGCTCTCCTCGACCCTGTCGCATACGAGCCTGGCATGCTCGCGGTCCGACTCATTTTCATATTCCTTGAAAAAATCATCATTCATCTTGAAATTCATACGTATCTCCCTCCTGTCATCTCTGACTGATGCTTTCGAAACGCATCCAGGCGCGTCCGCTCACTTCTTCAGGATTTCGCTGAGGATCCGGATACACCGCTCCACGCCGACTGCTCCCGTATCGATACAGATATTATAATTGGAAACTCGTCCCATCTCAACCCCGGTGTAGGTCTTGTAGTATACCTCCCGGAGATGTTCCTTCCTGTCCGCCGCCTTCTTCGGGTCCGTCCCTTCGTTTTCGCTAAGCTCCGCGGCTCTCCGAATTCTATGCTCCTCGTCGGCATACAGAAAGATCCGGAAGGCGGGTATCCCGGCCTGTGTCAGGATATGATCGGCACATCGTCCCACGATGATGCAGGGTTCCTCCGCCAGCTTCAAAACGACCTCCTTCTGCGCCTCAAAAATCCGGTCGTGAGAACTCGGGTAGGAGGCGGCGTTGTTCAGAAGATCATTCATAAACTTCCCGGCGCGGCTGAGATCCTCTCCCTCCCGCCGGATATCTTCCTCTGAAAACCCGCTCTGCTCGGCCGTTTTGCGCACCACATCCTTATCGTAATACGGTATTCCAAGCTCTTCCGACAGTCCCTTCGCCACGGTCCGTCCATACGCCGCATACTGACGGCTGATCGTGATAACCGGATATCTTAATTCTGACATAATTCCTCCCTTCCCAGGCGGCACAGCCACACGGCCGCTGCTTTCAAATTCTTCCAAATCCTTCCCAATTCTTCCAAAAACTGCGCACCCGTTATGAACCTGCGACTGCCCTTCTGCGCTTTCCGTACTGAATCACCAGACAGATTATAACAATGCACAAACCTACTACATCGGTCAACGTGCCGGGATGAATCAGAAGCAGTCCGCCTGCCGCAATGATTACCCGGATCACCGGATTCATTTCCGCGAAGCAGTATCCCTCAAAGGCGGCAGCAATACCGAAGATTCCGATGGCAGCCGTAATCGCGATTCGAACAACCGTAAGAGCCGATGTATCGATCAGCAGCATGGCCGGATTATAACAGAACATATACGGTACAATGAATACCGCAATTGCCAGCTTTGAAGCATTAAACGCGGTCTTCATCGGATTGCTCTTTGCAATCGCGGATCCCGCATAGGCGGCCAGAGCGACCGGAGGCGTGATGTCCGCCACAATACCAAAATAGAACACAAAGAAATGTGCGGCGAGAATCGGAACCCCCATCCGGATCAGAATCGGCGCTGTCGTCGCAGCCATAATGCAGTAGTTTGCCGTCGTAGGAACTCCCATTCCCAGGATGATACAGCAGAGCATGGTCAGAAGAAGCGCGATGATCAGCCGGTTTCCGGCCACACCGACGATGGCGTTGATCAGATCGTTTGCAAGTCCCGTCATCGTGATCGAACCGGAAATAATGCCCGCCACACCGCAGGCTGCCGCCACCGTGATCGTGCTCCGTCCTCCCGCCTCCAGCGCATCGACGATTTTCCGCGGTGTGATCCGATTCTCCTTATCAAACAGACTGACCACAATGGAGAGCACAATTGCCAGGGAAGCCGCCCGCTGCATCGTCATAAAGTTGCCGGATACCCAGACGACCAGCATCACCAGCGGAAGCAGCAGATAAATCTTCTTCATGAGCTTGCCCGCGTGCGGGAGCTGTTCCTTCGGAATACCGTGAAGATTCAGCTTCTTTGCCTCCAGGTGAACCGAGATGAAAATCCCCATGAAATACAGAATGGCCGGAAGCACTGCTCTTCCGATAATGTCAGAATACGGAACGCCGACAAAGTCCGCCATCAGGAAGGCAGCGGCTCCCATGATGGGCGGCATGATCTGTCCACCGGTTGAGGCAGCAGCCTCGACCGCTCCGGCAAATTCCGGACGGTAACCGGTCTTCTTCATCATCGGAATCGTCACAGAACCGGTGGTTACCGTGTTGCCGACGGACGATCCCGAAACCATTCCGCACAGTGCAGAGGAAATGACCGCCACCTTTGCCGGCCCTCCCGCGAATCTTCCGGCCACGCAGTTCGCCAGATCAATAAAGAAATTGGAGATTCCGGTTCGCTCCAGAAAAGCGCCGAAGATAATGAACACGACAATATACTTGGAGCATACGTTGACCGGCGTTGAAAAAATACCTTCCTTTGTATAAAACAGATTCCGCACCAGATATTTCAGCCGGCCGAAGAAATCAGGATTCGTCAAGCCATAGGTCAACGCGTAAATGACGAAAATCGCCGCGACAATCAGAATCGGAAGTCCCACGCATCTCCTGGTGATTTCAACAAGAGCCGCTATACCGACGATGCCGATGATGATCTGGTACCACTGGAATCTCGTACCCTGATTGATGATTTCATTGGCGGAAAACGTGAAGTAAAAGAACGATGCCGCCCCCGCAATCATGAAAATGATATCGCCCAGCGGCATATAATTTACCTTCTGAATCCCCTTCTTCGAGGGATAGATCAGAAATCCCATCAGGATGACCAGACCCAGAAACGAGGTCAGACGGATCTCCTCCAGAAACGTCGCGAATAACGTCACATAGATACACCATACGGAAAATGCTGCCAGGATCACTGTGATCATGGTCTTGGGTTTTCCGGTCCATATTCTCGTATTGGATTCCCGGTCATACTTCCGCATCAGAGCATCGATATCTTCCTTCACATTGCTCGGATCTTCCCCGGAAGCCGACGCCGGGGCAGAGGTTTCCGGTTTCCTGTTATCTCTTGCATCGTTCAATTTTCTATCCTCCTCATTTTAAGCAAACCGATCCATCTCATCGATGATTTCTTCATTCCTCGGTGTTCACGGGATATCCCTGCTCCTTGTAATACCTGGC
Source organism: uncultured Lachnospiraceae bacterium (assembly GCA_900314295.1). Taxonomy (GTDB): domain Bacteria; phylum Bacillota; class Clostridia; order Lachnospirales; family Lachnospiraceae; genus Bilifractor. The sequence continues at coordinate 7,038 of OMUU01000006.1, read as the reverse complement.
CGCACCCTCATGATACGGCACCGTAGTAATACTCGTCGCCGTGTCAAGATTCAGCTCCTCGCCTCTCGCATTTTCCTTCGCGATTTCCTTCTCGTGTGAGAAAATCGCCTTCGTGAGGTCATAGACCGTATCCGCATCCTCGGATGCCGACACAATCACAGTCGCGAGCACGGTAATCGTATTCACATCCTCCTTCTGTCCGGGATAAGTACCCGCGGGAATCGAGTAGGATTCATAATACGGGCATTTCGCCATGATGGAATCCCGGACCTCTCCGTCAATGTTCACAAAGCTCACGCCGTTGGTTGTGGCAAGCTCTGTAATCGCCGATGTCGGCGCTCCGGCAACGATAAAGGCGGCATCGATTTTGCCGTCCTTCAGAGATTCCTTGGAATCCTCAAAGGACTGGTACTGCGGCTTGATGTCATCTATCGTGAGTCCCGCACCGGCAAGCACATCAATCGCGTTAAAATATACGCCGGAGCCGGCCTCTCCGATCGACACGCTCCTGCCCTTGAGATCCGACACGCTTTTGATATCCTTATCCATCGTAATAAGCTGTACGGTCTCCGCATAGAGCGCTCCGAGTACGCGAAAGGAATGCGTTCCCCCGTCCTTCTCAAAAGCCCGGGTGCCCTCCCATCCGTATGACATAACATCCGACTGCGTAAAGCCGAGCTGGAAATCGCCGTCCTGAATGCTCTGAATATTTACCTTGGAACCGCCTGTCGAAACCGCTGTGACACGGACATTCGCGTAATTCTTCATGTACTGTGCCAGAACTCCTCCGTAGGAATAGTATGTTCCAGCCGTTCCTCCGGTACCGAACATCATTCGCTCCTTATACTGTGTGCATCCTCCCAGACTCAAGGATACAGCCAGTACAAGCAGCACACACAGCATCCTCAATCCTTTTCCTTTTCTCATGATTCATCTCTCCCTCATATTATTATTTCCATATAGATATATGATAACGTACAAAAATCTTTTTGCAACGAGATAAAACACGCTGCGCGAGTTTTATCTCGCTATCGCGACGCACACGAATACTTCGCATTCGGCTGCGGCTCACTGTTCGCGTAAAAAAAAATCAGTTTCCTCTCTCGATGATTCTCGGAAGAAAAGCAAAGAACAGCATCCCGATCAGAATATTCACGCAAGCCGCAAGCGCTGCGGCCGCGGCCATCCGACCATATGCATACCCAAAGGCCAGAATCGCCGCATCCGGCAGGTATCCGCAGTAGATAAAGATCACCTGAAGCATCTGCTTCACGATTTTCCCGACGGACGGCGGAATCGACAGCTCAATAAAAGCCGCAATCACCGTGGCAAAAAAGCTGACCGAAAGCATATAAGCCAGCCATGCCAGAACCGTCAGAGGATTTGCCAGATTCAGGATCGTCAACACGACGATTCCGGGAATCAGATCCAGAAAAATATTCGCGATCCCGCTCAGCAGCGAAAAAAGCAGTTTTTTCCAGGTTCTCTCCGGTATCATGTGGAAAAAAGCGGTCCTCGCGTCCATCGAAGGCGGATTCTTCAAAGAACGGTAAAAGGTCAATACCGACAGAACGACTACAGCGGGAATCAGCCCATTTCTGTGAAACACAAGCTGACACACGAGACTTGTCCCCGCGGACGCGATCATATACAGAAAACTCATCCGCGTGAAAAAACCTCCAATGGCGAAGCGGGAGCGATTATAGATCGTCTTGTAAAAAAAGACGTCCGCTCCTTTTCCCCGCTTCATCCCGTCGCGAACCACTGCCTCACTTCTGTCTCTGCGGCTGCTCGGTGTGACCAGCTCTCCCTTCGATTCCGCCTCCTCTCTCTGCTTCTTCTCGGAGAGGACGTCATTGCCGTAAATTGCCTCCTCATAGAAATCTGCGTGAATATGCATCACGAGAACAAACAGGAGAGCGTCACCGACGAGCGTTAGAGCAAGATGGTAAATCCCGTCCCTATAAGATCCTGTAAGCGCATCCGTCGTCAAAGCCTTCAGCCAACCCCAGAGCGGAATTCTGTTGCTCCACCTTCCGGCAAACATCCGAAGCGCCGCCTCAAGGGGCGCACTATCACTCATTTCAAACACTGAGAGATAGCCTGCACCGGCAGCCGCAAGAGAGGCCAGCGTGACGATCCGCACGGCACGGCGCCTTCCCGGTCTTGACGCAGTCAGAAGATAAAACAGCATCTGCAGTAATTTTCCCGTAGAAAAACTGAGAAATAGCTGCAGCAACAGCAGGATTCTACCGAAAACCGGAACGGCAAAGAATGAAAATACTGACGGCAGCCAGAGCCACAGATAGACACTCATAAATAGCAGGCCTAACAGGCGGTTCATCAGCCGGAACATCAGGATATTCTGCGGCCTGAGCGGCGCGCCAAACAACAGGTTCACATCTGCGGGAAGAAAAATACTCCGAGCTGTTTTTCCCTCTCCGTTTATCTCATACGCGAACAAACCCAACAGAAGCAGACCGGTGACCAGTGAGGTGACACGAACCGCAAAAGAATCAAAAGCATCGGAAGAAGGCTGCATGACAGACCGAAGGTCTCCATTGTCCTCCGTTGCAGCCGCCTCATACCCGGCTGTCCCATTAAGCGGATGTTCCCGCGGGTCTACAGCGTTCACAAACATTCCCGTGCCGGTTCCGACTGCAATACCGATGACCGCACACACAATGAGAAAAATCAGAACCCTTGTCTTCAGCATCTTCCGGATCTGATTCGCAGCGGAATGCCGTACATAATACCAAAACAGCTTCATTTCCCGTTACTCCCGTCCTCCGTCACCTTGAAAAAGAGTTCTTCCAGGCTTCGTCCCGTATCATCCAGCTCCCCGCGGGTGATATTGGCCCGCACGGTTCCGCCCTGCATGATGACCGTGCGGTCCCACAGCATGTCCACGGTATCGATGATATGCGTGCTGACCAGAATCGTTTTTCCGGAAGCCCGCATTTCTTCGATCATGCTTTTTAACTCCCGGATGGCCTTCGGGTCCAGTCCGATCATCGGTTCATCGAGAAGAATCACCTCCGGATCCGGCAGAAGGCCGAGACACAGGCTCAGCTTCTGCTGCATTCCCTTTGACAGCTCGTCCCCGAATTTCCGTTTCTGACCGGTAAGCTCGAATCGTTCCAGAAGTTCTTCGCTTCTGCCGCCGTAATTCTGCAGCCGATACGCTCTCGCCAGAAACTCCATATGTTCGCTTACCGTCAGATTCGGATAGAGAAACGGAAGTTCCGGAACATAGCCCAGGATCCTTCGCGCCTCAAGGCTTCTATTGTCCAGACCGTTTACACGGATCGTTCCCGAATATCTTAAAAAGCCGATGATGGATTTCATGATCGTGCTCTTGCCCGCTCCGTTCGGTCCGAGAAGAACCGTAACCGTTCCCGGGTCAAGATGGAAGCTCACGTCCCGACACGCCTCTGTTTTTCCGTATTTTTTTGTGACATGTGATACATCGAGCATCTCGATACACCTTCCGCTTGCAGTCATTGTGGCAGATACGAATAGCAGCTGATAATACTTTTTTCTGAACTCCACAGCTGTTTCGAATTTTCGTCGCACAGCCTCAGAGCACAACTGTAAAAACCATTCGAATATAATTTCTGATCAGATTCCCTCTCTGGAATTCTCATCCGGAGCCGACACCACGTGGCCGATATCTCTCGGATGAATCGCAGCCTGCAGAGATTCATCGAGAATCTCCCGTCCCCCTTCCTCTACAAACTGCCGGATAAACGGAAGCTTCAGAAAATCAGGATCCTCTCCGGAGTAACGGATGGCGTCTGCGATAACAGCATCACCGGGAGTTTCTGAAAAACGTACTAGAACATCCTCTCCGTCAAAATAGAGGTTTATTTTCCGCGTACAAGCCTCTTCCAGAAAGGCGATTTCCAGAAGCAGCACTACATGATCATACTCGTCTGTCGCGATTCGTCCGGTCGTTCCGATATAATACGGTTCACCATGGAGAACGATCTCACTGACCTCCGGTCTCTCGAATCCGACCTTCACATGATGAACGTCCTCTCCCTCGTACAGAAGAAGGACCATCGTATCCTCGATCCTCTGAAAACCAATCTTTCGGATTCCGTCCGTATAATTATTGTGGGTCACCTGACATACAAGAGGAAAGATACCGGCCCTCCCTTTTTCCATCACATAGGTGTGCGTGTCCAGAACATCCAGCATCTCAGATGGAGACATTGCAGTTGATTTCTTAGACCACAGGCCCCAGCCCTTTCGCCTCCTTCTCTTTTTGTGATAGATCGGAATCTCGGCCAGGTTCTGTTTCGCAGCTTCCGCCAGAATTGCACTCCCGACCCCTGAGCCGCCAAACATATCCTCTCCGCTATATTCCGCAATCGTGCTCATCAGTTTGTGCAAAGCCGCGGGATTTTCCGGAAGGACATCCTCGGAAGCTACAAAGGAAGCTCCCCAGTACCGCCGCATGATCTCGGTCAGATTGCCCTCCTGCAAAAGCTCCCGGTTGCCCGCGTTGACCATGATGATCATATCCAGATCCGGGTAGCAGACCACATCCTGCCCGAACAGTCCATTCATGGCATAGCCTCCCGGACGCTCCTCCATCCAGAGCTGATAGCCGTAGCCGAACTTTCCGTTGTCCACATGGGACCTGGTCATCTCCTCTACCCAATGCCTCGGGACGAGCTGCCTGCCGTTCCACTCCCCTTTATTCAGAAGCAGCTGACCGATCTTGCAGGCATCCTCCGGCCGGATGAAGCATCCCCATCCGCCCTTCGTATATCCCGTAGGACTTTTTTCCCAGAAAATCTCGCGAATCCCCATCGGATCGAAGATACGGTCCTTCAGAAACTCGAACATGGTCTGCCCGCTCTTCACCTGAATGGCTGCGGAAAGCATAAAGGAATTCATGGAATTGTAGTCAAACTTTGTGCCCGGATCCGACCGGAATCCCGCCGACATAAAATTCGTGCACCAGTCGCTGCCGTCCAACGCTCCTGCCTCCGAATAATCCACCCCGCTTGTCATCTGGAGAAGATCCCGTATCGTAACCCGTTTCCGGCTGAACCGGCTCAGCAGCTTGATATTGGATGGAAAAATTTCATCCAATCCTTCGTTCAGCGTCAGAAGTCCCTCATGAATCGCCAGCCCCGTCGCGATACCCGTAAAGGTCTTGCACATAGAATATGTCACATGCCACATACCACGCTGATACGGGGCAAAGCTGCATTCACAGATTACCTTCCCATGACGGATCACGATTGCCTGCTGAATCTCCGCCTCCGGATCATCATGAAGAGAAATCAGATACTCCCGAATGTGATTCGAGGAAATCCCCTGTGACTCCGGTGTCGCCCGCTCAAAAGGCTGCTCGATGGGCGTTCCCTCAAAATGAGGCTTCTGCGGCACAAAATCAATCTTTCCGATCTGCCCCGTCTGTCTCGCCAGTATCCGAAAAAGAAGTTGAATAAATGAAAATCTAAACTCTGCCATAATTCTCCTGATATGATACGATTAGTGTATAAGTCCAGTCGCATGACAGAGGCGGACTGCACACCCGTAGGGCGTGCAAGGCCGACTATGGCTTTGCGACGACAACAGGTATGAGCATGGAGTGCCGCGCAAGCGACACGAGAATGCGAATGCCTGTTAGCTTCACGGAAGCTGCGTAGCAGACTTCGTGAAGCGGGGACTTATACAGTATCAATGCTAAAACAGCTCTTCGAAAACGCAAAAAGACTCGTCGCACGCGAAGCGCGCGTAAGAGACTTTTGCGATTTCGAAGGCAACAACTCGGCTGAACAGATATGCTAATGATAGCATAAAAGGAGGACTTTATGAATTTTTTTACTTGGATTCAAAAAATCTGGCATATTATCGCCGGGATCTCCGGCAACGTTGTAACTTCCACACTGCTAATCTCGCTGGTTCTCTTCTTTATTGAAAAATACCATTATCATAATAAAAGTAAGAACTCCGCAAGAGAGGCCATTTCTCCCCACTCTTATGACGGGAAAGCCACGGTTCCCGCTTCACGCAAAATTGCGATAATCACCGGAGCCTCCAGCGGCCTTGGAAGAAAATACGCCATGGCCATTGACAAGAATCCGGCGAAATACGACGTCACCGAATTCTGGCTCATTGCAAGACGGCGAGAACGGCTGGAGGCTCTCGCAGAGAATCTTCATCTTCCCGTGAAAATTCTCTGCCTGGATTTAACAGAATCTGAAAAACTTGATTCCTTTGAAGAGCTTCTGAAGCAGGAAGCCTCCTCTTCTCCTGAACCTTCTTCCTTCTCGGTGACCATGCTTCTGAACTGTGCCGGCTACGGGAAATACGGTTCCTCATCAGAGATCGGGAGGAAGGAGGAATGCCGGATGATCGATACCAATGACAAGGCCGCGATCAGCGTCACCGCTTCCGTCATTCCCTACATGCGGGCCGGAAGCCGAATCCTCGAAATCTGCTCGGTCGCCGGTTTTCAGCCCATTCCGTTCTTTAACTGCTACGCGGCTTCCAAGTCCCTGCTCTATTCCTACAGCCGCGGCCTTAGGATCGAGCTGTTGAAGACAGGGATCAGTGTTACCGCCGTCTGCCCCTACTGGATCAAGGATACGGAATTCATTGCCAAGGCTGCCGGCAGGCAAAAGAAGCTCTTTCTGACGTCAAATGCCTCTCGCGTCGTGCGAATCTCCCTCTTCGATGCCCAGCACCGCCATGCGCTTTCCACTCCGGGGATTTTGTGCACGCTTGACCGCATCTTTGCCGGATGGATCCCGGATGAAGTATTAGCCTACATTATGACATTCTTCCTCTGAGCGATTTACCAGCGATTCACTCATTCCGGGCTGTGATACGGTGACCGTTGATCTATACAATATAATACGATGACCGTTGATCTGTACAATATGATTCGGTGACCGTTGATCTGTGCAAAAGCCCCTGCCATCATTGCTGATGGCAGAGACTCCAACGAGATAATACGCACTGCGCGAGTTTTATCTCGCTATCGCGACGCTCGCCGCACACGAATACTTCGCA
>OMUU01000027.1 GCA_900314295.1 uncultured Lachnospiraceae bacterium | reverse complement strand
GCGACGCTCGCCGCACACGAATACTTCGCATTCGGCTGCGGCTCACTGTTCGCGCAAAAAACCGCTTCCGGACGCGGGACTGCCATCGTCTCTTCTGTCCGGAAGCGGAAATTCGTACTATTTTGTTTTCATATGTTTCATATGCGGATGGCATCTTTCATGCTTTTTACATAGCTGTAGATATACGGAGCAGCCTCTGCTCCGTATTTGGCCACAAGCTTTACAATTGCGCTTCCGACAATGACGCCGTCCGCAATCGAAGCCATTTCCTTTGCCTGCTCCGGTGTATTGATTCCGAACCCGATGGCTGCCGGAACATCCGTGGCATCCTTAATGTGGCCGAGAATCGAGCCGAGATCTGTCGTGATCTTTGATCGTACTCCGGTGACTCCCATCGAGGACACAACGTAGATAAAGCCGCGCGCCTCACCGGCAATCATCCGGATTCTCTTCTCTGATGTCGGCGCAATCATGGAGATCACTTCAACGCCGTGCTTTGCAGCGATATCCGAGCACTCTCCCTTTTCTTCATACGGCATATCCGGGATGATGATACCGCTGATCCCGACCTCTTCACAGCGTTTGAAAAATCTTTCATAGCCGTAATAGAATACAATGTTCAGGTACGTCATAAAAACCAGCGGCATATCGGTCTCTTTTCTCAGATCCGCAACCATGTCAAAAACCGTATCCGTTGTTGTTCCCGCCTCCAGGGACCGAAGATCGGCCTCCTGTATCACGACACCTTCCGCGATCGGATCCGAAAACGGAATACCGATTTCAATCAGATCCGCACCCGCCTTCTCCATAGTCAGAATGAATTCCTTTGTCTTTTCGATGGACGGATCACCCGCGGTGATAAATGGAATAAATGCTTTGCCGTTTTTAAATGCGTCTGCTATTTTTTTACTCATCGATATCCACTCCTCTGTATTTTGCAATAGATGCCACATCCTTGTCACCGCGTCCGGACAGGCAGACGATCATGATCTGATCCTTATTCATTGTCGGCGCAAGCTTTCTCGCATAGGCCACCGCATGCGCGCTCTCGACGGCCGGAATGATTCCCTCTGTGCGAGACAAATATTCAAACGCATCGACTGCTTCATCATCGGTCACCGGAACATAATCCGCACGGCCGATACTCTTCAGATATGCATGCTCCGGCCCGATTCCCGGATAATCAAGGCCCGCAGAAATCGAATATACCTTATCGATCTGTCCGTAATCATTCTGGCAGAACAGCGATTTCATTCCATGGAAGACGCCGAGCTTGCCGACTGCCATGGTAGCCGCAGTTTCACCGGTATCCACGCCTCTGCCCGCAGCCTCACATCCGATCAGTCTGACCCCTGTATCCGGTATGAAGTTATAAAAAGCACCGATTGCATTGGAGCCGCCGCCTACGCATGCCATCACCACATCCGGAAGCCGACCTTCCTTCTCCAGAATCTGTTCCCTTGCTTCCTTTGAGATAACCGACTGGAAATCACGGACGATGGTCGGGAACGGATGCGGTCCCATGCAGGAGCCGAGCACATAGTGAGTATCCTCCACGCGTCCGGCCCATTCACGCATCGCCTCATTCACGGCGTCCTTCAGAACCATGGATCCGCTCTTTACATGATGAACCTTTGCGCCGAGAAGCTCCATCCGATAGACATTCAGCTTCTGCCTCTGGCAGTCGAGCTCTCCCATGAAGACCTCGCACTCCATGCCGAGCAATGCAGCAACGGTAGCTGTCGCTACACCGTGCTGTCCCGCTCCCGTCTCGGCGATGACTCTGGTCTTTCCCATCTTCTTCGCAAGAAGAACCTGTCCCAGACAGTTGTTGATCTTGTGAGCGCCGGTGTGATTCAGATCCTCTCGCTTCAGATAGATCTTTGCACCTCCGAGGTCCTTTGTCATCTTCTCCGCATAGTAGAGAAGGGAAGGACGACCCGCATAGTTCTTCATCAGCGAATCCAGCTCCGCCACGAACTCCGGATCCTTTTTGTAATGGTTGTAAGCGTCTTCCAGATGAATCAGTTCGTTCATCAATGTTTCCGGAACATACTGTCCTCCGAATTCACCGAATCTTCCGTTTGGATTTGTCATTTTTTCCTCCACTGTATTATTCTCTATGAATTTATTCAAACTCCGGGAACGGATTTCCCGGAATAGCTGCCATATATACTATCTCCGAAGATTCTCAATCGCCTGACGGATCTTCTCCGGGTCCTTTACCCGGTCTGTCTCCACCCCGCTGCTCAAATCCAGGCAGTACGGCCGGAAGCGTTCCGCCGCTTCGCGGATGTTTTCGGGGGTAAGCCCTCCGGCCAGAAAATAGGGTCTTCCGACATCCCGGATCAGCCTCCAGTCGAACCTCTGCCCCGTTCCGGCCCCGCTGTCGAGAAGCACATAATCCGCAATGCTCGCCTTCGCGCGAATCATATCTTTTTCCGAGGTGATTTTATAGGCCTTGATCACCGGAACCAGCGTATCCTGAAAAAGCATGACCTTCCGAAGCTGACGGATGTAGTACTCATCCTCGTCTCCATGAAGCTGAACCGCATCGATGATTCCCTTTTTCAGATACTCCGCGATATACTCATATGGTTCATTCACAAAAACGCCGCAGGCCTTGATGGAAGGATCCAGTATACCCCGAAGCTTCGCCGCCTGTTCTATCGGGATGTACCTCCAGAAACGGGACGTGCAGATAAACCCGACGGCATCCGGCCGCCATCGGTTCACCGCCCGGATGTCCTCTTCCCTTCGCATTCCGCAGATCTTAATCTTGCATTGTTCCTTCACGTTTTCCTCCGAATCTGATTCTTCAATTTCAGCGGTCCACACAGTCCCGGCGCAGAAAATCAAGCTCCGCTTTCTTATCCGGGCTGCGCATCAGCGTCTCCCCGATCAGAACAGCGTCTGTACCGTTCCGGAAGAGCGCCCCGACATCCTCCGGAGTCCGGATTCCGCTCTCGGAAACATAGATCACATCCTTTGGAATCATTCCTCTCAACCGCACCGAATTCCGGACATCAACCGTAAAATCCTTCAGATTCCGGTTATTCACTCCGATCATACGCGCTCCCGCCCGGACAGCCGTCTCCACTTCCTGTTCGTCATGTGCCTCCACAAGAGCGGAAAGTCCAAGCCCCTCCGCGATCTCCCGGAATTCCCGGATTTGCTCTTCGCTGAGAATGGCACAGATCAGAAGCACAGCGGAGGCGCCCATCACCCTGGCCTGCCAGATCATGTACGGATCAATTGTAAAATCCTTCCGGAGAACCGGGATCTGCACCGCGGACGCGATATCCTCCAGATACCTGTCACTGCCCAGAAAATAATCCGTTTCTGTCAGGCATGAGATAGCGGATGCCCCTGCTGCTTCATATTCTTTCGCGATTTCCAGATACGGAAAATCCGGCGCAATGAGTCCCTTCGATGGAGATGCTTTTTTTACCTCACAGATAAAGGACATCCCCGGACGCGCCAGCGCTGCCTCGAAGGGAAAGCCGGTGTCCGCCTTCATGGACTCTGCCCTCCGCCGGAGTTCCTCCGGAGGAATCGCCTCTTTCTGTTTTCGGATACGGTTTCTTGTGGCTTCCGCCAGATCATCTAATATCATGTATCCTCCTATATCAGTACCGCACATCTGATAGTCCTTACGGTTTTGCTCTGCCTGCGGCATAAAGCAGCCAGCCTCACAGCCATGCTGAGAACCGCGCCGTTTTCTTACGCATTGGATTCCCGGATATAATCCTCGAGAACCTTCTCTGCCTTTCCGCTGTCGATCAATTCCGCTGCCGTCCGGATCCCCTCGTCGATGCTGTCCGCCTTTCCCGCTACATAGATTGCAGCTCCGGCATTCAGAAGCACAGCGTTCCTCTTTGTTCCCTGAATTGTGCCGTTGAGGATATTCCTTGTGATCTGCGCGTTTTCCTCCGCAGTTCCTCCCACAAGCTCATCCTTCGTGCCGCGCGTCAGACCGAACTGCTCCGGGGTGATGACCATCGACCTGTAATATCCGTCCCGCAGCTCGCAGACAGTGGTCGGGGCGCTCGCAGAAATCTCATCCAGGCGGTCCTGCCCGTATACGACAAATGCGCGCTTCACGCCGAGCTTGTCCAGAACCTTTGCAATCGGCTCTACCAGATACTCATCGTACACGCCGAGAAGGAAATACTCGGGATTTGCCGGATTCGTCAGCGGTCCCAGAATGTTAAATACCGTCCGGATGCCGAGCTCCTTGCGAATACCCCCTACATATTTCATCGCTGTATGGTATTTCTGGGCGAAGAGGAAGCAGACTCCGACATCTGTCAGAAGCCGCAGCGCCTTCTCCGGATCCTGGTTGATATCTGCCCCAAGCGCCTCCTGGCAGTCCGCTGTTCCGGAGAGTGAGGATGCCGCGCGGTTACCGTGCTTCGCGACCTTAATTCCGGCTGCCGCAATGACAAAGGCGCTCGTCGTCGAGATATTAAAGGTATGGGATTTATCGCCTCCCGTACCCACGATCTCGAGAACCTCCATCCCGGGATGTCTGACCGGGATCGCATGCTCTCTCATCGCCTGCGCGCAGCCGGAGATCTCATCGATAGTTTCCGCCTTCGCGGATTTTGTGGAAAGTGCCGCAAGAAAGGCGGCGTTCTGTGTCTGCGTCGTCTGTCCGCTCATGATCTCGTTCATGACGGTGTAAGCCTCGTCATAGGTAAGATCCTGTTTGTCTACGATTTTTTCAATGGCTTCTTTAATCACTTTTCTTTCCTCCTGTCGATGTATTTTCGTTATTCTTCGATGAATTTCTTCCGTTCTTTGATGCCTCTATTCTTGAAGGTTTCTATTCTTTGATGCCTCTATTCTTGAATGCTCCTATTCTCTGATGCTTCTATTCTTCAATGTATTTCTTCTATTTTTCACTGTCTTCCGCCGCCGCGATTCCGCTGCTCGTCAGAAAATTCCGAAGCATCTGTTTTCCCTCCGGCGTCATAATCGATTCCGGATGAAACTGCAGCCCGTAGATCTTACTTTCCATGTCCGCCACAGCCATGACCTCTCCGTCGTCAGCCCTTGCGATTTCCTTCAACTGGGGCGGAAGCGTGTCCTCCATGACTGCCAGGGAATGATACCGCCCCACGGTCACCTCTTCCGGGAGTCCTCTGAAAATCGGTGCCGTCACATCGAGCTTCACCCGTGACTGTTTGCCGTGCATCAGCTTTTTCGCGTAGGAGATCACGGCGCCTGACGCCTCGCAGATTGCCTGATGGCCGAGACAGACGCCGAGGATCGGCACCTCTCCGCCCATCTCCCGGACGACATCCTCGCAGATACCCGCGTCCTTCGGCTTTCCCGGTCCCGGAGATAGAATGATGCAGTCCGGCTTCATATCTCTGATTTCTCCGACTGTCTTTGCATTATTCCGAATCACCTCAATATCCGGGTTCAGGGCGCCGATCAGCTGGTAAAGGTTATATGAAAAACTGTCGTAGTTGTCAATTAACAGAATCATTCTTCTTCCTCCGCTTTCTTAAGAGCTTCCACCACGGCTCTCGCTTTATTCCGGCATTCCTGATATTCCTTCTCCGGAACACTGTCCGCGACGATCCCGGCGCCCGAACGAACGAATACCTTCCCATTCCGCTTATATGCCAGACGAATCGCGATGCACACATCCAGATTCCCCGTAAAATCAACATATCCGACTGCGCCGCCGTAAATTCCTCTTCTGTCATTCTCCAGCTCATTGATCAGTTCACATGCGCGGAACTTCGGAGCTCCCGAGAGCGTTCCCGCCGGCAGCACGGAGTCTACGGCATCGATGGCCTGCCTGTCATCGCGAAGCTCCCCCTTTACAGCCGATCCGATGTGCATGACATGCGAGTATTTTTCAATACACATATATTTTTCAACTTCCACTGTCCCGAATTTGCACAGTCTGCCGAGATCATTTCGTCCAAGATCCACCAGCATATTATGCTCCGCACGCTCTTTTTCATCGGACAAAAGCTCCTTCTCCAGACGCTGATCCTCCTGGTCATCCCGTCCTCTCGGCCTTGTTCCCGCCAGGGGGAAGGTCCGGATTACCCCGTTTTCCACCTTTACGAGCGTTTCCGGAGAAGCTCCTGCGATTTCCACATCATCCCCCGAAAAATAAAACATGTACGGTGACGGATTTGTCGTTCTGAGAACGCGGTAGGTATTCAGGAGGCTGCCTTCATACGCCGCCTTCATGGGATTCGAGAAAACAAGCTGAAAAATATCTCCCTCGCGGATGTAATGCTTTATTTTCTCAACCTTTTCCGAGAACTCCTCCAGAGAAAGCTTCGGCTTCAGCGGCTCAAGCAGATGCCCCACAGGCACATTCTTCGGCTTTCCGTTCCGGATGATGTTTTCCATCTCATCCAGTTGAATAACAGCCTTGTTGTAATCGGTCTCCATGCACTCCGTATGGATATTGACAATCAGGACGATCTTCTGACGGAAGTTATCGTAACAGATCAGTTTGTCAAACAGCATCAGATTTACGTCATCAAACCTGTCTTCATCCGGCGCGTCCAGCTTCAGCTCCGGCTCACCATACTGAATGTAATCGTAGGAAAAATAACCGACGAGCCCTCCTGTCAGCGTGGGAAGTCCCGGAATCCGCGGCGATCTGTTCTCGTGGATAATCTGCTTGATGTAGATTCCCGGATGGGCGGTTTCCATCCGGATTCTGCCGCCGGCATTTACGGTAAGGACATGATCCTTGCACGAAATTTCCATGGACGGATCAAATCCGAGAAACGTGTATCTGCCCCACTGCCGGCTGTCCTCCACACTCTCCAGGAGAAAGCAGTGGCTGCTGACATTCTGCAGTGCTCTCAGAGTTTCCACCGGTGTGCGGATGTCGGAGAGAATCTCCCTTGTCACCGGAATTCGCTTATAATCGCCGGATGCTGCAATCTTCTTCACTTCCTCGAACGATGTCTGCTTCATAACATTTCCTCCGTATCCTGAAGTTTCCTGAAACCGCATACGCGTCACTTCATTCTCTTACACATGTTTCGCAACATACGGTTTGTCTGCGTTTTCGAAGAGTCCTAAGTTCTTTCGCGTGCGACGAGTCCTTCTGCGTTTTCGAAGAGCTGATTTCGTTTTGTTACAGTATAAGTCCCCGCGTCACTTCGCTGCTTCGCAGCTTTCGTGCCGCTAACAGGTATTCGCAAAGCCATAGCCGGACCTGCACACCCTACAGGTGTGCAGTCCGTCTCTGTCATGCGACTGGACTTATACATTAAGATACCCGCCCATGACAGATTTTCTTCTGTCAAGGGCGGGTATAATCGTACAGCTTCGATTCCCGCGGTGCCACCTTGTATTTGTGTCTCCACACACTCATGAGATACCATCATATCTCCGGCATGTAACGTATGCCCTGCGTCAGAAGCTACTCGTACCATGATCACCTGCGGTGTTCATCCTATACTTTCACCCTGCCCTCAGTGGTCCATTTACAGATCAGCGTCCTGCCCGGCTCACACCTCCCCGGACTCTCTGTGAGTGCCCCATCCGCTTTATCTCCACTTCAACGGTTTAAACTGATGTAGTCTTAAATTATGTTGATATTAAACCACGTTTCACAGCTTCTGTCAAGAAAACTTTCCGAGATATTTATACTGTGTAACATGAACTTTTCAGTCCAGGTTCGGACGGTATTTTCTTCCAAAATATGTTACAATAATATCTTCTATGCTTTCTACGTTAATTTGAACCTCATCTGACTCAAACGTATAGATAACTTCGTTTCCGGGAAACATATGATGCTTTTCATAACTTCGAATCTTCTTCATCGTATTTCTTGCATATTCCGGATCTCCCATCATTCCAAAATGTTCCCAATAGTACTCCTTCCGCTCACAGACGTTTAAAACCGTAAAATCCGGCACTGCCCATATCCGTCCTGAATCTGTCAGTGGATACTCATAGCGATATGGAATCTTTTTTTCGAAAAGTGCATTTGCAATGATTAGTTCCGATTTTGATCTGACTTCTTCCCCCTGTTTTGTTTTATAGACTTTGTTCTCGCTCTTATATCCCGCATCAGAAAAGGATTGCCGAAGCCATTCTTCCTCATATTGTTCATCGCTTACAAAAGCAGGAGAGACCCATTTTTGCTTCACCGCACCCATGGAATCATATGCTTTCTCAAAAGAATCCATCATGCAGAAGCGTTTCCCGCCCAGCAAATACTTATACTCATTATTGGCTGCTTTCAGCAGTTTCTGATCATATTCTTTTTGAATCATCATCTTAATAAATTTTATGTTCTCCGGCGTCTTTTTAAGATACGTTCCGGTTTTTTCGTCAGCGCTCTTCCGCCAATAAAATTGTTCTCTAGCGTGATTTTTTCCATCTGCAGACGCTTTAATCTTTACCGGCGGAAGCTTTGCCTGGTACTTTGCAAGATCCTTTTCTTTTTTAATCTATTACCTTTTTTAAAGCGTCCGCACGTTTTAAAATCCAAGCATATAGTTCTTCACTTGCATACAGATATTGATCCATTCTTTCACGTTCCATACCTTCTCCTTCCTCTTATCCTCTTTTCTAAAACATGCGACGATTTTATAATTTGCCTGATTCCCGTCGCCTGACAAGCTTCATGTTCCCTGAACCGGGCGACGATTTTGTGATTTGTTTGATTTCCGCCGCCCGACAAGCTTCATATACCCTGAAGCAAGCGACGAATTTGAGATTTGTTTGATTTGCGTCGCCTGACTCCTGCTCATGTACCTTGAACTAAGCGACGATTTTGTGATTTGCTTGTTTTCCGCCGCCAGACAAGCTTCATATACCCTGAAGCAAGCGACGATTTAGAGATTCGCTTGATTTGCGTCGCCTGGCGAGCCTCATACGGTCCTGGACCAGACGACGATTTTAAGATTTGCTTGGATTTGATTGATTTGCGTCGCCCGCCTGTCTCTCAAACAGTCTGACCCGGGCGACGCTAAATATAATACCTTCGAGTTCTCTGTTACCTCGCGGTTTCCCTGTGGTACTCGCGGACCCATTCGCCAAGCAGGGAATTAATATCCCCCTCAGGCTCCGGTAGTTTCCTATCCTTGATCTCGGAAAGCAGGGTCTCTCTGGTCTCTTTATCCGCCTTCAGCTCATCAGCAGAGTTTTCAAAACCTTCTGTCCCTCTCGCAAGGTAAACGGCGCAGAGATAATTCCTGAGAGCCTCTCTGGAGTGAATGCTGTCATAGGCCTTTCTCAGACAATTGATCGCCTCATCCATCTCAAACAACCTGGCATAGGTGACCCCCATATTGTTGTACACCGTGCCCAGAAACTGTTCGCCGAGCCCCTCCAGATCTTCCATTCCAAGAATTCTCTTGTACTCCTCGATCGCCTTCGTGTATTTTCCGTAACCTACCAGCGAATCAGCCCGCAGGCGCAGTCTTTCCGGTCCGGGAAGCTTCCGGTTGCCGTCAAGCGTTTTCTCAAATGCCTCCCGGTCCTGCACATAGATCCATCCGGTCTCAGCATTCAGAGCATGCAGCATTCTTCCAAGCGGCTGTACGCCCTCCTTCCGGATTCTCTCCAGCGTCCGAACAAAATTGTGATCCTGAAGCTCCTCTCCGATCCATCCGATCAGAGCATCGTCAAAGAAATCCTCTTCAACCAGAGCTAGATTATGATCTACAAAATAGCAGAGCTCCTCAATCGAGTAAATATTCAGATCAATGTCGCGGATATAAAAAGGATGGTCCGCCCTCTTCACCTGACACAACACAGCCATGCTCATTTGTTTCACTCCTCCAGAATTTCCCGCCAGACTTTTCCGGTCGCCGGATACATATCTCCGAATCCCAGATCCTCAACTTCAATCACGCAGCGCTTCGAAGATTCGCACGACAAATGAATCCGCAGACGGGTCGTCCCGTCCGGACGGTCGTCAAGCTCCGGCAGCTCCATTACCGATACCTTCTGATCCTTTTCATCCATACGACTGATCAGAAACCGCAGCTCATGCTCTTTGCCGATCAAAATACACTCACAGATCTTATCCGCCTCATACCAGTTTACTCCCGCGGCGATCAACGGATAATAGGTTTCTCTCCCCTGAAGGTACATCTTCATTCCGATATTGTTGCGGATGATTTCATCCCCGAGATACAGACAGTCCGGGAACTTTCTCTGGACGACCTTCTCCTGCGCCGTGTAGCACGCGCCTCTCGCATAGAGATTATCGACCACAAAAACCTTCCGCCCCGCCCGGCAAAGCAGTGCAATGGAGCGCCCCGCCCAGGACCGGTCAAACGTATCTCCCATCAGAAAAATGCAAGAATACATGTTCTGCCGGAGAGAAGCGTTGATCATATTATAGAACTGCTCATCCCAAAGGCTCCGGTCCTCCTTCAGACTGATTGTGATTCCGTCCTCCATCGTAAAGGTCACCGGTCTTGTCTGCGGATTCATGCTCATGGACAGAAAAGAAACCTTCTCTCCCTCAAAGATAAAGAACCCGACATTCCGGTTCCAGAGCTCCCTCTTCTGATAAATCGTATGGTAAAAGCAGCTTTCCTTGTAATCCTGAAGAAAAGCGCGGGCCTTTGCAAGTCCCAGCTGCCGGTAGATGGATTTGACCAGATGTACGATCGGACGGGTCAGGACAGGAACCGTTATCGTAATTCCGACGATCTGTGATCCCGGATCATTCAGGCCCAGAGTATAAAGCGCCTTGCGCATCGTCTCTGCGGCCGTCTCCTCCAGCTCATCCCTCCTTCGCTCCCGTTCCTTCTCGTCCGGAAAATCATGAACCAGATTTTCAACCCCGTCGAGAATCTCACGGAAGGAAACCATATCGTTCCCGACCTTCATCGGCGCTGTAACCGTGTTTTCTTTTTCTCGCTCATAGTAACAGATCTGCGGCTGATTTCGGTTAAGATCTATCCCTACAATCAGTTCTCTTGCGCTCATCCGCACCTCCTCAATTCATCAGCTTCAGGAACTGCCTGACAAAATTATCCTGTCGCAGATACTGTTTCTCTGCTTCCCGCAGTTTTTCGTCATCGCCCTGATCCCGTGCTTCCAGCATGCGATTAAGCAGCCGGAATTTCGTCGTCCCGGACGTATCCATATCCACGAGAGAGACCTCATACGTATCAGAATCCGTTATTTTTCCATCTTTCATAACGCTCATGTAATAGCGCAGAGTCTCGCCGTAAAACAGCAGAAACTCCTTCACAAAGATGCCATTGTAGACATTCTTCATCGGCTCGCTGATCCACTCCGACTGTCCGCCGTCCTGTTCGGTCAGCTGGTAATGAAGAATCACCCGGCTGTCTGGCTGGAACTGGTCCTGAACAAACACCTTGTCCTCGATCTGATATGCCTGAATCAACCGCTTCGGAAGCTTCTGATAAAATTCAAAACGAAGACCCTTTTCATCCATCTGCTTCAACATAGCGCCCGCTCTTTCCATTCGCCCATCGTCCAATTCATCCTTCGTCGAATAATACTGTAAAAGAGCAAGCTTACAGATCGTATAATCCAGTTCTCCGCGGTCCATTGCATTCTCCATGAGGACAAACACCGGACCGGAAATTCCACGTCCCCCAAGGAAATAATAATCCGACAGATACGCGAGAAACGCCGCCGTTACCTCCGGTCTTCCCTGCTGACGGATATAATCTTCCAAAATCTTTGCCTCGTCGTCCGGGAACTGATGCGTACGGATCGACTGCAGCAAAATCCGCTCGTCCAGACGGAGCGTTTCCAGCTGAAATCCCTTCAGTCTCCTCCATAATCTGCACAGATTCCGGACAGATCCCCGGTAATGATCCCGAAGATAGCTCAGCATAACCTCGTCATATTTTTCCTTTTTGAATACGTACTCGGTCAGCTGCAAAAGCTTCTCTCCGTCCTCTCCCCCTCCGAGGATCAGGCGGCTGGATAAACGAAGCAGAAGCCTGGTGGGCACACCCTCACATCCGAATTCCGATATCACATGAAAAGCTTCTTCATAACGGCCCTCACGGATCAGCAGCACGATCGTACTGACCTTATCTGCCTCCGCATAGCGGTTGATTTCCTCCTCGCTCATATTCCTGGGAAGAAGTCCCTCATCGGGATGCGCCATATCATACTCCAGAAGCTTTCTGCGCAGAGTTCGGCGATACTCATCCGTAAACGCATCCTCCGTAACCGCCATCCGATAGGCAGAAACAGTACGGCTGTTAACGTCCATCTGAAACGCCTTCTCCCGGCAGATGGAAAGCTCCGCTCCCGGATGGCTCACACCCTGTTCCAGAATAGCATGTGCACTTTCCCGGGAATCCATGAGCCCGGTCACTTCAAAGGGAACAGTCGTCGCATATCGGCGATGATGCACATCCTCCATGAGAACAGCGGCGTCATCGGTGTAGATCCTGGGGTAAGCCACCCCGTCTTTCACCATCGCGACTTCCTCCTCCTTCAGCGCGTAGTGGCTCACAACCACCTGCCGCACCATCGGGTCCGAAACCGTGACCTTATGCACAAACAGAACATTTCCCAGCAGCTCCGCGATCTCCGGAGAATCCGGTTTACGGAAAAATTGCCGGTAAAGCACTGCGTAATTCTCGTTCATCCGTCCCTTGCGAAGAGACTCCATCGCAAAGGTCCGAATGTAGCGGCCGTAGTTCAGAAAGCTGGTGTCGTCCTCCTCGCGGTTCAGCACGATGCTCGCATACAGGAGCGCACGCTTCTTCTCCGCAAGCTCCGTGTTCGTCGCAAAATACATCAGGATCTGCTGCGGGAGTCTCTCGCTCGCCGGCTTGTGATACGTCTCCATATAATATTCATAGAGCCTTGTAATACGCAGATCATGAAGCACCGCCTTCTCATACCAGGGGAAACAGCACGGATCCACCGGATTTCCCTTGATCAGCAGCTTGCATATTGCTTCAACAACAGCATCATTTGGATATTTCTTGTATCCGGTGGAGAGAATCCGATACACCGGCCGATTGAAGTTCTTTTCGTTATCGCTCAGAAAAGCGGTTCTCTGTAGCAGCCCTTCCGTGATAAAATCGTGCTTCAGACCGAAATTCAGAACCTGGATCATAAATGGTGAAAGCCTGCGGAGCAGAGACTCCTCACGCGCCAGGAGATTCCAGGCGTCCAGGTACAGAAACGGGCTCATGCATCCGGCATTGAAGCAGTCCTCGTACTCCTGCATACGGTCCGCCGAATTTACAATCTCCCCGTTCTCCTCCTGATGACAGAGCTTCAGCAGAAGATAGCTTCCCGGATTCTTCCGGTAGTATTTCATAAGAAGCGGGAGAATATCGCGTTTTTCCTCCGGAAGCAGTCCCACCTCCTTCGCGAGCGAAAGGTAGATTCCCTTTTCCTCACTGTTCGCAGGAGTAACCTTTCCATCTTTGATCGGCCAAAGCCGCTCCATCGCCTTTCCGTTGTCATCTCTGGAAAATTCCAGATAAGCGGCATAAAGAATAGCCGCCGAGTCGTCAGGATTCTCCTCGAGCATCTCATGCACCGTCATCGAAGACGACTCCAGCCAGCTTCGATAATCCAGCGTGTGAAGCTGAAGGCCCAGAAAATCCCTCATCAGCCAGGCAATCTTTCTGCTTCGTACCGCAGACGGAAGGATCTCCGACTCCTCTTTGCGGGATGCCTCAACGGTGTACTCCAGATCCTGGTGAACGCTGCGAATCCGGATTTTCCCAAAGGACTTTCCCTCTCCGAGTCTGTCGCTGTGAACGATATATTCCAGCCCGTATACCTTCCCAATGAAATCCTCGGTAGTAATCACCTTCTTCGTCACCTCGAGGAAGTCACCCTCTACCTCTACCTCAAGCCGGATATATCCCCATACGTTCCGGTAGACATAGAGCGTGTCCTTCTGGGACACATCCAGGTGGTAAACCGCCTTCTGCTGCTTGTCCAGCGTAATCTCGATCGGCTCCTTCTTGCCTGTCGAAACCAGAAATTCCTCGAGATGCTGATAGGTGACCGGATTGTGCGACATCCCACGGTAAAGTCCCAGATACTGCCGGTTGTTGCCGTTCAGGATTCTTGAAAACCCCGGATCTGTGAACATCAGAAATCCCTCACGAAGGCTCTTCTGACAAAGCCTTGAGAAATCATCCAGCGTCCGTATCTCCGGCTCCTCACCCTGTCCCGGTATATCCACAATCTCCGCATACACAGAGAATTCTTTTTCGGCAATATTGCTGCTCACCAGGATACTCCCGCGTACACTCTGACCGGTGAGCAATCCTTTGGTTATCACAAGAAAACCGATCTCACAATCCTTGCCCTCGAATTCCGTCGTCAGCAGATGGATCCTGTAGTCTTCCGACAGCACACTTCCCCGGATCGTACTGCCATCCGAAGCCCGGACATGAAACGTCCCTCTGCGGACCTCACCCTCACCCACTACAATGCGATATTCCTCTTCAGAAAAAACCAGCTTCGGAAGATCATATACGAACCCGGCCTCTATTATTCTGTCCTTATTCTTCAATACTCCCACCTTATCCTAAAGCGGCCCTGCGTCATGCCGTCACCTTTTCCGAACATTTTCCGGAAAATTGCGTCCCCGACTCCCTGATCCGGAGACTACACGGAAGCTTGACGAATACCCGCATTCGAATTACACTTAGTTCCGAACGAGACCAATTCGGAGTCTCATCCACATTGCAGTATACAACATATGCAGGACCTGCGCAATGTTCTGACCGGCGCTCGTGAGATCCGTTCACCTGCGCAGTTATTGATCATGCACGCACTAAAACGGCTACGATTTACTGTAAGCTCTTCGAAAACGCAGAAGGGCTCGTCGCACGTGTAGCGCACGTAAGAGACTTTTGCTATTTCGAAGGCAGCAGGACTGTAATCTATACAATACTTAGAAATCGAGGTGTCAAATATGGCTCAGTTTACCCTGAAGCATAAGGATCATTTTCATGGAAGCGATCTGGAAAAAATAGAAGAAATCTATCATATCCCGAAGGAAAAGATCACAAGCTTTTCTGCGAACATCAATCCGCTCGGAATCTCCGGCAATCTCAGGGAATCTATCAGCGAGCATATCGACGTTATTCAGACCTATCCCGACCGGGAATACAAGGATCTTCGGAAGGTTATCGCGGAATATGCGGGAACCACCTACGAAAACGTCATCGTCGGTAACGGCTCCACAGAGCTCATCTCCCTGATGATCCAGGCCGATGCGCCGAAAAAGGCTATGATTCTCGGGCCCTCTTATTCCGAGTATGAAAGAGAAATATCTCTGAGAGGCGGTCAGACCGTCTACTATCCTCTGAAAGAAGAGGAAGATTTTCAGCTGAATCCAGCCGATCTTTGCCGCCATCTTACGGACGACCTTGATCTCCTCATTCTGTGTAATCCGAACAATCCGACCTCTACCGCCATCTCAAACGACAAGATGCGCACCATCCTGGATGCCTGCATGGTACACGGCATTTTTGTGATGGTGGATGAGACATATGTTGAATTTACGCACGCGGACGAGAGGATTTCCTCCGTTCCACTTACCGAATCGTATACAAACATCGTCGTTCTGAGAGGAACTTCAAAATTCTTCGCGGCGCCGGGCCTTCGCCTCGGCTACGCCATCACCGGCAATACCGACCTGATCCGAAAGGTGATCTCCCTGCAGAACCCCTGGTCCATCAGCTCTATCGCCGAGGTCGCCGGAAGGCTGATGTTCAGCGATACCGAATACATCAACAAAACCAGGAATCTGATTGATACCGAACGCACCAGGATCTACCGGGAGCTTATGACCTGGGATTCCGTCAAGGTATATCAGCCGAAGGCTAACTTCATCCTCGTCCGGATTCTTCGCGAGGATATGGACGCGGACATTCTCTTCGACCACTGCATCCGGAAGGGGCTCATGATCCGCAACTGCTCCACCTTCCCCTTCCTCTCCAACAAATACTTCCGGTTCTGCTTCATGAATCCGGACGACAATGACCGCCTTCTCACCCAGCTCCGCACAGATGTGAATGTATAAGCTCTTCGAAAACGCCAAAGGGTCCGTCGCACGCGAAGCGCGCGTAAGGGACCTTTGCGATTTCGAAGGCAACAAGCATGAGCACGAAGGGACGCGTATGCGGCACGAAAGTGCGAATGCTTTTTTAAACAATCTCATTGATCGCGCCGCTTCGATACGCCTCCAGAAGCTCCTTCAGCTCATCGATTCTTTCCTTCAGCCGACGCCCGATATCGGTGTCGCTGACATGCAGCCTGTGCGGCGCGTTCATGACCATGATTTTTTCGCCGTGGATATCCGTCTCGTTGCGCACAGCGTCCTCCGTTGAGGTAAAAGGCTTCAGTGCCACGAGCTGCATCCCATACGAATTGTAGATGAGGGTATAACCGGCAATCCCCGTTTTTCCCTGATACGCCTTGGAAAAACCGCCGTCGATAATCAGCACCTTACCGCCGCATTTTACCGGGCTCTCCCCGGAGCTCTGCATAACCGGAACATGTCCGTTCACAATATGCGCGTCGGACCCAAGCCCGAACTCTGCAAGTACACGGTCCATGACCTCTTCGTTGTCCAGAAGACGGTAGTATGGATTTTTCTTCTCCACATGCGTTTCCTTCTCGCGGATGAAATATCGTTCAAAGGTGGCCATTTTATCTTTTCCAAACAGCGGGGACTGCGGGCTGCACCAGATCCAGTAGATGATATCGCGCCCTTTCTTCCGCTCTTCTTCGTCTACCGCGAAAAACGCCTTGCGGACATATTTTTCGAGCTCGTCGTAAAGCGCCCTTCCACAGAACTTCTTTCCATAGACATCCACCTGCAAAAAATCGCCGTCCTCGGTCAGCGGGATACAGCCGTGATAGAGGAGATTGTCGTTATAGATAAAGTACAGCTTGCCCTTGTTCAGGAGAAGATTCATGTGCTGATAGAGCTTTTCACACTGCGTAAAGGCCCGCTGCATGCGCTCCATCACTTCCATCTCGTCCTCCGTCAGACGGTACGGATCCGCCGGATCGATCGTCGGAAAATTATGATCCAGAAGCGTATATTCCTTTTCGCCCAGTCGTATAACTCCTCTTTCATAATCAATCTTATCTAGCAGCATCCTGTCCTGCATCTGAAACTCCGGACGTTCCCGGAAAAGCTGTCCCTCCAGCTTGAACTGGATGATGGAGATAGCCTTATGCATCCGCATGTTCAGCTCATTCTCATTCGGAAGTCTCGTGCAATTCTCACCCTTCAGCTTAAAAAGCGTACACGGGTCATCCCCATAAACTCTGGAAGCAAAGGTAGCTAGCGGAATCATATTGATGCCGTATCCGTCCTCCAGAATATCCAGATTCCCGTACCTCGCGCAGATCCTGAGGACCGTTGCGATACACGGAAGGGATCCGGCCGCGGCACCCATCCAGACAATGTCATGGTTGCCCCAGCAGATATCCAGCGAGTGATAATTCATCAGCCGGTCCATGATTCGCTCCGGACCCGGACCCCGGTCATAGATATCGCCCAGAATATGAAGGTGATCCACGACCAGCTGCTGAATCAGGTGGCAAAGCGCCACAATGAAATCCTCTGCTCTCTGAATGTCAATAATCGTGTCAACAATGGAATTGTAGTACGCTTCCTTGTCCAGAACATCCGGCTTCTCCGTGATCAGCTCCTCAATCACATATGCGTAATCCTTCGGAAGCTCCTTGCGCACCTTCGATCTCGTATATTTCGATGACGCTTTTTTACAGATTTCGATTAGCCGATACAGGGTAATTTTGTACCAGTCATCCATGTTTTTTTCCTGCTGCCGAACGAGAGCGATTTTTTCATTCGGATAATAGATCAATGTAGCAAGAGCGCTCTTATCCGACTCGCTCAGCGTGCGCCCGAACACCTCGTCAATCTTCTTCTTGACGGAACCGGATCCGTTCTTCAGCACATGCGTAAAGGCCTCATACTCTCCGTGAATATCCGTGAGAAAATGCTCCGTGCCTTTCGGAAGATTCCGGATCGCTTCCAGGTTTATGATCTCTGTAGACGCGGCGGCAATGGTCGGATACAGCTCCGCCAGCCGCTGCAGATATTTTACTTTCAGATCCTCCATATAAAAACCCTCCTCGTTTTCGATCTTTTATGATCCCATTTCGGTATCTTCACCAATACCTGAAATTCGGCAAAAGCTTGCCATCCCCATTTCAGACGGCATCCATCTGAAAATCAAACAGCGAGATCTGATTCGTCTCCGGCAGATCTGATATGATCCCCAGCCGGTCCAGTGTATCGGTGATGCTCTTCCCGACCTTTCCCCTCTGGCGCAGATCATCCTTTGACAAAAACTTTCCGTCTCTCGCCGCCAGTACGATGCTGTCCGCCGCCACGGAGCCCAGTCCATCGATCGCATCCAGTGACGGCATCAGCCTTCCGTCAATAATCTGAAAACGATGCGGCTGCACCTTATAGATGTCGATCGGCATGAACTCAAATCCGCGCGCGTACATCTCCTCAACGAGACACATATCGCCGTACTGATCCTGTTCCATCTTGGACAGGGAATCCTTGCGGGAATTGAACTCGTCCATGATCTCCTCCAGATGGCGCTGTCCCTGGCACATTTTTTCATAGGAGAACGCCTTCGCGCGTATCGAAAAATACGACGCATAATACGCCAGCGGCCGGTATACCTTGTACCATCCCACTCGATACGCCATCATAACGTAGGCTACGGCATGTCCCTTCGGGAACATGTACTTGATCTTCTCGCAGGACCAGATGTACCAGTCCGGAACGCCGTGTTCCTTCATGTCCTTTGTCCATTCCGGCCAGTTCTTGCACTGTTTCTTTGCAACCTTTCCCTTCCGGACCATCTCCATGATGGAAAAGCTCTCCTCCGAGTCCATTCCCTTATTGATCAGATAAACCATGATGTCGTCACGGCAGCAGATGGCCGTTCCCAGGGTGCATTTCCCCTCCTTGATCAGGGTCTCCGCATTGCCGAGGTAGACGTCCGTACCGTGAGAAAGTCCTGAGATTCGACAAAGATCCGTAAAGTTCTGCGGCTTCGTATCAAAAAGCATCTGCATAGCGAAGCTTGTGCCGAACTCCGGAATCCCGAGTGTACCTAGCTTTATGCCATGGATCTGCTCCGGCTGAAGTCCCAGCGCACTGAGATTCTGAAACAGACTCATGACCTTCGGCTCATCGAGCGGGATTTTTGTCGCGTCCTCTCCCGTCAGATCCTCGAGCATACGGATCATGGTAGGATCATCGTGTCCGAGAATATCGAGCTTGAGAAGGTTGGAATCGATGGAGTGATAATCAAAATGGGTGCTGACAATATCCGAATCCGGGTCGTCCGCGGGATGCTGCACCGGCGTAAACGTGTTGATGTCCCATCCCTGCGGAAGGACGACGATACCTCCCGGATGCTGCCCGGTGGTCCTCCGGATCCCGACACAGCCCTGTACAATCCGGTCGATCTCACAGCTCCTCTTGTGAATCCCCTTTTCCTCGTAATAGTTCTTCACGAATCCGAACGCAGTCTTGTCCGCCAGCGTGCCGATGGTTCCTGCCTTGAAGGTCTGACCGGCACCGAAGATAACCGCCGTGTATGCGTGAGCCTTTGTCTGGTACTCACCCGAAAAGTTCAGGTCGATATCCGGCTCCTTGTTTCCCTTGAAACCGAGGAAGGTTTCAAACGGGATATTAAATCCCAGCTTGTCCATGACCCTGCCGCAGACCGGGCATTTCTTGTCCGGCATATCACATCCGGAGTATCCCATTTTGCGGTATTTCACAACATCCGGCGTATCGAATTCCACATGGTAATCGTGATGGCACAGATAATGAGGCGGAAGTGGATTTACCTCAGTGATTCCGGACATCGTCGCCACAAAAGAAGAGCCGACCGATCCTCGCGATCCCACCAGATATCCGTCCTCATTGCATTTCCACACCAGCTTCTGCGCAATGATGTACATCACCGCATACCCGTTCGAAATGATCGAGGTCAGCTCCCTCTCCAGTCTTGCCTGCACAAGCTCCGGCAGATCCGGCCCGTAGATCTCATGCGCTCTCCGGTAGCAGATGGTTCGCAGCATCTCATCGGAATGAGGGATCACGGGCGGACATTTCTCCGGGTAGATCGGGCTCATCCTTTCGATCATGTCACAGATCTTATTCGTATTGTCAACGACAATCTCCCTTGCCTTTTCCTCTCCGAGATATGCGAACTCCTCCATCATCTCTTCCGTCGTACGCAGATACAGCGGAGCCTGATTGTCCGCGTCCGCGAATTTCTTCCCGGCCATAATAATCCGGCGGTAAACCTCGTCCTGCGGGTCCATGAAATGAACGTCACAGGTCGCGACGACCGGCTTATGGAACTGCTCTCCCAGACGGATAATTTTCCGGTTGATCTCCTGGAGATCCTCCATACTGTTGACCGCCGGATTCTTCTCGTCCTCGATCAGGAAGCTGTTATTTCCCAGCGGCTGAATTTCCAGATAATCATAAAAGCTTACAATCTTCGCGATCTCCGTGTCCGGCGCGCCTCTTAGCAACGCCTGGTAGAGATCGCCGGCCACACAGGCGGAACCGATGATCAGCCCCTCCCGGTGCTCCTGCACGAAGCTCTTCGGAAGCTTCGCCTGCCGGTTAAAATATTTCAGATGCGATTCCGATACGCAGCGGTACAGATTTACCCGTCCCGCCTCGTTTTTCGCGAGAATAATCGCATGGCTCGACTTCATCTTCCGGATTGCATTCTGATTGACGCTCCCCTCCCGGTTCAGGGAATCCAGGTCGTGGATTCCCTGCTCGTGAAGCATCGCCACAAATTTTACGAAGATCCAGGCTGTGCATTCCGCGTCATCTACGGCACGGTGATGATGCTCCAGAGAGACTCCCACCGCCTTCGCGACGGTATCCAGCTTGAAACGGGACAGATTCGGCAGGAGCAGCTGTGCCATCGCCACGGTATCCACATAGGTGAAGTCCCAGTCGATCTTCTGCCTCGCACATTCCATCTTGATAAATCCCGTATCAAAATCCGCGTTATGAGCTACAAGAACAGCACCCTGACAGAATTCGCGGAACCTCGGCAGAATCACCTCGATCGGCGGCGCATCCTGCACCATCTCATCCGTAATGCTTGTAAGCTCCGTGATCCGGAATGGAATCGGAACCTCCGGGTTCACGAATTCCGAGAACCGGTCGACAACCTCCCCCTTATCGACCCGGACAGCGCCGATTTCAATAATCTTGCACGTCAGGTTGGACAGACCGGTCGTCTCGATATCAAAGACCACATAATTATCATCGAGACTCTGTCCTCTGCTGTCTGTGGCAATTCCCTTCAGGTCATCTACAAGATATGCCTCCATGCCGTAAATGACCTTAAACGGCGCCTTGACCTTCTTTAATTCGCTCTTGTCGGCATCCGGGTGCTCCTCCGCGTATTTCTTCTGATAAGATTCATCAATGGCCTCGAGAGCATGGTTCGCCTCCGGGAAAGCCTGAACCACCCCGTGATCTGTGATCGCGATTGCCGGCATGCCCCAGTCATACGCGCGCTGTACCAGCTTCGAGGCATCCGTTATGCCATCCATATCGCTCATTTTCGTGTGGCAGTGAAGCTCCACCCGCTTTACCGGGCTGCTGTCATAGCGTCCCTGCCGGAAGCTGACCGATTTCCGGATCCCGATCACTGTAGATACCGTCAGCTCGTGTTCATAGCTGTCCAGCATGACTCTGCCCTTCAGCTTGATGAACTTTCCGGCCTTCAGTTCCCCGGCAAGTTCCTCCTTCTGCGACTGCATGATAAAAATCTTCGCCTGAATGGTATCGGTATCATCTGTAACCGCAAAGATTACGAGAGCCTTCTCGTTTCTCAGATCACGCATTTCCATCGTCAGAATCTGACCGCGGATGACCGCCTCCGAGGTTGTCTCGTCGATCGATTCGATCGGGATGCTGTCTTCATCGAAATTTCTTCCGTAGATCAGATTCGGATCATCGTCCATCTTCAGGCGATCGCCAAAGCCGAATCCGCCCCTTCCGGATCTTCTCGAGAAGCGTCCCTTTCCACCAGAGCTCTGTCTGCCGCCATAGCCGCTCCTTCCTGCCGAAGCCGCAGCTCCACCGCCTGGTGCTTTCTCCGAAGAGGCCGTATCCGGCGCTCGGCCCCCTTCACCTCCGGTTCCGTCTCCGTCGAACTCCGAAATCCCGTTTCGCTCCCGGCCCGCCTTCGAATTTTCAAAAATGTGCTTTGCCTGTACCCGCATCTGCTGCGCACTTCGCTTCAGATCCTCCGATTCCTTCACCGGGTAAAAATCGGTCTCGATCTCTACGGGAAGCCCGCACCGGTATGTGAAGATCCGATCCAGAATATGAGTGAGCTCCCTGCAGTGCTCATGGCCGATCACGGAATCCTCCAGTTCGACCTTCATGAGGTGTTCCTCCGGAAAGCTGATCTTCGCGGTCCGGAACAGGTAGGCCAGGAAGATGTCCCTTTTCTTCAGCTCGTACAGAATGCTGGGACGATACACCTCCAGAAGCTTCTCCGGATTATACTGTCTGGAAAGATGAAATTTTTCCGTCACCTTCACACAAAAACCGGCATCCGAAAAAAGCTGGCGATGAATTTCCGTCTCCAGCTGATCTATATACTTTCTGTGAATCCACTGCGGGCTCTCCAGATAGATGTGCAAAACGCCGCGTTTCCGGTTATATGCAGCCTTTCTTACTACAGCGAATTGCAGATATTCCTCAAGCTCCCCCTCGAGCTCCAGATTTGGAAAGGCATCCGCAAGCTTCCGGCTCTCCGGCTCCTCCGCGCATTGCCCCTGCGCCGCTGCTGTGTCCGCGTTCCTCTGCACTCCGCTCTCTGCCCGAATTTCCCCGTTCTTCTGGTTGTCGATTTCTCTCTGAATGTCCGTATTGCTCATCTAAGACCTGTCTCTCCCATCGCAAGATGCCGGGATCCAATCCTCTTTCGACCCTGACATCATCACATTCCCGGCTTCTCCCAGTTATCCAGTTCCTTTCTGAGGGCATCCAGAAGCTGATCCTCCGGAACCTTCCGAATAATTTCGCCTTTTCGGATCAGAAGCCCTTCGCCCCTTCCGCCGGCGATGCCAAGATCAGCCTCTCTGGCTTCACCCGGTCCATTTACAACGCATCCCATCACCGCAACCTTAAGATTTAACGGATAGTCCTCCGTCATTTTCTCCACTTCATTTGCAAGGTGAATCAGATCGATCTGCGTTCTTCCGCAGGTCGGGCAGGAAACTACCTCGATTCCCCCCTTCCTCAGTCCAAGCGTCCGAAGGATGAACTTTGCCGTCCGGATCTCCTCAAGAGGATCCCCCGTCAAGGATACGCGAATGGTATCTCCGATTCCCTGATACAGAATAATTCCCAGTCCGATCGCCGATTTCAGATTGCCGGAATAGAGCGTTCCAGCCTCGGTAATTCCCACATGGAGCGGGTGATCCGTTTTTTTCGCGATCAGCTCATGTGCCTTCGCGCACATCATGACATTCGATGATTTGATGCTGATGACGAGGTTGTCATAACCCATGTCCTCAATAATGGCTGTCTGCTTCAGCGCGCTTTCCACAAGCGCCTCGGCCGTCACGCCGCCATACTTCTCCAGCAGATCCTTCTCCAGGGATCCGCTGTTCACTCCGACGCGGATCGGAATTCTCCTCTCTCTGGCACAGTCCACGACGGCGCGCACCCTGTCCGTACTTCCGATATTCCCGGGATTGATCCGGACCTTATCTGCGCCGTGTTCCATCGCGGCAATTGCCAGCTTATAGTCGAAATGGATATCTGCGACAAGCGGTATCACAATCTGCTTCTTGATCTCCGTAAGAGCCTCCGCGGCTTCCATGGTTGGAACGGTGCAGCGGATAATATCACACCCTGCCTTCGTCAGCGCCTGTATCTGTGCAACCGTCGCTTCCACATCCTCCGTCCTGGTGTTTGTCATGGACTGAATCAGGATCGGATGCCCGCCTCCGATCACTCTGTTTCCGATATGTACTGTCTTTGTCTTCATACGTCTGCCTTTCTTTTCTATCTCAAACAATGAAAGATGCTTACTAAATGCTTTCCGTTCTTGATCCCACACCACTGTTATGGCAATAGGGCTGTCAGATCCATGCCTTAAATTTCAGGAAATGCCGTGTGATACTTCCTGCGGTATTTTCGAAAAACAAACTCAATATCAAAGCATGTCTGCTCCTCGCTCTCCTCCGCCAGTTCCCATTCCGGCATGTAATCGAGGTTCGGAAAATAACAGTCCGCCTGATAAACAAAATCCACCTTCGTCGCAAAAACCTCATCACAGTATGGAAGCATCAGCTCATAGACAGATGTGCCGCCGATGATAAAGATTTCATCTGTATCGTATTTTTTTAATTCCTCAAAGAGTTCTTTTTTCCCCCGGACAACGATGACATCCGCCGGATGGAAGTTCGGATCCCGGGACAGAACAATATTCACCCGTCCCTCCAGCGGCCGTCCGCCGGGAAGATCGTCAAAGGTCCTCCTTCCCATCACCACGACATGGCCGATCGTTGTATCCCGGAAAAATTTCATATCTGAGGGAATATTGACCAGAAGATGCCCCTGATTTCCGATTCCCCAATTCTGATCTGCACAAACAATGGCTTTCAAACTCTACACTCTCCTTTCCGCTCTTCTCGTTAACGAGATAACACACGCTGCGCGGGTTTTATCTCGCTATCGCGACGCCCGCCGCACACGATTCCTTCGCATTCGGCTGCGGCTCACGGTTCGCGTAAAAAAAAGACCTGCTTCTCACAGATCTTCTTCCGGCCGCGACGGTCAGATAACAGGCTGCCATCCTGAAGACCCCCGCTGTTCCTGTATCATTTTCATTCAGCTTCTATTCTATAAACCCGGCTTTCGGTTGTCAACCGGAAGGCGTACTGCCTTCCGGTATAGAACCAGTCTCGTCACGGTTTACCCCCAGCCAGGTACGGTCAGGACCAGCTGGCCGCATTCGTGTCCGAACAGATCTCAAACATCGTCCTGCCTGGATTCAGGCAGATCTTATTGCCGTTACTGTCAAAATATTCCGTTTGGTCATTCTGATCCGACTTCTCCCATGTGATCGGCATTGCTTTTCCATCCGTAAAGTAAACGCCCGTTCCCGAGGTGAACAAATTCATATCCAGATGCACATTGTCGTCCAGATGCCACTGACTTACATACTGCACAATGATGTTCTTGAACTTCAGCTGTTCTCCCGTCTCCTGATCCACATGCTCGGAGCCGTACTCATAGCGATAATACTGCCGGTCTTCCGAATGGAACACAAAATACGGATCATCGTACTTGAACGGGATGTGAACCGTATTCGCCACATCCCCACTGATATCCGTATCCGCAGTATTAAACGCGAGGTTTGATGTATAGCCTTCCGGATATGCACGGTCATATCCCAGGCTGTCCGCGTCGCTTACCAGAGAGGATCCCGCCACGTACACATTGTGCGGAGCCTTCCGATCTTCCGACCGGTAGAATCCACCCGCGGTCATACCGTTGATGTCCTCCATATTCTGTGATGTGATCAGATCCTGCGCCTGCTGGCTCCAGCCATAATGGGAATAAATCGCCTTGTTATCCATTGAAAAATAAACAAAGTAAGGGCGGGCGCTTCTCACCGGCCCGATCTTTCCAATATTGGAAGGATCCTGGAAAACCGCCATCAGACGCGTGATATTTCCCTCTACCTCAATTTCATACAAAAGATCCGCCTGGTTGATCCCGGACTGCGGCACCGCCGGCTGCAGGTTATTGATCATAATTGCAATCGGTCTTCTGGAACCGGTTGCAGCATCCACCGGTTCACCGGTCAGATAGCTGTACATCTGCCCATCCGAAAGCGTATTCTCCGGCTCCTCCGCCTCCGTCGGTGTCGACTCGGGCGTCGCAGTCGGCGTCTCAGAAGGTGTATCCGTCGGAGTACTGGTCGGAGTAGGCGTGGAAGTGACCAGCGCCACCGAAGAGTCCACTGTCTCCGCTTTTCCGCACCCTGCCATAAGGCCGGCACCGATCGTCACACAGAGCAATGCCATAATATATTTCTTTCTCAATCGTTCAAATCCCCCAATCTTTATCCTTGGACGGATGGCTTTACAAGGGCATCCGACACCCTTATTATAGTTCATTCCCTATATTATGGCAAGTTGATCAAACACGTCCCTCTTCAAAGAGGTTTTATTATGCGTTTTTACTACTTCTTTCTCTTAAAATACGCCGACAAGATTTTTACGCATCCTCTGTTTCCAGATGAGAGGTGCAGTGCGGACATCTCGTCGCCTCAATCGGAATCTCAGACTTGCAGTACGGGCAGATCTTTGTCGTCGGTTTTTCCTCTTCTTTTGTTCTTCCAGCGAGCTTATCGGCGCCTTCATGCATCTTATTTATCCCTTTGATGACCATGAACAAAACCAAGGCGATGAGAAGGAAGTTGACAACCGCTGCAATGAAGGTTCCAAGTCCCAGCACCGGCGCATCCTTTCCCGCACCCATCGTGATATTCCACTGATCAAAGCTGATGCCACCGGTAATCACGGAAATCAGCGGCATAATGATATTGTTGACCATTGCCGTAACGATCGCGGTGAACGCACTGCCTATGATAATACCTACTGCCATATCCATGACATTTCCGCGAGAGATAAACGCCTTGAACTCCTTCATAAATCCTTTCATTGATTCATCCTCCTCAAACCTTTCCTTTGATAAATTGATTTCGGCCTTTGGTAAACCCCAGCCTTAATCTGATTATAATCAATTCTCATACACCGCGCAATGCCAAACGGTGGAAAATCCTCCTTAAAAAAACTCCCGCGTACCGGACCTCTCAGGTCCCGGCACACGGGAGTTTCTACTTACGCGAGCAGTGAGCCGCAGCCAAATGCGAAGGATTCGTCAGCGGCGAGCATCGCGTTAGCGAGATAAAACCCGCACAGCGTGTTTTATCTCGTTCTGCACTTCATTTCTGTTTTGTATGTTTGTGCGCATATCCAAAACGCGTCACCAGATTATGTCGGATGGATTATCAGAGCTGCGGACCAGCGGCAACCAGTGCCTTGCCCGCCTCATTGCCTTGATATTTTGCGAAGTTCTTAATGAATCTCGCCGCAAGATCCTTTGCCTTCTCGTCCCACTCAGATGCGGAAGCATATGTGTCACGAGGATCCAGGATTCCACTGTCTACGCCCGGAAGCTCTGTCGGAACCTCGAAGTCGAAGTACGGGATCTTCTTGGTCGGAGCCTTCAGAACATCACCGTTCAGAATTGCATCAATGATGCCTCGGGTATCCTTGATGGAGATACGTTTTCCGGTTCCGTTCCAACCGGTATTCACAAGGTAAGCCTTTGCTCCGCTCTTCTCCATTCTCTTTACAAGCTCCTCCGCGTATTTCGTCGGATGAAGCTCAAGGAATGCCTGTCCGAAGCAAGCGGAGAAGGTCGGTGTCGGCTCTGTGATTCCACGCTCGGTTCCTGCAAGCTTTGCAGTAAATCCGGACAGGAAATAGTACTTCGTCTGTTCCGGTGTCAGAATGGATACCGGCGGAAGAACTCCGAATGCATCAGCGGAAAGGAAGATAACGTTCTGTGCTGCCGGTCCGTGGGAGATCGGTTTTACGATCTTCTCGATGTGGTCGATCGGGTAGGACACACGGGTGTTCTCGGTAACGCTCTTGTCTGTGAAATCGATCTTTCCGTTCTCGTCAACGGTTACATTCTCAAGAAGAGCGTCTCTTCTGATTGCATTGTAGATGTCCGGCTCAGAGTCCTTGTCCAGATTGATAACCTTTGCGTAGCATCCACCCTCGTAGTTGAATACGCCGTTGTCATCCCAGCCGTGCTCGTCATCACCAATCAGCAGACGCTTCGGATCTGTAGACAGGGTGGTCTTTCCGGTTCCGGAGAGGCCGAAGAATACTGCCGTGTTCTCACCGTTCAGATCTGTATTTGCAGAGCAGTGCATGGAAGCAATGCCCTTCAGCGGCATGAAGTAGTTCATCATAGAGAACATACCCTTCTTCATCTCACCGCCGTACCATGTATTGACAATAACCTGCTCCTTGGAGGTTACGTTGAAGACAACAGCTGTCTCAGAGTTCAGTCCGAGCTCCTTATAGTTCTCTACCTTTGCCTTGGATGCGTTGTAAACAACGAAATCCGGCTCGAAGTTTGCTTCTTCCTCAGCCGTTGGCTTGATAAACATATTTCTAACGAAATGTGCCTGCCATGCAACTTCCATAATGAAGCGGACAGCCATTCTGGTATCCTTGTTTGCGCCACAGAAGCCATCTACGACATAGAGCTTCTTATTGGAAAGCTCCTTCTTCGCGATTTCCTTTACAGCGTTCCATGCCTCGATCGAAGCCGGATGGTTGTCGTTCTTATACTCATCGGATGTCCACCATACAGTGTCCTTGGAATTCTCATCCATAACGATGAATTTATCTTTAGGAGAACGTCCGGTGTAAATACCGGTCATAACATTAACCGCACCGAGCTCTGTTACCTGTCCCTTATCATATCCGGTCAGCCCCGGTTTTGTCTCCTCCTCAAAAAGTTCTTCATAAGAAGGATTGTATACGATTTCTGTGGTTCCGGTAATGCCGTACTTTGTTAAATCTACGTTAGCCATTGAATTGCTTCCTCCTTTTACAGAAATACTCATGAATCACCCGGTGTCCGAAAGTTGTTTCCGGATTCTCCGTATCACCCGCGCATCTGTCAGAGCGCGACGATAAATAGTTCTTCCGAAATCTGTGTGATCAAATATAACCGTGTAATCTTCTACGGAAATCATTTTACATGATTCACACCTTAATGTCACCAACATTCGTCAAAACTGTGGATTTCGACAAATTTTTATCAATTGTATCCCCAAAAATACAATTTTTCACAATAAAAATAGCTATATAAGCTCTTCGAAAGGCACCGTCAGGATCGTCGCACGCGAAGCGCGCGTAAGAGACTGCGTGTGCTTTTCGAAGGCAACAAGCATGAGCACGAAGGGACGCGTATGCGGCACGAAAGTGCGAATGCTTGTAGGATTGCGAGAGTGCGAAGCACGGAGCAATCCGTAGCTTATCTAGCTTATGAAAAAGCTCTTCGAAAGGCACCGTCAGGATCGTCGCACGCGAAGCGCGCGTAAGAGACTGCGTGTGCTTTTCGAAGGCAACAAGCATGAGCACGAAGGGACGCGTATGCGGCACGGAAGTGCTTCCTTTTCTTTTACGACGGAATCGGACCTCCGGGAAGCTCCTGTCCTTTCAGGATGATCCTCGGTCCGCCGGTATGCTCCACATATTCCTTTGTCACGATGACCTCGCCGATATTGTCGTCCTTCGGTATTTCATACATGATATCCAGCATAAAGTCTTCGATGATTGCTCGAAGCGCACGGGCCCCGGTATCCTTCTCCATTGCCTTTCTCGCAATGGCGTGAAGCGCGCCGTCATCAAAGACCAGCTTCACCCCGTCGATGGCCAGCAGCTTCTCATACTGCTTCAATATCGCGTTCCTCGGCTCCCGCAGAATCTTGACGAGCATATCCTCGGTAAGGCTCTGGAGCGAAAAAACAATGGGCAGTCTTCCCAGGAACTCCGGAATCATTCCGAATGCGCGAAGATCTTCGTTGGTTACCTTTTGAAGAATGTCCGGATCCTCCTCGTACTGATCCTTCAGCTCCGCCTGAAATCCCATGGATGAGCTGCGGTTCAGCCGCTCCCGTATCACATCCTCAAGATCCGGAAAAGCACCACCGCAGATAAACAGGATGTTCTTGGTATTCACGGTTTCCAGCGGAACCATCGCGTTTTTGCTCGTCGCTCCCACCGGAACCTCAACCTCACTTCCCTCGAGAAGCTTCAGAAGTCCCTGCTGAACCGCCTCGCCGCTCACATCTCTCTGGCTGGTATTTTTCTTTTTCGCAATCTTATCGATCTCATCAATAAAGATAATGCCATGTTCTGCGCGGTTCACATCGTTATCCGCGGCCGCAAGAAGCTTTGACACGACGCTCTCGATATCGTCCCCGATATATCCGGCCTCGGTCAGGCTCGTAGCATCTGTAATCGCAAGCGGTACATCCAGAAGCCTTGCCAGTGTCTGAACCATATAGGTCTTTCCGGACCCGGTCGGACCGATCATCAGCATATTGGATTTCTCGATCTCCGTTCCGTCCTTCATCTGTTCCGGTGTCTGCAAAATCCTCTTATAGTGATTATATACCGCCACGGACATCACTTTTTTCGCGTGCTCCTGACCAATGATGTATTCATCGAGTCTTTCTTTGATGATGTGTGGTCTCGGGACATCCTGCATCGTAAATTTCTTTTTCGGGACGGCCTGCTTTTCTTTCTTTTTATGATCACGAGCAGGCATGCCAAGGCCCAGCCCCGAAAGGTCAATCATTCCTACATTCGGCGGCAGTTTGCTCAGCATCTCATTTATCCCGGGATTCTGCATTGCCTCGAATCCCTTCTGCATGCAATCTGTACAAATATGCATCCCGCCAGGTAATTCGATCTGCTTTCCGGTAACACTTTCCGGTCTGCGGCACATCATGCAGTAATGTCCGGCATTCCGCTCTCCGTCCTCTTCTCTGTCCTCTCGCGCGCCTGAATTTTCCTCAGTATCGGAGGCACTTTCATCATCCGGGCTCTGCTCCTCCGGATTCTTTGCGACGATCTTCTTCTCATCGGAATTCTTTCCCGCCCGATCCTGCCTGTCAAAATCCGAAACCTCTCGGAAATCGCCGTCAATGATATCTTTATCGTCTGTCATATCGATCCCTTCACCACTCATCCTATTTGCTGGTTTGTCATCTGATATATTCGAAATTGATTTA
The DNA here is from genome assembly GCA_900314295.1 of uncultured Lachnospiraceae bacterium. Lineage (GTDB taxonomy): Bacteria > Bacillota > Clostridia > Lachnospirales > Lachnospiraceae > Bilifractor. Next base: position 17,077 of record OMUU01000027.1, on the reverse strand, counting down.
TAAGTTTATTATCAGTTTTTTTATCGGAACACATTTTCCTAGAAAATCAGTATCCGAAAATCTGTCCGAAAATATCGCCGCTGTTGTTATTTCCACCCGGCTCTGTTCCCGGAATTCCGGAATTGTTGTCCTGCCCGGATCCCTGTGTATCTGAATTCGGAATGCTGCTGATGGCATCACTTGTTCCCAGCGTCACTTTAACCGTCTGCTCCTTGTAGGTGCTTCCGCTTGCCCGCTGTATTGCCACCGTAACCTCTTCCCCGGAGGAATAATACTTCAGACGGTTTTCCAGCTTGGAATACGACGTAACGCTCTTGCCGTCAAATTTTGTAATGACATCTCCCTTCCGGATTCCCGCCTGATCTGCCGGCCCTCCGGAAACGACAGAAGTCACGCAGACGCCCTCCGGCATGTTATAGATCTGCGAGTACTCACTGGTAACGTCCGCACAAGTGATACCCAGGTATCCTCTCTTGTCATCCTCCAGCTGTTCCCTGGTGTTCTCATTCATGAGTTCCTCCAGGATCGGCTCCGCCTTCGCCATGGGAATCGCAAAGCCTACATTATCTACAGATGCCTGTTGGCCGTTTCCACTTCTCTTGGCCTCGTTGATTCCAACCAGTTCTCCTTTCATATTCAGAAGCGCCCCACCCGAATTTCCGGAATTGATAGCAGCATCTGTCTGAATAAGCCCGTCCGAGGTAAATGTATTCGTACCGTCAGAAAGCTGAAGGGAACGGTTCAGGGCGCTGACATATCCGCTCGTCACAGACTGCCCGTATCCAAGCGCATTTCCGATTGCCACCACCTGCTGTCCCAGAACAAGCGCATCAGAATCTCCGACGGTTGCCACCCGGATCTGGCTTCTCGTGACCTCAGAGATATCCGAAAGCTTAACCGCAACCACTGCAAGATCATGGTCTTCATCGAAGCCCTTGATCTGAGCCGAAATAACCGATTCGTCTACAAAGCCAACAGACACCTGCGTCGCGCCTTCAATTACATGATTGTTCGTGGCTATCAGGAGTTCTGAATCATTCTCTCCGATAATGACGCCGGTCCCGGCACCCTGTACCTGATATTTCTGCGTACCGCCGAAGAAGCTCTGCATCTCTTCCACAGACATCGTGGAGATTGTTACCAGAGACGGCATCGCCACCGAAGCAACCTCCGCAACTGACATATCCTGTTGCTTGCCTGTTGTGGGAATGTCCGATGAAACCGCTGTTTCGGAGGAAGCAGAGACATTTTCCGACTTTTCCGGTTCTTTTTCCCCGGAGAGATCCTTTTTGTCCGCATTTTCTCCGGCGGAAGCAGTCGAATATACAGGATGAATGCGATTCCCGATGTAATTGACACCATAAGCAACAAGGCCGGCAATCAGCCCGAACACAACTGCCATGGCAATTACGGTCGTCCAATGTCTGCCGCTTCGCCGCGGGCGTTTCACCTGGTGATCCTGATCAAGATTTCTGCGCCCCTTCCGGTCCATTCCCGTCCCATTTCCTCTGTCGTCGCTGTATCTCCAGTAGTTTCCGTCACCTCCTCCGGACCAGGGATTATTCTCTGTCTGATCCGATCCACTCTGACGAAGTTTCGGATTCACCCAACTATAGGTTGTCTTCTCGTCCACATGCTGTTCCGATGAGGAAGCCGTCTCTGCGTTACCCTCGTTTTCCTTTAATGACGGGTCCGATGTTCTGTTGTTCTCTGACGATGAACCCGAATCTCTGTCTTCATATAAATCACTCATATCTTAAGCTCCTCCGTTTCTATTTCACTTTAGCGCCAATACCCCTTTTTATAGACGTATTTTACCTATAATTTGTGTAAAATATGTGAAAATAAAAACCGAATCTGCTTGGAAATGCCCCGGCTGCCGTCTTTGCTACGGCATACCGGGGCATCGTTCGTAAACTATTATTATGTCCGGATCGATAGTTCTTGGAAATCTGTCATTCTGTAACTATTTTTCCTGCAACGAGACCGCTTCCGTTTCTTCTGAAAACACCTTTGCGACTGCGTCCAAGGCTTTTCTCTCATCGCTTCCTCTGCAGCAAAGCCTGACCTCGTCTCCTTCCTGCAAGCCTGCGGCGAGAAGGCTGAGTACGCTTCGAGCATTTGCAGTGGAAAGTCCCCCATTGTATTCAAGGGTGATCTCGGAACGGAACCTGAGCGCAGTCTCGCTGATTCGACCGGCAGGCCTCAGATGCAGCCCGTTCTTTCCCATTATCACCATTGCTTTGCTTACCATTTCCTTCCCCTGCTGTATATGCCCGCCGTATTGCCTGACACACACGGCCGCATCTCTATATAAGACAACGGCAAGCCGAAAGCCATACCCCGTGCAGTACTTAAAAGCTACGGATTGCTATCCTTTCCGCTGTCGGAAGATGCGCTAGCTGTCGCCTTTTCCTTCAAATGTACCGGAATTGAAACCTCATTATCCAGGGATACCCCCGTCGGAAGAGTGAATGACACGTTCACGGTGTAATCCCCGGTACTCTTTCCCTTGAGATCTATCGATGCCTTGATATCCGATGTTTTCAGATCGTCGATGACCGATCCCGCTCCATTCAGACGCACCTGAATGCTGGTTTGATCATAGGAGATGGTCAGCTCCGGATCCAGATTATTTGTGGTGATGTCATCGACATCCAGCCTGAATTCCTTTGTCTCATCGGAGAGAATCGTGACCGTAACCGTGACCGTCCCTGCTGTGCTCGATGCAAGGCGCAGGCCATCCGGGAGCACATCACTGAGCTCCACCTCGGCCGTAACGTCCGAGGAAGCATCCGAGACAGATACATATCCCTCCGGAATCGTGATGACATTTCCGTTCTCCGCCAGCTGATTCAGCGCATCATCCGTTCCAACCACCGTAATGGTCTCCGGCGTCGTGCTAACAGCGGTTACATTGTATCCCTCGGCCGGTTCACCGGAATAATCAACCTTCATTCCGACGCCGGACTGCTTCTTCCACAGATCGACATAGACCGAAACATCCGGTACGCCTCCGTCAAAGGTCAGATCATCCTTGATCGTCTCCTGAGACAGCGCCCCGCCGTTCTTGTCCATGATTTCAAGCTCCGCCTTGCGATTTCCGTCCTGTGTCATCCCGGTGACATCAATCTTGGCAACGACACTGTCGATCTCATTGATAACAGATTCCGGACCATTGATCACAATCTTCTCCGGATTTGGAGTCGCGCTCCCCACCTCGTAGCTGGAACCTGGAACCGAGCTTCCCGTATCTACACTCACGGCGAATTCCTTGCTTGCGACATCCTCAATCGTAATCGGAATCGTTGTTCTCGAAAGCGTCACATTGGACGCCGAAATTCCGGGAACCGAAACTGTGAGCGGCACCATGACCGGATCTCTATCCAGATCGACAATCTGGGTCAGGTCAGCCGTGACGGTAATATTGTCCGCCGAAACATTCTTCAACTCCGAACGGTTTCCCTTCACATACACGGTAACTGTCTTATACTGGTCCTCAATCATATAGATCTGTTTTCCGTTGGAGATATACGATTCATTTGTCACTGTTATGTGGACCGTATAGGAGGCCGTTTCCACCGGATCATTGATATCCACCACCGCATACCAGATTACGATTGCTACCAGCAGCGCCAGAAGCTTATATCCGATGTTGGAACGCAGACTATCGAGAATTCTTCGTATCATGACTTCTGCGTCCCCCTTTCAGCATGCGGATTTTGTCATTGTACAGAACCTGAACATCCTGAAGAACTTCACGCAGCTCGCTCGGGGATATCGCTGTATGCAGCCTTCCATTTATCGCATAGGACACACTCCCCGTCTCCTCGGACACGATAATGGTAAGAGAGTCTGTAATCTCACTGATACCAACACCTGCACGGTGTCTGGTTCCCAGCTTTTTGCTCAGCTCCATATTGTCGGAGAGCGGCAGATAACAGGTTGCGGCCGCGATCCGATCATTCTGGATAATCACCGCACCATCGTGAAGCGGTGTATTGTGTTCAAAAATATTGATCAGCAGCTGTCCGGAAACGATGGCGTCCAGTCGGATACCCGTACTGATATACTCATCCAGAAGTGTCTCCTTTTCTATGACGATCAGGGCTCCCGTCTTCACATCCCCCATTTCGAAGCAGGCTCTCACCAGCTCGTTGATCGTATGATTACTGAACCTCTTATTCTCCTCGCCGGATCGGTTGATCGAAAAAAACGAGCGCAGCACGTTGCTGTGTCCCATCTGCTCCAGCACCTTTCGAAGCTCCGGCTGAAAGATAATGACGATCGCTGTAAATGCCACAACGCTCAGATTGCCGAGAAGCCATACAATGACTTCCATGTTCAAAATATTGGCAATTATGACGAACGCCCCGATGAACAGAATTCCCTTGAGCAGCGTATAGGCGCGGGTATTCTTCATCCAGATGATCAGCCGGTAGATCAGAAAAGCCAGAAGCAGTATCTGAATGATGTCAATGACCTGAATTGTCTTTGGCGGCTTCAGCCATGACAGGATATAATACTGAAACCTGCTCAGAAAAGCATTCATACATTCTCCTTCTTCTCTGACAAAAGGCTGGATGATGTACGGAACAAGCGTATACATCCATACGGCTTGCCGTTCCGCTTACCACATGTCCCTTTACTTTCTGATGACTCTTGTCTCTCCCAGAGTCTCATCCCCTGCCTTTGCTTCCTTTTCCATCTCCGGGGAAATCCGATCAAGCCGTATCGTCTCTTCTGCGACTCCGGAAGTCCGAGCATCCTTACCGGTCTCATTTTCGGAAGTATGGAGCTGCCGGTTCTCCCGCCCGTTCTGATTTGTATTCAAGGACTTTAAGGATTCCTCGAGCTTTGACTGAAGATTGATCCCGTCAAATTTTTTCTCAAACGCATTGTTCTCCCGTGTAACAAAACGTTTCTCATCTCCGTCCGCTTCTACTTCTTCTTCATCCTGTTCCTCTTCCACCTCAAGATCATACCTCGGTCTGCGCTTAGGCGTGACTTTTACATAATAGTAGTTGTTGTCATCTTCAAACTGAAGAAACTCGGTATGCGAATAGTCCGCATTATAGCAGAAGAACTCGAAGACAAGCGCTACCGCCGCCGACAGCACGGTCTCCATCACCGTTATCGGAAGATTTATCTTCACATTCAGAATGCTTGCTCCGGCGATCATCAGGCCAAGGTAGATGATTGCGCTGACAAGGATGCTGATCTCCCAGGTATGGCTGCTTACCAGCTCACGGATGCATGTAACGATCAGAAATACGACAACAAAGGTCACGAGCATGAGAATCGTCTTCGCGTTCAGCATCGCACCGGGTATTGCCTGTACAATATCAATCATACTGGCACCTTTTCTATTTACAACGGCCTCAACGGTGTCCGGAAGGCCGTTTACAAACGACCAGGACAGCACACTGAATATCAGAGAAATCGCGGAGACCGGTCCCCGCATGAGTCCCATCACAACAGGAACCGTCATCGGCACATGCAGTGCTCCCGCCACCGGCGTAAGAATAATCACAAGCGCATCCTTCGGGACAAAACGGAAATAGAGAAGCAGCATCAGCAGATACAGTACAACCGCAAAGGCACCGACTCCGACGTTCAGTCCGAAGCTATTCACAACAATCAGAATCGTACCGAGAAAAACAATCCCGTTTATCGGAAGGATCGCACAGATCACGGACAGAATAATGATCACAAGCAGATTATTTACCTGACTCATGTACCCGATTCTATCGTTCAGTGTGATAAACGTAATCACCGCCAGCGCAAACCGAAAAAGCGGGCGAATATATATGTCATAATCCGTATAGAAACGGATCAGTCTTTCTCTTAATTCCAGTAGTGCATTCATTTTTCTTCTTCCTCCTGCCCTTCGCGTTCTCCGCTTTCCTCATGGTATCCGCGCCGATACATACGTCCCAGCCTCGCGAGAGCCCGCTCGTATTCCTCCATGTCGCTCTGCATGCGCACATAACGGATCCGCGCCAGGATATAGGCGATAACGGAATAGATGCCCACAAAAATAATATAGCTGACAATCAGCACCGCGATCACAGGACGGAGATCCGCGGAATTCAGCCGAGCAAAAAACGTATCCATATTTGCCAGCAACAGTACGCCCAGCAGCAGAATGTATGCAATCGTGCTCAGCAGCAGATTCCGAATAAGGGCAAACGCCGTGTAGTCGTTCTGATAATACCGGCTGATCCGGAAAGATCCGTCCGCGTGTTTCTTCTCGAATCTCGCCAGACCGATCATCAGATACAGCCTCTTCTTGTCAATCATTTTCCTGTCCTCTACCTGTAAATTTCTAAAAAAATATTATTACCTGTTGCCTTCGAAATCGCAAAAGCCTCTTACGCGCGCTTTGCGACAGGCGGGCCCTTCTGCGTTTTCGAAGAGCTGTTTACGTATTGACTCTGTATAAGTCCCCGCGGCACTTCGCTGCTTCGCAGCTTTCGTGCCGCTAACAGGTATTCGCATTCCCGCGGTGTTTCACACCGCTCCATGCTCATACCTGTTGTCGTCGCAAAGCCATAGCCGGACTTGCACACCCTATAGGTGTGCAGTCCGTCTCTGTCATGCGACTGGACTTATACAGTACCTTATTCTAACATACTTCCGAATTCATGGAAAGTAATTATCAGATACTCTGCCCGGGCGCTATCGAAATACACGCAAACCAGATTTTTTTCGCCCCTGCTTCCGCCGCCGTCTCCGCGAGCGCATCTAACGTTGCCCCCGTAGTGTAAATATCGTCCACCAGGAGTACCCGCTCCGGCAGCCGGATCCCATCCTTCGCCGCAAACGCGCCCGACAGATTTTTCCTCCGCATCGAGGGTGTCAGACCTTTTTGCGGTCTGGTATTCTTTTGCCGGAAAATCTCATGCGAACTGCAGGGGATTCCGAGTTGCCGCGACAGATGCAGCGCCACTTCCTCCGCCTGATTATATCCTCTTTTCCGATACCGGTCCGGATGAATCGGAACAGGCACGATCCGTTCCGGTCTCCATTGCTCCAGATGAGCTCTTCCATATTTCAAAATTGCCGCCGAATAAAACGCCGCGTACTCCGCCCTGTTTCCGTACTTGAAACGAGTAATCGAATCCTGTACCATACCGCGATAGGTCAACGGCGCAAAGCCTCGAAGAAAGGAATGCTCCCTTCTTCGGCAATTATCGCAGAATTCCATGGTATCCGATTCCAGAGGCCGCCCGCACTTCATGCAGACCGGTCCGCTTATGAACTTCACACTCGCGGCGCATTTTCTGCATAGATACGGCTCAGATCCCGAGAGAAGGCAGTCGCAGAACGGACAGTGCCGCGGATAAATCAGTTCTGCAATTTTTCCAGCCCGTATCCGACTGCCTGCCCATCTCTCCCGGTTCATTTTCAGATATCCTCCTGCTTAAGCTCAACAATCCGCTCGGCCAGTGATGTGTAACGGTTCTCTTCGGTTGCATTGTCGATCATCGCCTGAAAAATCTGTTTGCTTCCCGTAAGTACCACGCACTTTCTGGCTCTCGTTACCGCCGTGTAGAGAAGGTTCCGGGTTTGAAGCATGTGAGGGACACCGAGAAGAGGTATGACTACCGCGGGATATTCGCTTCCCTGCGCCTTGTGAACGGTTGTGGCATAAGCCAGCTCCAGCTCATCCAGCTGGCGGAACGTATATTCCACGGTTTTGCCCTCTTCATATTCTACGGTCAGCAGTTCATTCGGCGCATCTATTCTGCGGATGATGCCCATATCTCCGTTGAACACCCCAAGTCCCCTCTGTGCGACGATCCCGTATTTTCCCTTAAGCTGCCATTCCAGCTGATAGTCATTGCGGATCTGCATGACCTTGTCCCCTTCCCGAAAAATTCCACGGGACGTTTCTCTCTCCTGCTTTGTCGGGTCCGGCGGATTCAGATAGGTCTGCAGAATCCGATTCAGGCTCTCTACACCGAGTGCTCCTTTCCGTGTCGGAGTCAGAACCTGAATTTCCGACGAATCCGCCTTCACATAACAGGGAAGCTTTTCCTGCACCAGGGCGAGCACAACCCTTTGAACGACCCGCACATCCTCCCGCTCAAGGAAAAAAAAGTCCCGGCTCCGATTGTCTGTCCGCACGGGAAGACCGGCATGAATCCTGTGCGCGTTTACCACGATATCACTTTCCTGGGCCTGCCGGAAAATCTTGGTAAGCATGATCACAGGAAAGCATCCGGACCGGATGATGTCCTTCAGGACACTGCCCGGCCCCACACTTGGCAGCTGGTTCTGGTCGCCCACCAGGATCAGCCTCGTTCCGGGCACAATCGCCGAAAGCAGCGAATGCATCAGGAAGATATCAACCATCGACATCTCATCGATGATAATCACGTCCTGCTCAAGTGGATTGCCGGCATTCCGCTCGAAGCGCACATTCATCGACTCTTCATCGGCAGCGCCCGAGATTTCAAGAAGGCGGTGTATCGTAGAAGCCTCATAACCGGTCGCCTCCGTCATCCGCTTTGCTGCGCGGCCGGTCGGCGCAGCCAGTGCTATACTCAGGTGCTCCGACTCAAAGTATCGGATCATCGTATTGATTGTCGTGGTTTTTCCGGTTCCCGGTCCGCCGGTCAGCACGAAAATACCGTTCATAGCCGCCATCGCAACCGCCCTTCGCTGAAGGTCATCCAGAACAAGCCGGTCGGACTTCTCAATCCTGCGAATTCTTTCGCTCACCGCCTCCTCGTCCTCATTGATATGAAGATTCAGATCCTGAAGCATCCTCGCGCAGTTTAGCTCTGTCAGGTAAGCTCTCTCTGTGTATATTCTCGCATGGGAATCTCCATTTTCATCCTCACAAACCAAAGCCTTTATTTTTTTGTCGATGGCAAGGTCCATCAGGTATCGGTCGATGTCCCCGGGTTCAGTTCCCAGCAGCTCCCCGGCCCGCTGAATCAGGATCTCCTTCGGCAGGTACATGTGTCCCTGCGTACTTGCCTGATTGAGCGCGTACAGAATTCCGCTGCGAATCCTGTATTCCGAATCCGGACGGATTCCTGCTCTGGTCGCAATTTCATCGGCGATTCTGAATCCGACCCCGTCGATATCATCTGCCATCTGATACGGATTCTCCCGCATCACCGAATAAAGCTTATCCTGATACCGGTTGTAGATTCGAATTGCAAGCGAAAGCGAGATTCCATACTGGGAGAGAAAAATCATGGCGTTTTGCATCTGCGACTTCGCCTCGACCTGCTCCCCGATCTCCCGGGCTTTTCTGCTGCTGATTCCCTTTACCTCCGCCAGCCTCTCCGGCTCTTCCTCCAGAATCCGAAGCGTATCATCCCCGAACCGCTTCAAAATGCGCGAGGCCAGCGCCGCTCCGACCCCCTTGATCGCTCCGCTTCCCAGATACCGCTCCAGGGCCACATTATCTCTGGGAATCGTAATCCGTACATTCTCTGCCTTGAACTGCATCCCGTAGCTCGGATGAAGGCTGTACTCCCCCTCCGCCTCAATATACTCCCCTTCATTGATGGAAGAGAAATTGCCGACACAGGTCACATCCTCGTCCAGCGCGGATAAATTCAGCACCGTATACCCGTTTTCTTCATTTCGATAGATGATATGCTCCACATATCCTTCTATTTTATCCGACATGCTCATCTCCAAATGATCACTTCCGGGTCTCAGCGGTAACTCTTTTGCTTGTCAAAATCCGCCATTGCCCGGATATACCGTCCCGTCCCGACCGCAACCGCCTGCTGCGGATTATCCGCCAGAAGTGTCCGGATCCCCGTCGCCTTAGCGATCTCGCCTTCCAGCCCTTCCAGCATAGCGCCTCCGCCGGTCAGTACAATTCCCCGCTTTGCAATATCCGCCGCAAGATCCGGCGGCGTCTTCTCCATCACAATGCGGATTGTCTCTATGATCCGGCGCACTGCAGGGGCAACAGCCTCCCTCACCTGATCCGAGGTAATGCTGATCGTCCGCGGGAACCCCGCGTCCACGTCCCGCCCTGTGACCGAAACCTCTCTCAAGGCCGTGCCCGGATTAGCCGATCCGATCTGAATCTTGATATCCTCCGCCGTCTGACTTCCTATAATGAGACCGTAGACATCATGAACATACTGACAAATCGCCTCGTCAAAGGCTTCTCCGCCTGTCCGGATCGACTGTGCAATCACAATCCCGCCCAGCGACAGAACCGCGATTTCGCTGACGCCGCCCCCGATATTGACGATCATGCTGCCGCTCGCACGCATGATATCCACACCCGCTCCCATTGCCGCCACGATCGGCTCCCGGACAATCACGGCATCTCGGGCGCCTGCCCGGTAGGAAGCCTCCTCCACCGCTCTTTTCTCAATATCCGAGACGCCGCTCGGCACACAGATGCAGATCCGCGGCTTCAGAATATTCCAGTTTCCCATGGATTTCCGGATGAAATACCGCAGCATCCGTTCCGTGACAACAAAATCCGAAATCACGCCGTCCTTCAGCGGACGTATCCCGACGATATTTCCGGGCATTCTCCCGATGCACTGAGCCGCTTCTGTCCCGAACGCCAGAATTTTATTTGCATCCCTGTCATAGGCCACAACCGAAGGCTCCTGATACAGGATCCCCTTACCCTTTACATACACAATGATCGACGCCGTTCCAAGATCAATTCCAATGTCAGTAACCGGCATATACATCGTCCCTTTCTATCAAAATCCTCTTCACTTCAGATAATCCCTGAGATACTGACCGGTGTAGGATTCCGGCACCTCGGCGACCTCCTCCGGCGTACCTTTCGCGATCACGGTTCCGCCCTTGTCGCCGCCCTCCGGTCCCATATCGATGATATAGTCCGCAGTCTTTATCACATCGAGGTTATGTTCGATGATAATCACCGTATTCCCGTCTTCCGTAAATCTCTGCAGAATATCCACCAGCTTGTGTACATCCTCAAAATGAAGTCCGGTTGTCGGCTCATCCAGAATATAGCACGTTCTGCCTGTACTCCTCTTGGAAAGCTCGGCGGCAAGCTTAATTCTCTGTGCTTCGCCACCGGACAGCTCCGTAGAAGGCTGCCCCAGCTTGACGTACGAAAGACCGACATCGTAGAGTGTCTTGATCTTCCGGTAAATGGACGGCACCTTCTCGAAAAAGGTAAGCGCTTCCTCTACGGTCATATCCAAAATCTCGAAAATGTTCTTTCCCTTGTATCTGACCTCCAGCGTCTCCCGGTTGTACCGCTTGCCGCCGCATACCTCACACGGAACGTAGACGTCCGGAAGAAAGTGCATCTCAATCTTGACGATTCCGTCTCCGGAACACGCCTCACATCTCCCGCCCTTGACATTGAAGCTGAAACGTCCTTTCTTGTAGCCCCGCGCTTTTGCGTCCGGCGTCGCAGCAAAGAGATCGCGGATCATATCGAACACGCCGGTATACGTCGCCGGATTTGATCTCGGCGTCCGTCCGATCGGAGACTGGTCGATATTAATCACCTTGTCAAGGTGCTCCATTCCGTCAAGGCCCTTATGCTTGCCCGGGATCACGAGCGCGTGGTTCAGCTCCCTCTGAAGATGCTTGTAGAGAATCTCATTGACGAGCGAGCTCTTTCCGGATCCGGACACGCCGGTCACACATGTCATCACACCGAGCGGGAATTTTACGTCGATATTCTTCAGATTGTGTTCCTCGGCACCCCGGACGGTCAGCCACTCCTTTGGTTTTCTTCTCTTCTCCGGAACCGGAATCTTCCGTTTTCCGGACAGATACTGACCGGTGATGGATTCCGGACACCTCATAATATCTTCCGCGGTTCCCATAGCCACGAGCTCGCCGCCATGACTGCCCGCACCCGGACCGATATCCACCACACAGTCCGCCGCCCGCATCGTCTCTTCATCGTGCTCAACCACGAGAACGGAGTTCCCCAGATCCCGAAGATGCTTCAGCGTACCGAGAAGCTTGCCGTTGTCCCTCTGATGCAGGCCGATGCTCGGCTCATCCAGGATATACGCCACACCTACAAGCCCCGACCCGATCTGTGTCGCAAGCCGGATTCTCTGTGCCTCGCCTCCGGAAAGCGATCCGGTAGCCCGCGCCAATGTCAGATAATCCAGCCCGACCTCGTGGAGAAAGCTCACGCGGTTTCGGATTTCCTTCAAAATCTGCCTCCCGATCAGCATCTGATGTTCCGTGAGCCGGATGTCGCCAAGGAATTTCAGAAGATTTTCTATCGACAGATTTGTCACCTCGTAGATATTCTTGTCCGCGACGGTGACCGCAAGCGAAGACGGCTTCAGCCTCTGTCCGTGACAGGCAGGACACGGAGAGATATTCATGAAGCTCTCGTACTCCTGACGAGACGATTCCGAGGCTGTTTCCCGGTATCGGCGCTCCACATTCTTGATCAGGCCCTCAAAAGCCACGTCATAGACACCCTCTCCACGCTGCCCTTTATAGTGCACCTGTACGGAATGTCCCTTTGTCCCGTAGATCAGAATGTCGTGAATTTTCTTCGGGTAATCCTGAAACGGCGTAGAAAGCGAAAAATGATATTCCTCCGCCAGTGCCTCCAACATGCACCGCGTAAAGCTTCCCTTCTGCGCGCTGGACTGCCAGCCCGGAACAGCAAAAACGCCCTCGTCGATGGATCTCGACGGATCCGGAATCATGAGGGATTCCGCAAACTCCATCCGATACCCCAGACCCGAGCACTCCGGGCAGGCGCCAAATGGATTGTTGAAGGAGAAGCTTCTGGGCTCAATTTCATCCACACTGATCCCGCAATACGGGCAGGAAAAGCTCTCACTGAAATTTCGCGTATGCCCGTCCATCGTATCTACAATCAAAAGGCCGCCGGAAAGCTTCAGTACGTTTTCGACGGAATCCGTCAGGCGCTTCTCAATTCCCGGACGAACAATAAGACGGTCCACTACAACCTCGATATTATGCTTCAGATTTTTATCCAGAACAATGTCCTCGGACAGGTCATACTGATTTCCATCCACAACCACGCGGACATAGCCGGATTTTCTCGCCTGCTCCAGCACCTTTTCATGACGGCCCTTACGTCCTCTTACCACCGGCGCCAGCAGCTGAATTCTGGTTTTCTCCGGAAGCTCCAGGATCTGCCCTACCATCTGATCCACCGTCTGTCTGCTGATCACCCGTCCGCAGTTCGGACAGTGCGGAATACCGACCCTGGCGTACAGTAGCCGGAAATAATCGTATATCTCCGTGACCGTCCCCACCGTGGATCTCGGATTTCGGTTGGTCGATTTCTGATCGATGGAGATGGCCGGCGGCAGTCCCTCGATGCTTTCCACCTTTGGCTTTTCCATCTGCCCGAGGAATTGTCTCGCATAGGAAGAAAGGCTTTCCATGTAGCGCCGCTGCCCCTCCGCATAAATGGTATCAAACGCCAGCGAGCTCTTTCCCGATCCGGACAGGCCGGTCAGCACCACCAGCTTGTCCCTGGGAATATCGATATTCATATTCTTCAGATTATTCTCTGAAGCGCCTCTGATTTTGATAAAATGATTTTTTTCCGTCAATCTATTACTCCTAACCTGCCTGCCGCCCTTTGCCGGCAGGCTCTGAAAAGCAAGTCTCTACAGGAAGTCCGCCATGACCGTATTGGACAGGGACAGTCCACGCCGTGTCAGAATCAGCCGGTCTCCTTCCTCCCGAAGAAGGCCGACATCTTCATACTTTCGAATGGTACTCCCGTACACCTTCATCATTTCCTGCCCGAAGCGTCGTCTGAATTCCGACGAACTGACGCCGGCTACAAGCCGCAGCCCCAGAATCATAAACTCCGCCATCTGATCCCTTTCCCCGAGGCATTCCGCTTCCTCTCTCCCGTCGCGCGCCAGGATATCCCGCAGCTCATCGGGAGAAAAATTCACTCGATCAAACAATTCTATCATTCTCTCATTGCCAGCCGGATCGCCGTGGGCCTTCAGATATCTCCCGATGTCATCTGTGCCGCGGAAACGGAGACATCCCGTATAAGAGGACGCCCCCAGGCCCAGTCCAAGATAAGGGGTCCCGGTCCAGTACCCGACATTATGCCTGCATTCTCTTCCCTTTTTCGCGTAATTTGAAATTTCATACCGGTGAAAGCCGTATCCGGTCAGCACTTCTTCTGTTCGGTCGTACATCTGCCTCTCCGTCTCCTCACCGGGAAGCTGCTCCTCCTCACGCAGGTGATACCTCTCTTCTTCCAGCTTTTGCACAAGCCGGTCCGGTTCCCCTCCGGCAATCATTCCCGAAACCGCGTGATATTTTTCGTAGAAGGGCGTCCCCTCTTCGATGATGAGGCTGTAAGCCGAAATATGCTCCGGTCCCAATGACGCGATCTTCGAAAGACTTCTCTCCCAGGAATCCTCCGTCTGCCCCGGAAGCCCCGACATCAGATCTACATTGATATTTGCGAAGCCGGCCTCCCTCGCATATGCGAAGCTCTCCCGAAACTCCTCAAAGCTATGGATTCTTCCCAGTCGCTTTAACTCAGCGTTATCGGCAGACTGACAGCCAAGACTCAGCCTATTGACGCCCGCTCTGCGGTATAGGGACAGACTCCCCGGCTGTACGGTTCCGGGGTTGGCTTCCATCGAGATCTCTGCACCCTCTTCAACAGAAAAGCTTTCTCCGACCGCAGACAGGATCTCCCCGATGCACTCCGCAGGGAGAATTGATGGTGTTCCTCCCCCAATATATATAGAAGAAACTCTCTGTTCCATTCCGGAGAAGCTCCGGATCTCCCGGAGCAACGCCTCTACATATCGTTTCTGTAATTTTCCTTCCGCGGGAAAGCTGAGAAAGTCGCAGTACCCGCATTTTTTTACGCAAAACGGAATGTGTATATATAATTCCATATCTGTCCGACCCGGGATCAGCTCTCGTCCAGCTTCAGGACATTCAGGAAAGCGTCCTTCGGAATCTCCACGTTTCCAATCTGACGCATCTTCTTTTTGCCTTCCTTCTGTTTTTCCAGAAGCTTCTTCTTCCGGGAAATGTCGCCGCCATAGCATTTTGCAAGAACGTCCTTGCGCAAAGCCTTGACAGTCTCCCTCGCGATTACCTTGGAGCCGACTGCCGCCTGAATCGGAATATCGAAAAGCTGTCGCGGGATCTCTTCCTTCAGTTTTTCGCACATTTTTCTCCCGCGATCATAGGCAGAGTCCGCAAATACAATGAATGACAGAGCATCCACCGGCTCTTTATTCACCAGAATGTCAAGTCTCACCAGCTCGCTTCGCTGATAACCGATGATCTCATAATCCAGGGACGCATACCCTCTCGATCTCGATTTCAACGCGTCAAAGAAATCATAGATGATCTCGTTGAGCGGGATATGGTAGGTCAGAAGCGCACGAGTCGTCTCGATATACTCCATACCCTGATACTCCCCCCGCCGTTCCTGACAGAGCTGCATAATCGGGCCGACAAACTCGGTCGTCACCATAATCTCCGCTTTAACCATCGGTTCTTCCATGTAATCGATTTCAGAAGGATCCGGAAGATTTGACGGGTTTGTCAGCTCCATGATCTCGCCGCTCGTCTTGTGCACCTTGTATACAACTCCGGGAGCCGTCGTCACCAGGTCCAGATTATACTCTCTCTCTAGACGCTCCTGGATGATCTCCAGATGAAGAAGTCCAAGGAATCCGCAGCGGAATCCAAAGCCCAGCGCCGCCGAGGTCTCCGGCTCGTAATATAAGGACGCGTCGTTCAGCTGGAGCTTCTCCAGCGCGTCCCGAAGCTCCGGATACTTCGCCGAGTCCGCCGGATAGATACCGCAGTAGACCATGGACTGCACCTTTTTGTATCCGGGCAGCCGTTCCGCACAGGGACGATCCGCATTGGTCACAGTATCACCGACACGGGTATCCTTGATATTCTTGATACTCGCGGTGATGTAGCCGACCATTCCCGCCTCCAGAACATCGCAGGGAATCATCTGCCCCGCGCCGAAGTATCCGACCTCGACCACCTCTTCCTCCGCCCCGGTCGCCATCATTCGGATCCGGTCGCCCGGCTTCACCGACCCCTCACGCAACCGTACGGAGATAATTACCCCCTTATAGGAATCATAAATTGAATCAAAGATAAGGGCCTTCAACGGAGCCTGCACATCTCCCGTGGGAGCCGGGATCCGCTGAACAATTGCCTCCAGGACATCCTCTACATTCTGTCCGGTCTTCGCCGAAATCTCCGGCGCATCCTCCGCGTCCAGTCCGATGACGTCCTCGATCTCGCTTTTTACCTCTTCCGGATGGGCACTCGGAAGGTCAATTTTATTCAACACCGGAAAAATTTCCAGGTCATGCTCCATGGCAAGATACACGTTGCCCACCGTCTGCGCTTCCACTCCCTGCGTCGCATCCACGACCAGGACAGCTCCGTCGCACGCCGCAAGGCTTCTGGAGACCTCATAATTGAAGTCCACATGGCCGGGCGTATCGATCATGTTCAGAATATACTCCTCGCCGTCCTTTGCCTTGTAAACCGTCCGGCAGGCCTGCGCTTTTATCGTGATTCCCCTCTCCCGCTCCAGATCCATATTGTCCAGGACCTGGTTCTGCATCTCGCGGCTGGTCAGAAGACCTGTTTTTTCGATGATGCGGTCTGCCAGCGTTGATTTTCCATGATCGATATGCGCGATGATGCAAAAATTTCTGATTTTGCTCTGATCTATGAATGACAAGGTACTACCTCCGGTTCATGAAACAATGTCTGTATTGACGTTTACAAATGGTCCTTCTCAGTTCCCGCTGTTGGAGCATTCTGCCTCTTCGGGACCTTTCACCTGCTTCCAGGCAGACTCCGACAGATATACAGTGAGATTATACTCGACTTTGTCTGGGGCCGCAAGGTACAGGCGGATGGAAAATATCCGAAAAAGAGGTGGCGAATGTACGGAAAAGGTACGGAAAATTCAAGTTTTTTATGATTTCCGTTGACAAGCACTATGAAATAGAATAATATAAATAAGCATGTTCGGAAGTGGAAAAGTGTCATCCTATAAAGAACATCATACGAATAAGAAAAAAGGAGGTGTACAGTTTGGCTAACA
>OMUU01000185.1 GCA_900314295.1 uncultured Lachnospiraceae bacterium | reverse complement strand
TATTCGTGTGCGGCGAGCGTCGCGATAGCGAGATAAAACTCGCGCAGCGTGTTTTATCTCGTTTCAGATTTTCAGTATGCGTTCCGGCCGTGGCCGGGAGAGATTACTCGACGGAGAGGATACAGTAATAGACCGGCTGTCCGCCGTTATTGACCTCGACGTCTATGTCCGGATATTTTTCGGAGATCTGCTGCGCCAGGCGGTTTGCGTTCTCTTCGGAATATTCCTGTCCGTAATAGATGCTGATCAGCTCGGCGTCGTCGAACATCATTTTGCCGACAGATGCAAGCGCGGTCTCACAGATGTCCTTTCCGACCGACAAAATGCCGTCATCGCCGACTGCCATGATATCGCCCTGATGGATCTCCACGTTATCAATAGAGGTGTCGCGAATTGCGTAGGTGATTTCGCCGGTGCGGACGTTCGTGATGGCGTCCATCATCGCGGATTGATTGGTTTCCACGTTCTGTGCGGGATCATATCCGAGAAGAGCGGTAATTCCCTGGGGAATCGTCTTCGATGGAATGACAATGATGTTCTTCTCCTTGACGAGCTCCTGTGCCTGGCGTGCTGCCATGATGATGTTTTTGTTGTTCGGGAAGAGGAAGATGTTCTCTGCGTTCACCTGATCGATGGCGTCCAGCACATCCTCTGTGCTCGGATTCATTGTCTGGCCGCCCTTGATGATGTAGTCGGCGCCGAGCCCCCGGAAGATCTCCTCGAAGCCGTCGCCGGCGCAAACCTCGATGAAGCCTACCGCCTTGGCCGGCTGTGCTTTGCGGAGAAGCTCCTCCGCCTGATCCTTGGAGGCCTTTGCCGCATCCTTGATCAGCTTTTCGTGGTGCTCAATCATGAGGTTGTCGATGTGGACCGTCTTTAGCTGCCCGAGTGTCAGTGCCCTGGTGAGAACTGCGCCCGGTTCATTGGTGTGCACATGAACCTTCAGTTCCCTGGCGTCGGGGATGATGACAACCTGCTCTCCGGTCTGCACAAGAAAGGCGCGAAGCTCATCAATCTGTGCCTGCGGGAGAGATTTCCCGCTGCTGATGATAAATTCTGCGCTGTAGATGAAACGCGGCTTCGCGGGTGCGGCCTCCTCGGCTTCCTCCTCTTCCGCCGACTTTTCCTTCGCTTTTCCGAGATCCGGATCGACTTCCTTTCCCATGAGGCCGTCATAGGCACCCTCGAGGATGGTCATGAGTCCCTCACCGCCGGAATCCACGACGCCCGCTTCCTTGAGTACCGGGAGCATATCAGGCGTCTTTGCCAGAACCTCGTTGCCATAGTCGATGATATTCTTGATATAGACGTCGAGCGACATCTGCGCATCGACAAGCTTGCGGGCGATTTCGGCCATTCCCTTTGCAACAGTGAGGATGGTGCCCTCCTTCGGCTTGATGACTGCTTTGTAGGCGGTTTCCACTGCTTTTTCGCAGGCATCCGCGATCATGGGAATATCGATTTCATCGGAACCCTTTACGGTCTTGGTGAATCCGCGGAAAAGCTGAGACAGAATGACACCGGAGTTCCCTCGTGCGCCCCGGAGAGAACCGGAGGAAATCGCCTTTGACAGATCCTTCATATTCATGCTGTCGATATCCTGCACCATCCGGACCGCAGACATGATCGTCATCGTCATGTTCGTACCGGTATCGCCGTCGGGAACCGGGAATACGTTTAGTTCATTGATCCAATCTTTTTTGGCATCCAGATTCTGGGCGCCGGTTAAAAACATATGCGCCAACAGACTGGCGTCAATTGTATTTTCAGCCAAAACAATATCCTCCTAAGAGATCAGTCTATTACCCGTACGCCTTCCACAATGATGCGTACATGCTCCACCTTCATCCCGGTAAACTCCTCAAGCTGGTACTTTACACTGTCGATCAGATTCTGTGCCACGGTCGAAATACTTACACCGTAAGCGATGATTACATGGAATTCCAGAGAGATTTTATTCGCATTTATTGTTACGTTGATGCCGTGCTTCAGGCTGTCCTTCTTCAGAAGACGCACGAGGCCGTCTTTCATATTGACGGCA
Organism: uncultured Lachnospiraceae bacterium; assembly: GCA_900314295.1. Lineage (GTDB taxonomy): Bacteria > Bacillota > Clostridia > Lachnospirales > Lachnospiraceae > Bilifractor. The sequence goes on along the minus strand of OMUU01000185.1, from coordinate 47,198 downwards.
GCCATTCCGACGATTCCGAAGCACTCAACAGCGACACTTCCGGCATAGGTAGCGATGACATCAGGATTGATGACGACTTCGCCAAGTTCCGAATTTACCCGTCCTTTCATCTCCTGCTCCTTTCTGGTATCGATGATTTATGGATTTGTGAGCGGTTGCCTGTCCGGCAATTCCGAAAAACCCAATTTAACAGCTTTTAGTATAGCGTAAAAGATCGTGCTTGTGAAGCGAAACCTGACAGAGAAGCTGGAATGGGATTCCCCGTAAGGGGCATGTGGCGCTTGGCTCAGGTGATATATTCTCGAAAGAGGATACTGACTGCATTAAAAAAGAGATCTCACATTTATTGTGAGATCTCCCGGATGTTTTCTTCTTATGGAGTCGTGACTTCAGGCACGCTCTACAGCACCGCTTCTCAGGCAGCCGGTACAAACGTACATCTTCTTTGTACCCTGTGGTGTCTTTACACGTACAGCCTTAACGTTAGCTTTCCACATATGATTTGATCTTCTATGAGAATGGCTTACATTATTGCCAAAGTAAACAGCCTTATCGCAAATAGCACATTTTGCCATGATCACACCTCCTTAACCACAAACTTAAGCCGACTCAGATATAGTGGCTTACGACACTAAAAGAGTATAGCAAAAGAAAGAGGCTATTGCAAGAAGTTTTTGAAGAACTCACGGTAAAACTTTTAACAGTCAGTAATGCTCAGGCAAAGGTACTATAGAATCTTAGCCGTTATCGTGCGTGCGTGAACAGCAACGGTTACTCCGCCTGCGTTTCTTCTTTGTCAGAGGACGCTTCGTTTCCGCCGACGGCATCTTTGATTTTGGTGACGATATCCGGTGCCATATCGATGATTTTCGAAACGGCATCCTGACTCTTCATGCTGACGAGCTTCGTGGTTCCGTCCTTTGCCACCATGAGAACGGCAGCCGGAACCATTTTTGCGCCGACACCGCCGCCGCCATTGTCCTTGGAGCTGTTGCTGAAGGACCCGGCTCCCATACCGAAGGAAACCTCTGAGAGAGGAATCATGATGCTGTCACCGACAGGGACCGGCTGGCCGACCACTGTTTTTGTCGTAAGAAAGGTATTTAATCCCTCAAAAAGGGCATCTACGTTATTGTGAAATGTGTTCTGTTTGTCTGACATGGTCGTTAACCTCCTGTTTGTCCGATATTGGAATGATTCAGGTTGTCTGCTGCTCTTTCCGGGCGCTGCTCTTCCTTCCCTTAATCCGGTGCAGAAGTACACGGAATTCCCGGTTCACGATAATTCGGAGCGCGCGCACCAATACGATAATGAGAAGAATGTGACCTCGAAGCGTCACATCTGCTTCCAACTTCTTCTCTTGAAAGTCGGGAGATATTTCAAGATCTCCGGGAAGGGTCGGATACAGAATGGCGAAAAGTCCGAGAAGCTGTCCGGTTCGCGCAGGATCCTCTGTGCCGAATTCGAGACAGCCGTCTATTCTTCGCGGCAGAATGTGTCGGAGAATGGCTGCGAGCTGCCGGAGCGCGAGCTCCTTAAATCGATAAAAGGATTCGGATTCGAGGTATTCGATCCAACCGACGATATCAGAAGAAACCTTCCGGATCTTCCGTCCCGCTTCACTCGCGGAGGTAAAAATCTGCTGCAGGTTTTTCCTGATTTTGGAGAGCAGCGCGCGGATCCGTGCGCCAAGCCGAGCCAGTGCATGGGGGCGTTCCCCCTTAATGATTTCCAGATCCGGTTTCTGTTGCGGTTTTTCGGCGTCAGAACCAGGCATGTATTTCCATCTGCCGGGCGGGACGCTTGGGCGCTTTCTGGCCGCTGCCCAGGGCTCGCCCCTCGCCTCGGAGGCGCTGTGGGGAGCGGAGGCCTTGTTCTTTTTCTCTTTTCTTCTGTTGATCGTACGCAGAATCGGAATTCCGAGAATGTAAATTTCGATGGTATGTGCGCTGCGGCCGTCTGTCCGGTTGAAATCAAAGACGATATGAAGAAAATGAAACAGCCACCAGACCTTCGCTTTTGCTTTTATTTCGTCCCCGTGTTTTTGTAGAACTGCCCGATAGCGGAACGGTGTAAGGAGCAGGAGAAGAAGCAAAGCAAGGACAATACCCAAAATCCACAACAGGACGATTCCGATCGTTGACAGAATCTTCAATAATACTGTCAGCATCTGTCCTCCTTTATGTTCTGGCGGTCTTCTGCCGCAGATACGTCTTCATATCGCAGGTTCCGGTCTCCAGCCAGGTATCGTGCGCGATCTGCGCGATGGTCCGGTATGCTTCCCGCCGCCCGATCGCCGCACCGACAACCGGAGGCAGCGTGTTCAGGACATAATCCTTGTTGAGGTATTTTGCGTCGATGATGTCCAGCTGTTCGGCTTCGTTGAGCGGATATGTGATCAGATAGAGGCCCGGAAACCAGGCGTTTTTTTTCAAGGCGCGGAGAATTCGCTCCTTCTGGTCTTCCGCGCGGGTACCGTAATAGAGGATCTCCGTCTGTATTATTTTTTTGGTACCCATAATCCGGATTTCTTCATCTCCATATAGGTGCTGTATCCCTTTTCAAGGATCTGGCGTTCGTTCGAAAACTTCAGAAGGTGATAGGCTTCATGGTATTTGTAGTAGCCGGAATCAATAAAGTATTCTTCCCACTGCGGCTTACTGTAATAACTGCTGCCCATCATCAGATACCAATGTACCTGTTTATCCACTTCTCCTTCCGGAACCTCAAAGGTATAGTGACTCGTCCCGATGTATCGCATGATCGTTGCCTTCGCCCCGGACTCTTCCCGTACCTCGCGAAGAGCTGTGTCCGTGAATTCTTCTCCTTGTTCCACGGTGCCTTTTGGAAGCACCCAGCCCTCATATCGGCCCTTGAAGTTCTTGTATAGGACGAGGATTTTTCCGCGGAAGATGACGATGCCTCCGCAGCTGACCGCATTTATCATGTGTTTTTATCCTCCCATAATTATCTTAAGTATACGACAGATGGAGAAGGTTCGCAAGGAAGCATTCCTCAGCTTCCGTTCCCGAAGTAGGCGGCAAATACGTCCCGCACGACGTTGATGGCCGGGGCTGTTCCGTCGCCTCCGTTTTCTACGATGGCGCATACGACGATATCGTTGTTTCCGGTGTTGGAGAAGCCGACAAACCAGGAATGGGAATCGCCCTGACTGTTGTATTCGGCGGTTCCGGTTTTTCCTACGATATCATAGGGGAGATCCGCGATGGCGGTTCCGGTTCCGCCCTTTACGACGCCGCGCATAGCTTCGGTCAGATTAGCAGCCTGGCCGGCGTCCATGACCTCCTTATACGGGGTTGGCTCAGTACTCTTAACGGTTTTTCCGTCGGCGCTCACAACTTTTTTCACGAAGGTCGGTTTCAGCATGGTTCCCTGGTTAGCGACTGCCTGCCCGATCATACACATCTGAAGCGGTGTGACGCGGGTGTCACCTTGCCCGATCGCCGTCTGCATGGTCAGCTGGTCGGGGGTATTGGAATCCAGTGTGAAGGTACTTTCGGAAACGTCAAGATCGGTCTGGAGGTTTTGATTCAGGCCGAAATCCTCAGCTGTCTGACGCAGAGTGCTTTTGTCGATAGCATTCAGGCTCATGTAGGCAAAGGCACAGTTGCAGGAATTGGCGAAGGCGCTGGCAAAGGTCTCCTGCCCATGGGCTTCGTAGTTATAGCAGTGAATGGTAAAGCCGGAGTTCTCATAGGTCCCCGTACAATTATAGGAGAAATTGTCGAAGCTGCCGTTCTGCCTGAGATAGGCAAGCGCCGTCACGATCTTGAACGTGGATCCCGGAGGATAGAGACCCTGGGTCGCCCGGTTCATGAAAACGCCGTTATCGGAGTTTGTAAGGGTATCCCAGTTCTCTTCTACGGTGTTCGGATCATAGTTCGGGCTGCTGTAGTCCACCAGAACTTCTCCGGTATGTACATTCATGGCGACAACCGCTCCGGAGTTGCTGCCCATGGATGATGCGGCAGCCTGCTGAAGGCCCACATTGAAGGTTGTGACAAGATTGTCTCCGTCTTTCTTTTCTTCCCTGAGATCGCTCTCTACCTGCGATACGATGCTGGAGTGAGACTGGATGAGGTCGTTGTTTCTGGTGGATTCCAGTCCGCTTCCGCCATATACGGAGTAGCCGACTGCCTGCGCAAAGAGGGACCCGTAAGGATAGACGCGGGTTTCTGTTCCATCATCCGCGACCTTTGTCTGGGCGAGTGCGGTGGAGCCGTCTCCGGCCAGAATGGATCCCCGGATGATCTGTTTTTCTACCTCCTGCTGCCGTTTGTTGTAGGGGCTGTTCAGGAGTGCCTCACTGTCGTTGAGCTGAAAATAAACCATGTAAATGATCAGCGAGGCGAACAGGGCAAGGGAGACAAAGGAAACAATCCGGTAGGGTCTAGTGATTGCGGAGCGCGAGATCTTCTTTTGTCTGTTCTTCGATTTTCCGCTCGAGGTCTCCGGTGTCCGGCTGTATCTGTCTGTGACTCGGCTCCTGCTGTCGGTACGGCTGCTCCGGTCGGTACGGCTGTTCCGGCCGGTACTGCTGCGGTCGGAATCCCTGATCTCTGCTCTTCGGCTGTCTCTGAAGCTGCCGGTCTCTTCGTATTTTCTCTCGTCTTTCTTCCTCAAGTTCTTCGTCCTCGTCCTTTCTCATGATGTACAGTCCCTGAATGATGGAAATCATGGCAATGGTACACATTAAGGAGCTTCCTCCGTAGCTGACCAGCGGAAGGGTGATACCTGTCATCGGAATAAATTTGGTGGTGCCCCCGATCGTGAGGAATACCTGAAAGGCGTATTCCGTCCCGAAGCCGATGGCTACCAGTTTATAAAAGGGTCGGTCCAGACGCAGCGCGATATTGACAATCAGCAGGTACATTCCCATGCAGAGCAAGATGAGACAGATGGCAAAGAGAATGCCGAATTCTTCACAAATTGCCGCAAAGGTAAAGTCTTCATACGCAATGGGAATCATTTCAGGATGTCCGTTAAAAAGACCGGTTCCGAACCAGCCTCCGGCGCACACCCCGAACAACGCCTGGATGATCTGATAGCCGGTCCCCTCGTAGTCGGAGAACGGATCCTTCCAGACCTGTACGCGAACCCGGACGTGTTCAAAGCGGCGATAGGCCACGACGCAGGCTCCTGCCATGCCGCCAAGCCCAAGAGCCACATAGCCGGGATTTCGGGTCGCGACATATACCATCACGATGTACGCGACGAAGTATACAAGGGCGGCACCCAGGTCTGCGGAAAGCGCGAGGATTCCGACATGCATGGCAACCACGATTGTCGTGATGACTACCTGTTTAAAGTCTGTGCGGTTTTGCAGCATACCGGCCATAAAGAGCACGACGCTGATTTTTACAAATTCGGAAAACTGGAAGGAAATTCCGCCGATACTGATGTTCAGATTCGCTCCTCCTGTGACACGGCCCAGGGCAAGTACGGCTCCCAGAAGCAGAATGCCGAGGATTCCATAGAGCCAGGTCAGGCGGGAGACCCACCGCACCTTCCGGACAAAGACCGGAATGATAAAGCACAGCATGGTGGCAAGCGCCGCGATGATGAATTGCTTGCGGGCATTGTCCATTCCCAGTCGGGACTGAATGACCAGTCCGACAGAAAGAATCATGCACATGGTATTCAGAAGAATCAGGGATGCCTTCCGGTAAATAATCCGATACAGTATCTGTACGACCAGTATATATCCGATGACACACAGCAGCATCAGTATCATATACGGATCCTGTGACTGCAGATACATGATGACATAGCTGACCGTGTTAAAGAGTACCATCAGCCAGATCTGGTTTCGCATGATCCGCCTTCTGGCCTCCTCGGATCTTCTTCGCAGGACCATAAAGGTCTCTGTGGTGAAAAAAATCATAACCAGAAGAAGGACATATTTTGATATCTGTACGAGTAGTTTTGTCATGAGGCGTTACCTTTTCCTTATTCTACGCCGCGTCGGAAATGTCCACGGGTGGTTTGCATCTCCGGAAGGTCACGGTGCTGAAGAAAAGCCGTTGTAATCGTTCTGGCATTCGCCCCGCTCTCATCGGTAAACTGAAGGCGGAACGATCGGAAGCGCAGACGATCGAGATCCGAAGCTTTCTTTCGGGCGTCTGCAAGATTCTCTCTGAGAAGAGAAAGGGGGAGACTGTTGTAAATGATGTTGTAGCAGGAAAAACAGTGGCACTCTGCCGGGAACTCTGCCTTCCGGCGATCTCTGAGGACCAGTCGGGCATTGGCGTGATTGCAGCGGTCCATCGTCTTTTTGAGACAATGTGTGGAGAGCATCATCGGTGCGCGGCCATAAACGATGAGCTCGCTTCGGCTGTTGTCTCGCAGCCGGAATTCCTGTGCATTGAGTTCCAGAGAAGCTGTGTTCCGGGGATAGCCCTTTCGGGCAAAAAAGTGCTCTGCGCGGCTATTCATCGTATAGATGCCGGAATCCAGGACCGTGTAAGGCGCAAGTCCCATGTCGCGGAGCAGACCCAGTTCCTCGAGATTTCGGGCGAGGATGGACAGAACGTTCTTTTTTCCGGATCCCTCACATGGTTTCAGGCCGACATACTCCCGGATCAGGCTGGTAATTGCCTCCTCACTATTCTTCCGCATCACGTACGGGAGCATCAGATATGCGGCCTTACCGGCGAGGCGAACTCTATGAACGGTTTCGCTGAGAGAATGTGCACCATCGCCTTCGGGGAGGAACAATTCCGCATCCAGCCAGATCGCGGAAAGACCGTCGATATCCAGAAGGGCGGACAGCTGTTCAAGGGTGCAGACGGACGCGGTAGTCTCCGGAAAATCTGCGGACTTACTGCTGTTGTTGTTGATAGGAGCAGTTTCCATGCAATCGGACAGCGGGCGCACCTGCTGCTGATAGCGCTCTCGAATTTTCCGGGAGAGCTCCTCAAATCCTTCTCTCCGGAGTTCATTCAAGAGCTGCATCGGAACGAAGAGGTTTTCCTCCATGGTGAGGTCAAGAGCGGCGAAATAATAATCACTGGTGCCGGTTTTCTGCATCTGGGCACGCACACGTTCTTCGGACACCGGCCGCTTGGCGGCCTTTTGGATGCCGTCTCGGTGAACCTTCAGAAGAATGGAATCCGACAATCCTCCGGCGGCCCATTCGGGCATCTGCGTGTCGGACCAGATCAGCGTCAATGTGGCGCCGTCTGCCTCGGAAAGGGTCAGAGAGCCTTTCACCGGGCTTTGCAGCTTCTGTCGGGCTTCTCTTGTGCTCAGATCTGTGCGAAGCTGTTCCGTGAGGTCATGTGCTGCCTTCTGCCGGATATCATTTGTTTTCTCGTTTTTCAGGGCGATCATATCCCTGCCGTTTCGCTCATAGTAACAGCCCTGGTTAAAGCCGTCGCGATTAAAGAGATTCCACAGGAACCTCAGATCGGCGGGATCTACCCGGTAATGATCCGGGTCTGTGAGAAAGAGATCTATGTATTTGCGGTAGACGGAAACGACACCGGCTGTATATTCCGGCTTTTTCATACGGCCTTCGATTTTGAAGGAGGAAATGCCCGCCCGGATCATATCCGGAAGAATTTCAACAGTATTCATATCCTTCATATTCAGAGGATACCGGGTATTCGGTCCGGTCAAGAGCCTTCCGTCTTCATAAACGTCGAAAGGCAGGCGGCAGACGCCGGCACAGCGCCCGCGGTTTCCACTGCGCCCGCCGATCAGGCTGCTCATCAGGCATTGCCCGGAGTAGCTGTAGCACATGGCGCCGTGAATAAAGCTCTCAATTTCCATGCCGGTATGTGTATGAATGGTACGTATTTCATCGAGAGAAAGTTCTCTCGCGGGAACAATTCTAGTCATACCGATTTCCTTCAGAAACCGGGCGCCGTGGACACCGGTCACGGACATCTGGGTACTGGCGTGAAGGGGAAGCTCCGGAAAGACGTTCTGGAACAGATCCACAATGCCGAAATCCTGGACGATCACGCCGTCCAGTCCCTCGCGCACATAGGGCGTCATAAAGGCTTCCAGATCCTTTTCCACCTCCGTATCCTTCACCAGCGTGTTTACCGTCATATAAAGCTTGCGTCCTAGCCGGTGGGCGAGATCGATGGCGGCGCAGAGCTCTGTCTCATCCGGATTGTCGGCATAGGCCCTGGCTCCAAACCGGCTGCCGCCGATATAGACAGCGTCTGCGCCTGCGATATAAGCGGCCTTCAGCGCTTCGATGGAGCCTGCCGGTGCCAGAAGCTCTGTGCGAAAGGGAAGGACCTCCTTATGATTGTTTCTTGCTGCTGTCATGACTTCTGCTTTCCCGTAATCTTGCATTTTCCTTCTTCAGTCTCTCGATCTCCATCTGTGCGGCGACCAGATCGTGCTTTGTATCATAGGCTGTCTGATCCTTATTCTCCAGGTCCTGCTCCATAGCATCAACCTGTGATTTGGCCTTGAAATAATCATCCGCGATGTTAAACTCCAGGAGCATCGACTTTGTGTCCTGCGTGAGTCGGCCGTAGCCGTTCATGGAGCTGAGCTCGGCGATCTTGCTGTTGAGATAGAAGGCAACCCTCTGCAGGTATTCTTCACTCTCATAGCCGGATAATGTAATTGCTTTTCCGTCAATGATTACTTTAACTGAATGTTTTTCAGCCATTCCTTTTTCTCCTATTCTTCCGGCAGATCAATGCCGAGATGATGGTAGGCAAGTTCTGTCGCTACCCTTCCATTATGTGTGCGGTTTAAAAATCCGTTCATAATCAGGTAAGGCTCGTAGACGTCCTCAATGGTGCCGGAGTCTTCTCCGATCGCGGCAGACAATGTATCCAGCCCTACCGGTCCTCCCTGAAATTTTTCAATGATGGTCAGAAGCAGTTTGCGGTCCGTGCGGTCGAGCCCGTACCGGTCAACCTCCAGCAGATTCAGAGCCATGCTCGCAACCTCTGCATTGATCCTGCCATCGTACTGCACCATCGCGAAATCACGGACGCGCTTCAGCAGACGGTTCGCAATCCGCGGGGTTCCCCGGGAACGCCGCGCAAGCTCGTGTGCTCCCTCCGGGTCAATTTCGACGTTCAGAATCCGCGCGGAGTGCAGAATGATTTCGCTGAGCTCGTCTACCGTATAAAATTCCATATGCTGAATAACGCCGAAGCGGTCACGAAGGGGAGCTGTCAATAGTCCTGCCCTTGTGGTGGCACCGACCAGTGTGAACCTGGGAAGATCCAGACGAATGGATCTCGCGGAAGAACCCTTTCCAATCATAATGTCGATGGCAAAATCTTCCATTGCCGGATATAGAACCTCTTCGACCTGGCGGTTCAGCCGATGAATTTCATCGACAAACAGGATATCGCCTTCCTGCAGGTTGTTCAATATGGCCGCCATTTCTCCTGGTTTCTCGATGGCCGGACCGGAGGTGACCTTCATGTGTGTGCCCATTTCATTGGCGATAATGCCGGCCAGGGTTGTCTTTCCAAGCCCGGGCGGGCCGTAGAACAAGACGTGGTCCAGGACATCGCCTCTCTGCCGGGCCGCCTGAATATAGATCCGGAGATTTTTCTTGGCTTTCTCCTGGCCGATATATTCGTCAAGGCTCTGGGGACGAAGGCTTTTCTCTACCGGTTCATCCTCCTGTCGGGCCTCTGTCTGTATGATTCTCTTTTCCATAGATAAAAAGTTATGTATTCTCCCGAAAAAAGTTTCTGTCCCTTTGTGTATGGGACTTGTATCTGCATTGCAGTTCGCGTTCTGTGCGAGGCTTTAGAAGATAAACTTTAATGCGGCCTTTAGAATTGCCTCTGAATCCATGCCGTCTGTGTTCTCCACCTTTCGAACGGCCTGCAGAGCCTCCGTACCGGAATAGCCCAGAGCGACAAGTGCCTGTACCGCATCATCAACAGCCGTGCCGGCTCCTTCGGGGCCCTCAGACGAAGCGGTACCGGAGAGATCTCCGTGCGCCAGCTTCTTTTCAAAGGCGTCGTCGAGCTGAAACTTGTCTTTTAGCTCCAGGATCAGCTTCTGGGCGGTTTTCTTTCCGATGCCGGGCGCCTTTGAGATAGCCGTGGCATCGTCAGCCAGAACCGCAAAGCGAAGGCTGTCCGCGGTCAAGGCGGACAGAATACCGAGCGCAGCCTTGGGACCGATGCCGCTCACGTTCAGCAGAAGCCGGAAAACATCCAGATCATCCCGGCTGAAAAAGCCATAGAGCGTCATAGCGTCTTCGCGGACTGCCATGTGTGTGTACAGCTTCACCTCATCGCCGGTTCGAATGCCGTTGTCAAGGAGATTCGCGGGAACATAAACGATCCAGCCGATCCCCTGATTATCAATTACAACAAAATCCGGCCCGACCTCATCAATCGTGCCCTTTACAAATCCTATCATGCCTGCGATCCGCAAAATGCGGATTTCCCTTTCCTTCTATAATAATATGTAACAATATGTGACGATTCAGCAGATCATATATAGAATATATCTATGTGAAGAACAGAATACCCCATATTTCATTCATCTTAACACGAAAGACACAAGGTTGTAAACTGTTGCACGAGCACCCGCCCGCTTGCCGGATCCCCCCTCCCCAGCTATAATGCAACTGTATAAGCTCTTCGCAAACACAGACAGGATCGTCGCACGCGAAGCGCGCGTAAGAGCCTGTCTGTGTTTGCGAAGGCTTGTAGTAAATCATTTGGAAAGGCAGGGGAACGGCAGATGATAAAGCGGGAGGAAACGGTAAAGCATACTCGGATGCAATCCATCCGGGAGTACTTCCCGGACCAAAACACGGTACTTTTTGACATTGAGACAACGGGTCTTTCCTGGAGGACATCCCATGTATATCTGATCGGTGTTCTTTTCTTCCGGGAGGGAGAATGGAGAATGACGCAGTGGTTTCTGGACAAGCCCTCCGAGGAAAAAGAGATGCTTCATGCGTTCGGAAATTTTGTTGTCTCCGCTCTCGCTTCTGCTCCCGGCTCCGGTTTCGGCTCAATTCTGCTTCACTACAATGGCGATATGTTTGATCTGCCGTATCTTCGTCACAAGTGTGAGTTCTACGGGCTTCCGGATCCGTTTGAGGAAATGGAAAGCACTGACATCTATCGGAAAATCCGGCCGCTTCAGAAGGTATTGGGACTGGCTTCGCTGAAGCAAAAGTCCGTCGAGGATTTTCTCGGGATTCAAAGAGAAGACAGATACGGCGGCGGCGAGCTGATTCCGGTGTACCAGCGTTTTCTGCAGACGAGAGAGAAAGATCTGCTGAATCTTCTGTTTCTGCACAATCATGACGATGTAATCGGCATGGCGGAAATTCTTCCCATCCTCTCCTATCCATGCTTTTTTGAGGGAGGCTTCTGTGCGGCCGGGGTCTCAGAGCAAAATGATTTTGAAGACGGAAGGATGCGGTTTCGGATGCGGGCGGATCATTCGTTCCCGGTTCCGGTGCGGTCCGAAAAGGATGGAATTGTGCTGGAAATGGGAGGGGGAGACGATCCGACGGAGGGCGTGATGCTGGTGCGCACCTGGAAGACGGAGATGAAGCATTTTTTTCCGGATTATAAGAATTATTTCTATCTGCCGGAGGAGGATCGGGCAATTCACAAGGATGTAGCGATTTATGTGGACCCGGATCATCGCGAGAAGGCAAAGGCATCTACCTGCTATCAGAAAGCGACAGGGACGTTCCTTCCACAGTTTTCAGAGCAGATTGTGCCTGCCTTTTACAGAGAATATAAGAAAAAACCGGCGTTTTTCCGCTGGGAGGATCTGGAACGGCTGCAGGAAAAAGAAGGAGAGCGAAAGGAAGAGACAAGAGAAAAAACAAATAAAAAAATGAAAGATAACGCAAGGGAAGCGGCCAAAGGGGAGAACCGTCTGATGGATCAGTATCTCCTGGAACTGTTGGATTATATGGCCGGGAAATGAAGGGTGTATAAGTGTGAATATTGGGTATAAATAAAGGTACTTTCATATATATATATATATATGGATATGTAGACATATATACATAAACGAGATAAAACACGCTGTGCGAGTTTTATCTCGCTATCGCGACACTCGCCGTACACGAATCGTTCGCATTCGGCTGCGGCTCACTGTTCGCGTAATCGAGTAGGAGAAAGTCTCCAGTGGAGACTTTCGTCCTCTCACACCATCATGCGTACCGTTCGATACACGGCGGTTCATAAGTTTTCAGCTACTTTCAAATACTGGGAGAGCATGGACGGATAGCCCGGCTTTTCTTCCTCCCAGGGAAAATATGCTGACGGTACCTACACCGGAAGCGGACAGGGCTACCGCGGTACAACAACCGTAGAAGTGACCGTTTCCGGAGGAAACATCACAGACATTACGGTTATCTCTTATACCGATGATGATGAATTCTTTAACAAGGCTAAGAACTCTGTGCGGAAACTACCATGATTGAAGAAATCCTGTCCGCACAGAGTATCCAGGTTTCCACCGTTAGCGGTGCTACCTTCTCCAGTAACAGCATCCTGGAGGCTGTCGCCGACGCCCTTGGAACCGATTGGACAAACCCGAACAGCTCCGTGCCCTCCGGAGGCGGACACGGCGGCGGGCATGGCAATCGTTTATAAAAATCCGAGCCTCCCAAAAAGCGGGCTGTTCCCGTAGATGTTTTGACATCTATCAAAAAACAGTCCGCCTTCTTTATATTACCATATATGCAGAAACGTTCCGAATAGCCAACGCTCCGCAGCCTCACGGCCTTTTACTCTTCAAAAACAACCCTCTTTGAAATATCTTCCACATCCTTGGCACCCGGAAGTTCCACAATACCGCCGAACGGCATCTGTGCGACCAGCTTATAGCTATCCGGCAGATGGAACATCTCGCGCACGGCATCATCGATGACCGGATTGTAATGCTGAAGGTTTGCCCCTACTCCCAGTTCCCTGAGACCTGTCCAGACAGCCAGCTGCAGCATACCGTTGGACTGATTTGCCCAGACCGGGAAATTAGCCGCATAGAGAGGGAACTGCTCCTGTAAGCCCTTTACTACCGCTTCGTCATAAAAGTACAGCACGGTTCCGGCTCCCGCGCGGAATCCGTCTATTTTCTCCCTTGGCACCTTTCCACCAAATACATCATAAATCTTGTCCCAGAGTTCATTCTGTTTCTCGCCCAGCACAAGCACGACTCTCTGGCTGTGCATATTAAACGCGTCCGGTACAAGCTCCGTCGTTTCTGTGACCAGTTTTTTTATCTCATCTGCCGAAACAGGAAGCTCCTTTTTCAGCGCATAGACAGTTCTTCTTTCCTTCAGTGATTCACGTATACTCATTTTAACCTCTTTTCTCTGATGCTGATTTCTTAAACACTGTGTCTTACTTTTTTCTCTGTCAGTTTTTTTCTGTTTCCCTTCTTGGTTGATGCTGTTGGTGTCAAAAGTTTTTTTGACCCCAATAGGATGCCAGCAGTCTTTTTAAGTCCCCCTTTTCCCTGTCATTCCACACGGAGAATGCCTTATGAATCATCTTTGCATTTTCCGGATAAACCTCACGGATGAGATCACGGCCCTTTTCTGTGAGAGAAAGAATGCTTTTTCTGCGATCCTTTTCATCGTGTCTTCTTGCTAAAAGGCCTGCTTTTTCCATATTCGCGACAATTACCGGGATTGTTCCGTCGGTGCTGAGAATGCTTTCCTTGACTTCACCAACCGAAAGCGGCCCCTTATGATAAAGCGCTTCCAATACCATAAACTGCCCAAACGTCACCCCATGTTTATGGCATAAGGCCCTTGTTTTTCTGTCCAGATTCGTGACAATCCTGTGCAGGCTGATAATAAGATAACTTTCCGCTGCTGTCAGTTCCAAATCCGGCATTCCCCTTCCTGAATCTGCATAATACTCAAAAGCTTTTTGCTGTTCCTAAGCCCATATTATATCTAACTAGATATATCGTCAAGCAAATTTTCTCCCTGAATAAAATCCCACTGAATGAAATTCTTCGTTTCAGGACACACGATCTATCAGCTCAACGATAATATCTTCCGTTGTAAAAATCTGGCATCCCAACCGGATTCCTTCTGCAAGCTGCTTTTCGGAAAGATGTATCCGGTCTGCCCCATTTACCGGAACATCCCCTTTCATTACCTTAACTCTGCATTTTCCGCAGCTCCCATGTCCTCCGCAGGGCGTGCGCAGTCCACATTCCTTTTTTCTCAAATACTCCACAAGCCGAACCCCTGCCGGGCATTTCACCGTTCTTGGTCTTTCCATTGATTTCTGCCTTTTGTTTTTGTTATTCAGGATTCTCTCTCCCTGATTTTTACATGAACCGGATCCCCTTCGCCTTTTCCCAGTTCTCTGCGAATACTCTTCAGCAGGCCTATGATATAACAGATGGAACCGTCCGGGTTTTTCAGCCCCATATTGACGACACTTCCATCGTAAGGAATCCCATCAAATTCCGCGTGGACTTTGATCCTTCCTTTTCCGAATTCCTTCCGGACATCCCACGGAAAGGTAAGATACGCCCCTCCCTTCTCCGGTATCTCATGGATAACTGTATCATATTCGTATATATGATCCTTCATTCCACTAATATCCCTTAATACAATACCCAATAAACAAACGCCTCTGGAAAAATTATGCAGACCAGGAAATCTGTCTGTTACCACTCTGTCTTTTGTTCGTCTGTTACCTCCAGCGTCTCCCGGTTCACAAGATAAAAAACCAGCAGCTCTGTCTCTCCATCCTCGTCCAGATAAACCTATAGAACGTGCGCCCGCCGGGCGCACAACAACAACCCCTCCGGATGACATATCCGGAGGGGCATATTTTCTGTATGGGGATTCTATTATTCGTCGAAAGCTTCGTCCTGAGAATCGTTCTGAAGTGCCTTCATGCTCAGAGAAATCTTGCGGTCCTCTGCGTTGAAGTCAACAATCTTTGCGGTGATGACATCACCGACGTTCAGTACGTCAGACGGCTTGTCCACATGATCTCTGGAGATCTGAGATACATGAAGCAGCGCGTCGATACCGGGCTCAAGCTCTACAAAAGCGCCGAAGTCAGTCATGCGGGCAACGCGGCCTTCCACGACTGTGCCTACAGCGTACTTCTCATCAGCGGTAAGCCACGGATTTTGATCGTCAAACTTCAGGCTGAGTGCAATGCGGTCTCCTTTGATATCCTTGATCAGGCAGGTAACCTTCTGTCCAACGGAAAGGATGGAACGAGGATTGTCTACACGGCCCCAGCTCATCTCGGAGATGTGAAGCAGTCCGTCTGCTCCGCCGAGATCGATGAATGCACCGAAATCTGTGATGTTCTTTACGGTTCCCTCAACGACATCGCCGACATGGATTCTGGAGAAGAGCTCCTCCTGAGCTTTCTTCTTCTCAGCGACAACCAGCTGCTTGCGGTCGCCGATGATTCTTCTTCTTCTCGGATTGAACTCGATGATTACGAATTCAATCTCCTGATCCATGTACTTGTTCAGATCTTTCTCAAAGGTATCGGAAACAAGGCTTGCAGGGATGAATACGCGTGCGCCGTCTACATTGACGCTCAGTCCGCCGTTCAGTACCCGTACAACCTTTGCCTTCAGAACTTCGTGATTCTCAAATGCCTCTTCGAGCTTCTTGTTGCCTCTCTCTGCTACAAGCTTCTTATAGGTAAGGAGTACCTGACCCTCGCCGTCGTTGACCTTCATGACTTTGACTTCCATCTTGTCACCGATTTTAACGACGGTAGTAAGATCCAGAGAGTTATCATTAGAATACTCATTTCTGGTCAGAATACCATCAGCCTTAACTCCGATGTTCAGGATGATTTGCTCCGGTTTAACGTCGATGACGGTTCCTTCAACCACCTCTCCGTTATGTACGGTCTTGAAAGACTCGTTCAGCATTTCCTCAAAGCTTAATTCTGACATGTTCTGTAACCTCCTCAATTATACTATTTGGAGTAGATGCTCCAGCTGTGATACCTACACGAGAATAAGATTGAAAAGGTTTCAAATCCAAATCAACAAGCGTCTCAATGAAGTAAGTATTCGCACATTTCTCGCTGCAAATATGATACAGCTTTTGTGTGTTAGAACTATGCCTGCCTCCGATGACAACCATAGCATCTACTTTCTGCGCAATTTCCCGCGCTTCCGTCTGCCGCTCGTCAGTAGCATTGCAGACAGTATTTACAACATACCCATAATAACTCGTTCTGGCAAAAATTTCAACAATATATTCAAATTTAAGTTTATTAAAAGTGGTCTGGGCCACCAGGACAGCTTTTTTTCCTTCCGGAATCTGAAGTTTTTCCAGGTCTTCTGCGGATTCGATGACATGAACCTCCCCGGTAGCCCAACCTACGATTCCCTGCACTTCCGGATGATCGGGATTTCCGGCTATGATCAGAACATCGCCGTCCTCCCCGGCTTTTCGGGCAATGTCATGTATTTTTTTGACAAAGGGACAGGTGGCATCGACCACATGGACGCCAAGGGACTCCATCTTGTCCTGAATCCGTTTGGGAACACCGTGGGACCGAATGATGATAGTGCCTTCCCGGATTTGAGAAAGCTCCTCTTCGGAACGGATGACTCTTACGCCCTGTCGGGACAGAGAATCTACGACCTGCTCATTGTGAATAATCGGTCCGTAGGTATAAACGGGCTTTACGCCTTTCTGAATCTGTGTCTTTACCTCATCTACGGCTCTTTTTACGCCGAAGCAGAAGCCGGCGCTTTTGGCTGTTATTACTTCCATGGCAAATGTTCTCTCCTGCTTTTTTAAGCCATCCTGTCCTGCGCAAGCTCGACAATTCTGGCAGCAACCTCATCGATGGTCAGGGAGGAGCTGTCTATGAGAATGGCATCGGCGGCCTGGCGAAGGGGCGAGGCCTCTCTGTGCATATCCTGATAATCTCTTGCTTCGATATCTTTCTCAATTTCCTGCAGAACGGGATGCTGGCCCTTGTGGAGGAGCTCCTGGTATCTGCGCTGTGCGCGCACGGAAACACTGGCAGTCAGGTAGATCTTCAAAGGAGCATCCGGGAGAACAACCGTTCCGATGTCTCTTCCATCCATGACTACGTTTGATGTCCGGGCGATCTCCTGCTGCATGGCCACCATTTTCTCCCGGTTTTTTGCATATCTGCTTGTTTTGGAGGCCATCATTCCCGCTTCTTCGGTTCGCACGCGAACGCTGACATCTTCTCCGTTTAAAAATACGTGCTGGCTGCCGTCAAGGATTTGAAGGCTAATGTCTGCACCGGGCAGAGACGCATTGATCGCGCTTTCATCGTCTGTGTCAATTCCTCTGGCAAGAAAATAAAGCCCCATCGCCCGGTACATTGCCCCGGTGTCTACATAGATAAAACCAAGAGTCTCTGAGACTCTTCTGGCTATCGTACTTTTCCCCGCACCTGCGGGGCCGTCGATTGCAATTTGAAAACTCATTCTTTCACCTCATATCTGAAATGTTGGCATGCGATTGACACGTGTATCGAGAGAACCGCATGTTCTCTCGATTGAGAAATGAATTGTTACGGAATTTTCGAGCTTGTGGGATGACGTATCATGCAGAAAGAGCATCCGCACAAGTCTTTGCCGTCGACCAGGCAATCTGAAGATTAAAGCCTCCGGTGACGGCGTCGAGGTCCAGAACCTCGCCGATCACATACATGCCGCGCACGAGCCGGGATTCCATGGTGGATGGATTGATTTCCTTAACCGTGATGCCGCCCTGGGTGATGATGGCCTCGTTGTAACCTCGAAGGCCGGTGACGGTAAAGGGGAAGGCCTTCACGAGGCGGCGGAAACCGGCTCGTTCCTCTCTTGTGATTTCATTTACCGGCTTGTCCCCGGGAATGCTGCTGATCTTCATCATTACCGGGCGAAGCTTTGCCGGGAATAGAGAGGCAGTGGCATTTTTGAACTCTTTGTTGCGCGATTCCTCAAATTCCCGCAGAATCCGGGCATCGAGCTGCTCGTCGGTCAGGGCGGGCTTCAGATCGATGTATGCCGGAAGGGGGCCGTCTTCCAGGTATTTTCCGATATAGGAGCTTGCAGAGAGGGCAAGCGGACCGCTGATGCCAAAGTGCGTGAAGAGCATTTCTCCGAATTCGCGGAACTGTTTCTTTTTTCCGTAAGGAATGGTCAGCGTGACATTTCGGAGGGAAAGACCCTGCAGTTCGGGGATATAGGGCTCGGCGGTCTCAAGAGGAACCAGAGCCGGCCGCTGCTTCTGGGTGGTATGGCCGAGATTCTTGGCGATAAGGAAACCATCGCCGGTAGAACCGGTGGATGGGTAAGAAAGCCCGCCAGTTGCAAGGATGACATCATCACAGGGAATCACGGTTCCGTTTTCCAGAAGGATGCCATTTACCCTCCGGCTCTGATTCTTTACGATTTCCTCCGGAGGGAGATCCTCCGTCAATACTTTCAGAACGCGCGTTTTCAGATGGATTTTCACATCGAGCGAGCGGAGCCTGGATTCCAGGGCCCGGATGATGTCGGAGGAATGATCAGAGGAAGGAAAGGCCCGGTTTCCCCGCTCCACCTTTGTGCGAACGCCGAGGCCTTCAAAGAGGCGGATCGCATCCTGGCTGCTGAAGCTGTTGAAAGCACTGTACAGAAAGCGCGGATTAGTCACCACGTGGCTGAATAGCTCGTCCTTTTCGCACGCATTTGTAAAGTTGCAGCGTCCTTTTCCGGTGATGAAGAGCTTTTTGCCGAGCTTTTCATTCCGCTCAAAAAGATGAACCGTGAAGCCACGTTCCGCCGCAAACATAGCGGCCGCCATGCCTGCGGCTCCGCCTCCAATTACACAGATTTTAGACATAGATACTCCCTCGATCTTTTGCAATATCTAAAGAATTTCTAAATTCTTTTACCGGCTAACGCATGACTAAAGTCACGAGAATGCGCCGGTAATTTTTCAATGGTGAGAAATTATATAAACTCAGTCGTCGATCGTATTCTGGTCCGGATCCTTCAGGTTGATGCTGCGATGATCATCCAGCGGATTGATTTCGTCGCGCGAATATACCTGGTATTCATTCCAGATCCGCTCCAATGTGGTCATGGTGTTTACCACTTCGTTCTGCCGGCGCATGGAAAGCGCCACAATCAGTGCATTGATTACAGAAAGCGGCGCGACCAGGGAATCCACGATGGAGGCCATATCACTTCTGGCGATCAGGTTGCAGGAGGAATACAGGTTCATCGGGGAATGAATGCTGTCGGTCAGGGTGATGACCTTTGCGTTGCGGTTGTTGGCGAATTCCATTGCCTTGAGGGTGCGCATGGAATATCTGGGAAAGCTGATGCCGATGATGACATCCTCTTCTCCGATGCGGATCAGCTGCTCAAAAACCTCACTGGAGCCCGTGGAATTTACCAGCCGGACATTGTCAAAGATCTCATTGAGATAGAAGGCAAGAAACGCGGCGAGCGGCGCGCAGCTTCGAAGTCCCATGACATAGATGTTTTTCGCGGAGAGGATGGTTTCGATGGCCAGATGAAAAGCCTTGCGGTCCATGTGTTCCTGCGTCAGCTTGATTTTCTCAATGTCGCTCGTCAGCACGGTATCCAGGATCTTGTCCTGGGGAATCCTCTCGTAGGTGACCTCCATCCGCTGGATAGAGTTCAGCCGATTCCGGACGAGTTCCTCCAGGGTCTGATGAAATTCGGGGAATCCCCGGTATCCAAGGAGGGTCGCGAATCGCACGGTTGTGGATTCGCTGACGCGTGCCTGCTTGCCGAGCTCCGCAGCGGTCATGAAGGCGGCCTTCTCATAGTGCTCCATGACATAATCGGCGAGCCGTTTCTGGCCCTTGCTCATTTTCGGATAGAGCCGGCTAATTCGCGAGGAAAGATTGTCCTCCTGGACTTTCCGCTGATCTATATCCGGGCTGCTGATGGAGAATTCCGGTGCGCGGCCTTTTCCGATGAGACCCCGGGATTCGTCCGGATCCGGATCGGAGTCGGGCCCTTCCGTGCGGGCAGGCTGAGGTTCCGCGCTGAAAGAAAAGCTTTCCTCTTTCTTATGCATGGCTTGCCTCCCAGGCCCCGAAGGCATTCAGGCATACGCCGCCCGCCTCTGCGAGATCGTACGTCTCGAATGCTTTTTTAAAGTTTTCGGAAAAAAGAATCTGTGAGGATGCCGGGAATTCATCGTCACCTTCCCACAGGATGAAACGAATATACAGCTCCGGGAGAAGTTCAACGTCATAGCAGGCGTCAGCATAGTCTACCTTTGCGGCGCCCATTCCATCGAGAACCTTTTCAAAGACATTCCTGCGGTTTCCGTATTTGTGGTTGAAGCGGAAAATGCATCTGCCCTGGAAGGGGCCAAAATACAGATCGCCGGACGGCATGTCGCGGAATGAGATGAAGTGATTGTTGAACGCTTCGTATTCCGCAAAAAGCAGATAGCGGAGAATCAGGACTCTTCCGCTGTTGTCTGCGAGCTGCGGAGTGATTTCAAATCCGGGCCAGGAGATGCGGTAATCCCTGCCCAGAAAACGCAGGCTGAAGGCGCGGTCTTCCGCATCGTAGAGCGTATGCGTCCGTGCAGCGATCTCCTCCGGATCCGCGCCGCGGAACTTCTCCGTGTAGAATTCGATGGGCTGATCCTGCAGGTTGTGTTTGTTGTATTCCGGCTTTATATCTTCTTTTGTTTTTCTGGTATTATCTTCCATATTATAATGGTACCCCCTGAAAGCTTGTGACGGCAAATGATTCAAAATAACCCGGAATTCAGACCGGCGGAAATAAAACCAGAGTTTTCCAGCCTGAATATCCGGGAATTCTGCAAGATTACACGTCATATCTGTAAAGCCGATCGTACCACACTTCTAACCTCGGCGCAAGAAACAAATGGTTTTGGTGCGTAGTGGCACAGGGGTATGTGGCTGTGATTCAGTACGGATTCTTTTTGTTCTTCATGGACATCACAAGGTCGTAGATGAAGGAACCGGTGTGTCCGACGGAGGGATATTCGTCATCGCCGATCTCCACCTCGTATTTCTGGTAGGCGTTGATCAGGCGGGTTCCGCTGGGATGAACGATCTCGCGTTCGAAGTGGCGGTTGTTGTAGGATTTGTGAACGTGGCCGTAAAACATATATTTCGGATGCCACTTATTCATCAGGTCGTTGAAACAGTCGAATCCTCTGTGCGGGAGGTCGTCGAGGTCGCCGTAGCCCCTCGCCGGGGCGTGCGTGACAAGAACATCAAAGCCGTTACGTAGACGGATTTCCCTTGAGATTTTGCGGATGCGGTCCTCCATCTCCTTTTCGTTGTACATGTTGTCGGCGTCGGGGCGATACCGCATGGAGCCACCAAGACCGAGAATGCGAAGCCCATGGTAGTCATAGACGGTGTCTTCGATGCAGATGCAGCCTTCCGGAGGATTCTCCCTGTAGAATTTGTCGTGGTTGCCTCTTACATAAAGAATCGGACAGCTGGCCATCGTGACAAGGAACTCCAGGTATTTTCGGTTCAGGTCACCGCAGGATATGATCAGATTGTACTCCCTGAGCATGCCGGGACGGTAATAGTCCCAGAGCTGTTTTACTTCTTCGTCGGCTAGTAAGAGGACCTTCATTTTATTATCTCCTGTAACGGCTGAGGTCAGTCGTCAATGTTCTGAGCGACTGTGATGTTTTGAATGCCGCTTTTCTGCATGGTCGAATGGATCGTTTCGGTGAGTTCGGATGGATCCGGAATGGCTCCTATTATGTTGTCGTTCAGCCAGTTCATGTGGATGATCTGATCATTGGTCAGACGGGAAGACTTATCTTCGTTCTGTATTTTTCCAGCCTGGCTGTGAAGCTCTCCCAGGAAGGGGTCTATGGATCCGGTCTCTATGCCTTCCTGGAACAGGTAGGCCATTTTTCTTGAGTAATACGAAATATTCTGGGAGAGGATGACGTTGACGGCGCCGCTGGAAAAACCAAACCAGTAGTTGATGGCCTGTTCCTTGCTGATATTCTCCCGGTTATTCCAGGAACCGTCCAGAATAGTATCGACAATCTGGATGTAGAACTGGCCCCAGTTCCACAAAGGGGCCGCAAGGTTTTGAATGGAGCCGTCCGCAAGAAGCTTGTAGACTCCGTATTTTCTGGACGCCTCATCCGGGCGGATCAGGTCGGGACCTGAAATGACGCGCAGGGAATCCTGCGCCAGCTCTTCCTCCCAGTGGCTGTTCTTGACACCGCTCCACTTCAGATAAATTTTTATCCGGGGATCAATCATTGCCGCTCCGATGGCAAACGCGTTTATATTTGCGATAGTGCCGTTGAGAGGATAATCTGCCACATATCCGATGCGGTGATCCTCTGAATAGGAGGCGGCAAGCGCGCCCATGATCAGCTTGGCCTCATACATTCTGGGATAGTAGGTTCGGACCGCGCTGCTCATCAGATCTATGGAGCAGTTCAGAATCTTCATCTGGGGATACTTTATGGCGGCCCGTTTTGAGGCATCCATCATGTCCGGCGAAGTGGTGAAGACGACATCATCCAGATCTGCCGCGGCGGCTTCAAAGGCAGCGTCAAGTTTTTCTTCTGTGTTGCAGTCGCTGAAGCAGATCGTCTCGACAACGCCTTCATAGGTCTGTGTCAGCTCATTGCGGCCCAATTCGTGTCCGTAAAGCCAGCGGGAGGTCTTCGGTTCTCTGGAATACAGAAATGCAATCCGAAGAGGGTGCTCCTTTGAATAGGATGGCGTAAAAATGCTGGAGAGGAGGTTCCCCTTCTTCGTGGTATCCGGGGTTTCCAGGAGGGCGGCATTTTCTTCGTTTTCTGCGCTTAAAAGCTCATTCCAGATCAGGGTGATTTTTTTCTCAATGGCGGCATTGCTGTCTTCCTGCAGGCTTTCCCGGTGGTAAAAGCCGAGATAGATCAGAAAGGCATCGCCGTAGGAGATTTTCAGGTTTTCTCCTCCCTTTGTCTCATAGGCGGAAGAAAAATGGTTAAAATCGGATCGGAGATCCTCAACGGCCTCCACCGGCCAGGGATCCGACAGGTTCCGGTTGTATAACGCGGCAAGACACGCATAGCAGCCGGGATTTGAAAAGACGATGCCATAGAGTTGTGTGACCTTAAAGAAATCCAGGAATTCATAGTAGACCGTGATATCCTTGTCCTCGGATTTCGGGGGAAGAATACGGGTGATGTCAGCGGAAACAGACTTTGCTCCGCAATATGTGAGGACAGATACCCGCTTGTTCCCTTCTAAAACGTAGAACCGGTTCAGATATTCATAGCACTTGATCGGGTCGTGAATTCCCTCGCTCTGCTGGGCGTCATAGAGATTGGACCACTTCTGCCCGAATTCCGTGTAGTACCGGAGGGTCGGAAGAAAGTTCCAGGTAAAAGCGTTCTGACGGCTCTCGGTCACGGTGCCGGCGATCATCTGAATCGGAATATCCTTGATCCCGACAGGCATTTTTGCCAGGGTCATATAATTCGGAAGAAAGCTGTCGAGGGAGGTGAGGTAAGGATATCTGCCCTCTCCCGCAGCCTTGCGAAGTGCTTTATCCGCTTGCTTTTTTGCTTTTACATAATCTTCTCTCATGATCTTTTCTCCTGAAAAATATGTGTCTGAATGGGTGGAAACGGGATACATTTTTAGTGTAGCCGTTCAGAAAAAAATATGACACCTATACAGGGTTCCGTCTGTGTAAACGGTTATATGCGGGAACGCCCTCTTCTGCGGATGCCGGCAGGATCAGGGATGCCTTTTTCTGCTCATGCTTCTGGGCAGGATCAGGAATGTCTTTTTCTGCTCATCCTTCTGGGCGGGATCAGACATTTTTTATCAAAACCGATCAGATCTTTTCGGCCTTCTTTGAGGAGAGCCTCCCGTACCAGATCGTAGTTTTCCGGATTGCGGTACTGGATCAGGGCTCTCTGCATAGCCTTTTCATGCGGATTTTTTGCCACATAAACCGGAGTCATGGTCAGAGGATCCAATCCGGTATAATACATAGTCGTGGAAACCGTGCCGGGTGTCGGATAAAAATCCTGCACCTGTTCCGGCATGTACCCCATGTCGCGGATATATTCCGCAAGAGCGATCGCGTCGGAGAGCCGACTGCCGGGGTGCGAGGACATCAGGTAGGGGACAATGTACTGCTTCAGACCAAGCTCGCGATTGATTTTCTCGAATTCCTTTACAAAAGCATTATAGACCTTTACCTGGGGTTTGCCCATCTCCTTCAGAACATTGTCCGAGACATGTTCCGGAGCTACCCGAAGCTGGCCGCTGACATGGTATTTGCACAGCTCGCGAAGAAAATCCCTGTTCGGGTCCGCCATGAGATAATCAAATCGAAAACCGGAACGCACGAAGACTTTCTTGACACCCTTGAGGCTGCGGATCTCCCGCAGGAGCTTCAGATAATCGGAATGATCGACCTTCAGATTTCGGCAGGGCTTTGGGAAAAGACAGCGTTTATTGACGCAGGCGCCTTTTGTGAGCTGCTTTGCGCAGGCGGGCGCGCGGAATTCCGCCGTAGGGCCTCCGACATCATGAATATAACCCTTGAAGTCCTTGTCCCGGGTCATCTGTTCTGCCTCCTGAAGGATGGAGGCATGACTTCTGGCCTGAACGATTCTTCCCTCGTGCATCGTAAGAGCGCAGAAGTTGCATTCTCCAAAGCAGCCGCGGTTACTGGTGAGGCTGAAGCGGATTTCCGCAAGCGCGGGTATTCCGCCCTCGCGGTCGTACATCGGGTGCCAGGTTCGCATATAGGGAAGCGCGTAAATGTCATCCATCTCCATCTGCGTCAGCGGTTTTGCGGGAGGGTTCTGAACGACAAAGGTCATTCCGGATTTTTGATCAGAGCTGTTCTTCCCACTCAGGCCGTTCCCATAGCCCTCATAGATCCGTTTTGCCTGAAAGGGATCGGTGTTGGCATATTGAAGGGCATAGCTTTCCGCATACCTCCTGCGTCCCATTTCGCTGTCTTCGCTGATTTCACGGAAGTCGGGCAGACGGACTGCGTCGTAGATGCTGTCCTCGTCTCTCGTCTTATAGACAGTACCATCGATAAAAGTGATGTCGCGGACTGCAATTCCGGATGACAGTGCATCGGCAATTTCTACGATGCTGCGCTCTCCCATTCCATAGGAGAGAAGGTCTGCGCCGGATTCCAGAAGGATGGAGCGCCGCACCTTGTCTGACCAGTAGTCGTAGTGACCGAGTCTCCGAAGACTGGCTTCAATTCCGCCGATGATGACGGGAGTATGCCGGAACATCCGCCGTATCAGGTTGCAGTATACGATCACTGCCCGGTCAGGGCGGCAGTCGCCCTTCCCTCCCGGACTGTAGAGATCCTTGTGCCGACGTTTCTTCGCAACGGTGTAGTGGAGAACCATGGAGTCCATATTTCCCGCGGATACCAGGAATCCGAGCCGCGGCTCACCCAGCACGGCAATGCTTTCCGGATTTTTCCAGTCGGGCTGACAGATCATTCCGACAGAATATCCGTGGGACTGAAGAACCCGGCCGATGATGGCGGAGCCAAAGCTTGGATGATCGACATAGGCGTCCCCGCAGACATAGACAAAATCGAGCTGTCGGATGCCCTGCGCTTTCATATCCTTTTTTGAAACAGGCAGAAAATTCATATCAATGCCTCCGTCCTTTGCGCTTTTTATGAGGAACTGAGTCAGCCCCGGACAATCCTTGGCGGATTTCCGGGGCTGCTTCTGATCGGGTGGGGGGTAAAACTCTCCCACACGATAACGTGTATAAGATTTAGAATCTGCCAGCCTTTGCAGCTTCCTCAACCGCAACGGCAACCGCAACGGTCATTCCGACCATGGGGTTGTTGCCTGCTCCGATCAGACCCATCATTTCTACATGAGCCGGAACGGAGGAGGATCCTGCGAACTGGGCGTCGCTGTGCATACGTCCCATGGTATCGGTCATTCCGTAGGAAGCAGGACCTGCTGCCATGTTGTCCGGATGCAGAGTACGTCCTGTGCCGCCGCCGGAAGCAACGGAGAAGTACTTCTTGCCGGCCTCAAGGCGCTCCTTCTTGTAGGTGCCTGCTACCGGATGCTGGAAACGGGTCGGGTTGGTGGAGTTTCCGGTGATGGAGACATCAACGTTCTCATGCCACATGATGGCTACACCTTCCTGAACATCGTTTGCACCGTAGCAGTTAACCTTTGCGCGGGCGCCGTTCGGATCCTTGGAATAGCAGGTGCGGCTGACCTCGGTAAGCTCTCCGGTCTTGTAGTCATAGGAGGTCTCTACAAAGGTGAAGCCGTTTACACGGGAGATGATCTGTGCGGCATCCTTTCCAAGTCCGTTCAGGATGACACGAAGGGGTTTCTTACGTACCTTGTTGGCCTTTTCGGCGATACCGATCGCACCCTCTGCAGCTGCGAAGGACTCGTGTCCGGCGAGGAATGCGAAGCACTCGGTATCCTCTTCCAGAAGCATCTTTCCGAGATTTCCGTGTCCGAGACCTACCTTACGGCGGTCAGCAACGGATCCCGGGATACAGAAGGACTGAAGGCCCTCGCCGATTGCGGCAGCAGCCTCAGCGGCTGTGCGGCAGTTCTTCTTGATTGCGATTGCCGCACCGACGGTGTATGCCCATTTTGCGTTCTCAAAGCAGATCGGCTGAATGCTCTCAACCTGATGATATACATCAAGTCCTGCAGCCTTCGTTACCTCAGCAGCTTCTTCAATAGAGTTGATCCCGTACTCAGCAAGCTTTGCGAGAATCTGTTTTTCTCTTCTTTCATATGATTCAAATAAAGCCATCTTTGTCGTCCTCCTCTATCAATCTTTTCTCGGGTCAATGAACTTCACGGCGTCAGCTACACGGCCGTACTGACCGGAGGCCTTTTCGAACGCGGTATTCGCATCGTCGCCGGCTTTGATGAAGTCCATCATCTTTCCGAAGTTAACGAATTTATATCCAATGATTTCATTATTCTCGTCAAGAGCCAGCTCCTTTACGTAGCCGTCAGTCATCTCAAGATAACGCGGTCCCTTCGCAAGGGTGCTGTACATGGTTCCGACCTGAGAACGATGGCCTTTTCCGAGATCCTCAAGACCTGCGCCGATCTGAAGACCATCCTCGGAGAAAGCACTCTGGGAACGGCCGTAAGCGATCTGAAGGAAAAGCTCACGCATAGCAGTATTGATAGCGTCGCAGACAAGGTCTGTGTTGAGAGCTTCCAGAACGGTAAGACCCGGAAGAACCTCTGCTGCCATCGCTGCGGAATGGGTCATGCCGGAGCAGCCGATCGTCTCGATCAGAGCTTCCTGGATGATTCCTTCCTTAACGTTCAAAGACAGCTTGCAGGCACCCTGCTGCGGTGCGCACCAGCCGACACCATGTGTGAAACCGGAAATATCTTTAACCTCCTTCGCCTGAACCCATTTAGCTTCTTCAGGAATAGGAGCAGCGCCATGATGTACGCCCTGATGTACAACGCACATATCTTCTACTTCTTGTGAATAAATCATTGTAAAACTCCTTTCAAAAAAGTTTTTTCACATAGCCGACTATATTCTCGCATAAATCGGTCTTTTCGTAAAGAGGATTTCGTCAGAAACAATCCAAACAATCCTAAAACAATCCCGGATGGCGTCATGCTTTCCGGATGCTTTCTTTGCCCTTTGCGGCCTCAGCCGTTTTCGTGTTCTTTCGGGACGAGGCTTTGCGGCTCGGCTTTCTGTAGAACTGTGCAATGTAATCGTAACGCTTCTGGAGGAGCGCCCGGTTGTTTGTCTGTTTGACCGCATTTGTGCGGCTTGCGACAAAGGTCTCGAGCTTGTTCAGATATTCGGCAGGCTCAATGGTCCCTTCTGCTACATAGGTGAGACCTTTCTCCCAGGAAGCGGTCAGATCGGGGTTCAGGAGGGAACGGATGGAACAGTAAACCACATCGTGGATCATTTCTCCGATCTGCGTCGGAGTGATGACCTGTGTCTTCTTGTTGAGTTCCAGATATTTGTTGTGGAAGAGCTTTTTCAGAATCTCCGCACGGGTGGCGGAGGTTCCGATGCCGCTTCCCTTGATCTGTTCCCGTAGCTCCTCGTCCTCGATGAGCTGTCCGGCGTTTTCCATCGCAAGAATCATGGATCCGGAGGTGTATCTCTTCGGAGGGGAGGTTTCTCCCTCCTTGATCTTATAGCCGTCAATCGGCAAAATGCTTCCTTTATGCAGCTGCTTCAGTGCTTCGAGAAAGCCGGTGTCGACCTGTTCTTCTGCGTTATCCGAGTCGGGGCCGTCTGCGGACGAGGCTGTTTTCTTCCCCGGGTTCCGGTAGGACAGCTTCAGGTATCCCTCTTCCGTGAGCACACTGAAGGTAGAGAAAAAATGTTCGGTCTCGATCTGGTTCTCAAGGCTGACCTTCTGGTAGACGGCAGGAGGATAAAAAATGCTGAGAAATCTCCGGACAATCAGATCATAGACTTTGCCGGAGAGAGGATTCAGATTTTTCAGATTCTGAAGACCCTGTCCGGTCGGAATGATCGCGTAGTGGTCGGTGATCTGTTTATCGTTGGTGTAGCGAGTCTTTCCAATGCCCTTCCAGGCACCGTTTTCCAGAATCTCGGATGCAAAGGATGATGCCGGGCTGTAATTCCGGAGACCTCCGATGTTCCGGTTGATTTCTTTTGAAATGGCGGTGGATAACACACGGGCGTCTGTTCTAGGATAGGTCACGAGCTTTTTCTCATAGAGTTCCTGGATAATGTTCAGCGTCTGGTCCGGGCTGATCTTGAAGAAACGGGAACAGTCGTTCTGAATTTCCGCCAGATTGTACAGAAGGGGAGGATTTTTCCGCGTGGTTTTCTTCTCTACCCGCACAACCTTCATTTCCTGCGGACTGAGCTGGCTGAGAAATCGGATCAGTTCCTCGGCGTCTTTTTTTTCGCGGAATCCGTTTTCCTTGTAAAGCTTCGGAGACTGAAAACAGCGGCTGCCCTCGACGGCTCGCCATTCACCTTCAAAGGAGCGGCCCTGCCAGGAGAGGCTTGCGAGAACACGGAAAAAAGGCGTTTTCACGAAGTCGCGGATTTCCCGCTCGCGCCGCACAACCATGCCGAGCACACAGGTCATGACTCTTCCTACAGCTATGGCATGATATTTTCCGCCGAGGTAGGACGAGAGGTCATAGGAATAGCGGAGGGAAAGCGCCCGTGAGAAATTGATCCCCATGAGGTAATCTTCCTTTGCCCGGAGAAAGGCAGCCTCGGACAGATTGTTATATTCTGCTATGCTTTTGGCTTCGCGGATCCCCCTGAGGATTTCCTCTTCGGTCTGTGAGTCAATCCATACTCTGCGCTGATCCTTCGTCGAAGGAACCTTTGCCATCATAGCGACCAGGCGATAGATATATTCGCCTTCCCGCCCGGAGTCGGTGCAGACGTAGATGGTTTCCACATCCTCGCGGTTCAGGAGCTCTCGGACGATCTCGAATTGCTTTCGGACCGAGCTGATAATCTCGTACTTGAATTCGGAGGGGAGAAAGGGAAGGGTGTCAAAGGACCACTTCTTGTATTTTTCGTCATATTTATCCGGGTAGGACATGGTTACAAGATGTCCCACGCACCAGGTGACGACGCTGTTTTCGGATTCCATATATCCGTCGTGTCGGACCGGGTTATCATGGAGCGCTTTCGCAAATTCCTGGGCGACGCTGGGTTTTTCGGCAATATACAGTGATTTCGGCAATACGGGGCCTCACTTTCCTGCAATACGGAGTTTTTGATTGCTTTGTAGCTGTGCTTTATTAGTATTCGAAGATCGTATTCTTTACGTTGTGTTTCATGAGGAACAGCTGCTTTTCCATAAGGAATTCGATATCGGATTAAAAAACGGAGGGGAATTATGGCGACTGCAGAAATACCGGGAAGGACAGAGAAGGAAAAAAGAGGATGAGAAAAAGATCCTGCCCGGTATTGCCGCGGCAGGATCCCGGTTATCTTAAAGAATGGGACGGTCGGCAAAGCTGCCTTCCGACGCCAGGTGTTTATTTTGCGGTGATATATCCCTTGTCGACGAGGGTTTCCGCACAGAGGACCGCGCCGCCTGCAGCTCCGCGGAGTGTGTTGTGTGACAGGCCGACGAACTTCCAGTCAAAAATGCTGTCCTTACGGAGACGGCCTACGTTGATGCCCATTCCGTTCTCGAAATTTACATCCAGACGAACCTGCGGACGGTCGTCTTCCGTCATGTAGCGGATGAACTGCTTTGGTGCGCTCGGAAGATTGTGCTCCTGCGGATATCCGCGGAAGCTTTCCATGGCTTCGATGAGCTCTTCCTTGGAAGGATTCTTGCGGAAGTTGACGAAGGCAGCGGCGGTGTGTCCGTTCAGGACCGGAACGCGAAGACACTGGCTGGTGATTCTGACGCCCTCTGCCTTTACGATTTCACCGTTCTCGATATGGCCCCAGATACGGAGCGGCTCCTGCTCGCTCTTCTCTTCCTCGCCGCTGATGAAGGGAATGACATTTCCTTCCATCTCCGGCCAGTCCTTAAAGGTCTTTCCGGCTCCGGAAATTGCCTGGTAGGTTGTGACAACTGCTTCGGTCGGCTCGAACTTCATCCATGCGGTGAGCACCGGAGCGTAGCTCTGAATGGAGCAGTTTGGCTTGACGGCGATGAAGCCGCGGGTGGTGCCGAGCCGTTTTCTCTGGTAAGGGATGACATCAAAGTGGGAGTCATTGATCTCCGGAACAACCATCGGCACATCCGGGGTCCAGCGGTTCGCGCTGTTGTTGGATACGACAGGAGTCTCCGCCTTTGCATAGAGATCCTCGATTTCCCGAATCTGATCCTTCGGCATATTCAGAGCACAGAACACAAAATCAACAAGAGCAGTGACCTTATCGACCTCTGTAATGTTCATGACCGTCATGTTCTTCACATATTCGGGCATTGGAGTTTCCATTTTCCAGCGGCCTCCGACAGCCTCCTCATAGGTCTGTCCGGCGCTTCTCGCGCTGGCTGCCACTGCCGTGACTTCAAACCAAGGATGATTTTCCATGAGTGTGACAAAACGCTGGCCAACCATTCCGGTGGCTCCGAGGATACCGACTCTTAATTTTCTGTCCATTGTTCAATCTCCTTACATTTGATCTTTCATTGTTTTCACGTATTCTATTACTTTTTTGCAGGTAATGCAACCGGAATCCTGCAAAAAACAGTTTTTCGTGCCAAGTTCACCCTTTAGCTATTGACGACAAGGATTTTATTTTTGTGTGAACATGAGATATTCGCGGTTCCGCTTGATTTCGGCGCGGATGGCCTCGGGGCCGGGCGCACCTGTGGTGTTTCTCCGCTCTACGCAGGTTTTCATGCTGATCGCCTCATAGATATCCGCATCGATGACCGGAGAATATTTTCGGAATTCTTCGAGGGGAAGATCATCCAGGGAGCAGCCTTTATCCAGGCAGTCCAGGACCAGCCGTCCGGTGATGCCGTGGGCGTCGCGGAAGGGAATCCCCTTGCGTACCAGATAATCTGCGACATCGGTAGCGTTTGTGAAGCCATGCTTCGCGGACTGCTCCATGATGTCCTTGCGGAATTTCATGGTGTCGAGCATACCGGTGAAGAGAACCACGCAGCCCTTTACCGTATCGATGGCGTCGAAGGTAAGCTCCTTGTCCTCCTGCATGTCTTTGTTGTAGGCGAGCGGGAGTCCCTTCATGGTGGTCAGCATCTGCATCAGGGCGCCGTAAACGCGTCCGGTCTTTCCCCTCACGAGCTCGGCGATATCAGGGTTCTTTTTCTGCGGCATGATGGAGCTCCCGGTGCTGTACGCGTCATCAATTTCCACAAAGCGGTACTCGTTGGAGTTCCAGATGCAGATCTCCTCGCTGAAGCGGGACAGGTGCATCTGAATGGTGGCAAGGGCGGAAAGAAGCTCGATGATATAGTCACGGTCTGAAACAGAGTCCATGCTGTTGGCAGTCGGCTCGTCAAAATCGAGCAGCTGTGCGGTATATTCACGGTCCAGGGGGTAGGTGGTGCCTGCAAGGGCTCCGGCTCCCAGGGGACAGGTGTTCATCCGCCTCCGGATATCGGCAAGACGGCTTCTGTCGCGGCGGAACATCTCAAAGTAAGCGCCGAAGTGGTGTGCGAGGGTAACCGGCTGTGCCTTCTGCAGATGGGTGAAGCCGGGCATATAGGTCTCGATGTTCTCTTCCATGATCCGCTCGATCACGGTGAGAAGCTTTTTCAGAAGCGGGTCCAGCTCATCGATTTCATCTCTCACGTAAAGCTTCATGTCCAGAGCAACCTGGTCGTTCCGGCTTCTCCCGGTGTGAAGCTTCTTGCCCACATCACCGATGCGGTCGATGAGGTTCGCCTCGACAAAGCTGTGGATATCTTCATACTCGTCGGTGATCTGCAGGGTTCCGTTTTCGACGTCTCTCTGTATGCCGTTCAGTCCGTTGATAATCTGATCCCGTTCCTCTTCGGTGAGGATCCCCTGCTTCGCAAGCATCCGCACATGCGCCAGACTTCCTCGGATGTCCTGGCGGTAGAATTTCTGGTCGAAGCTGATCGACGCGTTAAAGTTGTATACGAGTTTGTCGGTTTCCTTAGTGAACCGTCCGCCCCAGAGCTGTGCCATAGTGAATAATCCCTTTCTGATTCTGAAAAAAATATGCCATCGGTTTTTTGCCTGTGAATGATCAGGCTGTGCGTTTTCTGTCTTTGAAAAAAATGCCTCCGGATTTCTGTTATGCTCTGCCTTCCCGTTCCGCCTGTCTTTTGGAATAGACGCAGCCGCAGTAGTTCTGACGATAGAGGTTATATTCTCTGGAGAGTTCGGTAGAGCGGCGGAATCCGTTCTTTTTCTTGAAATCGGAGGCAAGGTAGGGAATGCCGTATTCCTTTCCGAGGCGGATGCCGATTTCATTGAGCTTTTGCGCGTCCTTGAGCGGACTGATCGACAGAGAGGTGGTGAAATAGTCCATGTGCAGACGGACGGCTTCCCGGGCCGCCTCGCGAAGACGCATTTCGAAGCACTCGAAGCAGCGCTCTCCGCCCTCTGGAATATCTTCCTTCCCCTTTGCCATCTCGTAGAAACGGTCCGGGTCATAGATGCCCTCCACAAATTCCACCGGATGTTTCATAGGCATCTCGCGGATCAGCCGCTGCATCTCATTCACGCGCTTCCGGTACTCGTCTGCGGGAGATATATTGGGATTGTAATAGAAGTCTGTAATATAAAAAAATTCGGACAGATATTCCAGCACGTAGCTGCTGCAGGGAGCGCAGCAACTGTGTAGCAGAAGGCGCGGTGTGCGGCCGTCGGCTTTCAGCTGTGCCAGGACCTGTTCCATTTTTTTCTGATAGTTGATTTTCTGATTCATGCTTTCCTGTTTCTTATCTGCGGCAACACCGGCGGATCCGGTTTATGCTCGTATCTTCTGGGAAACAAACCCTGGGACGTGGTGTCCCGGGGCACTGTCCCGGAGAACTCCCGGCGGTATTTTCGTATCAGAGAGATCAGAGACTGGTATGCTTCTCCTTCGGATTGAATCCCGCCTCCGCGAGAGCCTTGAGAATCTGATTTTTGTGGTCGGTTCCGAAGGCTTCCATTGTGATTCGAAGCTCGACAGCAGCATTTCGGTTGGTGCTGTAAAACTGATTGTGTTCGAGCTTGATTACATTGCCCTTATTCTGCGCAATGACGGTGGAGACGCGCACAAGCTCGCCCGGACGGTCCGGAAGAAGGACGGAAACTGTGAAAATTCTGTCTCGTGCGATGAGGCCGTTCTGAACGACCGAGGACATGGTGATGACATCCATGTTGCCGCCGCTCATGACGGCTACGACGCGCTTGTTCTCCGGCTTCAGGTGTTTCAGAGCAGCCACGGTGAGCAGACCGGAGTTTTCTACGATCATCTTGTGGTTTTCGACCATATCGAGGAAGGCTACCACGAGCTCCTCGTCCGGAATGGTGATGATTTCATCGATGTTTTTCTGGATGTACGGGAAAATCTTTTCGCCGGGGCGCTTTACGGCTGTGCCGTCTGCGATCGTGTTCACACTGGGAAGCTCGGTGACCTTGCCGTTTTTCAGGGAAACCTGCATACAGTTCGCCCCTGCCGGTTCTACACCGATCACGTGGATCTTGGGATTCAGAAGCTTGGCGAGGGTGGAGACACCGGTGGCGAGTCCGCCGCCGCCGATCGGTACGAGAATGGTATCAACGACGGGAAGCTCCTTGATAATTTCCATGGCGATGGTTCCCTGGCCTGTCGCCACAGTCAGGTCGTCAAACGGATGGATGAAGGTGTAGCCGTTCTCGTCGGCAAGCTGAAGCGCTTTCTTGCAGGCATCATCGTAGACATCTCCGTAGAGGACGACCTCGGCGCCGTAGCTCTTGGTCCGTTCAACCTTGATCAGAGGCGTGGTTGTCGGCATGACGATGACAGCCTTGCAGCCGTAGGCTTTTGCCGCGTAGGCGACGCCCTGTGCGTGGTTTCCGGCGGATGCGGTGATCAAACCTTTTTTGCGGTCCTCCTCGCTCATGGTGCTGATCTTGTAGTAGGCGCCGCGGATCTTATAAGCACCGGTCACCTGCATATTCTCCGGCTTCAGATAGCAACGGTTTCCTGTCTGGGTACTGAAATAGTCGCTGTACACCAGCTTGGTGTCAGAGGTGACTTTTTTCACGATTTCAGAGGCTTCTTCAAAGGCGTTCAGTGTAAGCATTTCTTTCTCACTCATTTTGGAGTTCCTTTCTGCGGTACGATGGCTGTCACTGCGGGGTTTCATGGAATGTGGCCTGTATCGGGATACAGACCGCCGTCCGGTCGGGGCGTCTGTCACTGGTCGTTTTCGGGGGTGGATTCAAAGAGTGCGTTCACATAGGAGTCCGGATCGAACTTCTGCAGGTCGTCCAGCTGCTCTCCGACCCCGATGTATTTCACGGGGATCTGGAGCTCGGACTGAACCGCTACGGCGATGCCTCCCTTTGCGGTACCGTCAAGCTTGGTGATGACGAGGCCCGTGATATGCGCGACTTCAGCGAAGCTCTTGGCCTGGAGAATTGCGTTCTGTCCGGTGGTTCCGTCAAGGACAAGCAAGGTTTCCAGATATGCCTCCGGATAGGAGTTGGCGAGGATCTTGTAAATCTTCTGAAGCTCGTTCATGAGATTCTTCTTGTTGTGGAGACGGCCTGCGGTATCGATGAGCAGGACATCTGCCCTGCGGGCCTTTGCCGCGGCGACGGCGTCGTATACGACCGAGGCGGGATCTGCGCCCTCCTGTCCGGTGATGATGTCGACCTTCGCGCGGTCGGCCCAGGTCTCCAGCTGGGGAATAGCCGCGGCGCGGAAGGTATCTGCCGCAGCGATGATCACCTTTTTGCCCTGGCGATGGAGCTTGGCGGCGAGCTTACCGACAGTTGTCGTCTTGCCGACGCCGTTTACCCCTACGACGAGGATGACGGACTGTCTGTTCTCAAATTCGTAGGCGTTCTCTTCCACCTTCATCTGCTGGCGGAAGCAGTCAACCATGTATTTCTTGCAGTCCGCCGGTTTCTTGAGGTCGAGATCTGACACGATTTCCTTCAGATTGTCGATGACCGTTTCGGTGGTTTCAATACCCATGTCGCTTGCGACAAGAGCTTCCTCCAGGCACTCGTAGAATTCATCGTCAATCTCGGAGCATCCGAATGCCTCGTCCAGATTTTCGTTCATGGTGTCACGGGTCTTGGAAAGTCCCTTGAACAATCGGCTGAAAAAACCTGCCATGTAGTTCTCCTTTGTATGAGGAACCGTATGATTACGGATCGTATGGTGAATCGTGTTCCCGCTGTAATCATAGGATCCTGTGATAGAATTTATGCGTTAAAAAAGTGTGATTTCGGGTAACGTTTCAGCATTCCGATTTCGAGAACCTGCCGTTCTCGAGATGTCAGTTGTCGAGCTGTTCGCGGATGAGGTCAACGGAGACAAGAACCGATACACCCTTTTCCTGCATGGTGATTCCATACAGACGGTCCGCTGCCGCCATGGTTCCGCGTCTGTGAGTAATAATAATAAACTGCGTATTTTTTGTCAACTTGTGAAGGTAGGCAGCGAAACGGCCTACGTTGTTGTCGTCCAGGGCTGCCTCGATCTCGTCCAGCAGACAGAACGGAGAGGGCTTCAGATTCTGGATCGCAAACAAAAGCGCGATTGCGGTAAGCGCTTTCTCGCCTCCCGACAGCTGCATCATGTTCTGAAGCTTCTTCCCGGGCGGCTGTGAGGTGATGGTTATGCCGGACTCCAGGATGTTATCTTCATCGACCAGCTCGAGGGTTCCCTTTCCGCCTCCGAAGAGCTGCTGAAAGACCTTGTTGAATTCTACGCGAATCTGTTCGAAGCGCTCCTTGAACTGCTTGCGCATACCGTCGTCAAGCTGGCGAATGATTCCCTTCAGATCGTCGGAAGCCTTGATCAGATCATCGTGCTGATTCTGGAGAAAATCGTGGCGCTCCTTCAGTTCGCGGTATTCTTCGATGGCGTTTACGTTTACCGTTCCGAGCGCTTTGATCTCGGATTTCAGCTGGGAGATCTGTTTGCGCAGCGGGGTGCGGTCGGGCATTTCGTCAAAATGGACAGCCTCGGCCTGATCCGGTGTGATCTGATATTCCTCATACAGATAGTTGATCTGGTTTTCCTTCTGTTCATGGAGCTTTTCAATCTGTGAGTCCAGACGGAATATTTCCTGCTCCATTTCTGTCTTCTCTCCGGAGAGACGGTCGCGCTTCTCAAAGAACTCCCGGTGATTTCGGGTCAGGTCCTCTTTCTTTTTCTGGAGAGCGGTCCCGTTTTCGCCGGCATCGGCAATCGTTACGGTCAGCTCGTCTATTTTTGCCTGGATGGCAGCGATCATATCTTCTTTGCCGTCGGAATCATTTTCACCGTCGGAAATGGAGTGCAGGAGATTTTCACGCTCCTCATCCAGACGGCGGATCTCCGCTTCTGTTGTGTGAAGCTTTTCCTCAAGGAAGGAAACCTGCTGACGGATATTGGAACAGGAAAGGCGTGCCTGATCGCGCGCTGCGAGAGTATTCTGCTGTTTTTGACGCAGGGCCTGCGCTTCATCTGAAATCTTTCGGAGTCTGTCCTCAAGATTTTCCTCTTCCTTTTGCGAGCTTTCCAGTTCGCCGCCGATCAGAGACCGCTTTTCGCGGATCTCGGAGATCTGACCGTTAATCTCGTCGCGCTCGGCGGTCAGGCGGGAGAAGTCAGCGCTCAGGGAATCGCTCTTTTCCTTTGCACCGTCTCGGTTTACACGCGCGGTATTTTGCCGGAGGAGAAGTTTCTGAAGGACGTCCTGCTCTTCGGCGAGCGCGCTGCGCAGCTCATTTCGCTGTGCCCGCTGTCCCTCTATTTTTTTCTGAAGCTCCTGCATTTCCTTTTTGAGAGACTGAACACTGGCTTCGAGTTCCTTAATCTGCCGCCTTCTGCCGAGAAGGTTGCTGTTATATTTGAAGGAGCCTCCGGTCATGGAGCCTCCCGGGCTGAGAAGCTCGCCCTCCAGAGTGACCATCCGTACGGACTGATGATGGCGTCGGCTGACCGCAATTGCGTGATCAATTGTATCGACGACCACTGTTTTGCCGAGAAGACGGCGGACAACACCCTGATAGATTTTGTCGCAGGAGACAAGGGTATCGGCAACACCGAGGACGCCCTCCTCCCGGAGAACCGACTGCATGATCTGACCGGGAGATGGGGCATCGTCTCTCATGGCAGTGAGGGGAAGGAAGGTCGCTCTTCCGAAGTGTCCCCGTTTCAGGTATTCAATGAGATATTTCGCCGTGCTCTCATTATCGGTTACGATATTCTGAAGAGCCCCGCCGAGTGCGGTTTCTATAGCGGTTTCATATTTCCTGTCGGTCTTGATCAGATCCGCAACGACACCGTGGATTCCGGGATTGCGGTCCTTCTGCTCCATCACGCGCTTAATGCTGTTTCCGTAGCCCTCATATCGTTCGGCGATGTTCCGGAGAGATTCCAGACGGGACGCTTCTCTGTGATAGGCTGTCTGGCCGATCTCCAGCTGATGATTTTCCTCATCGAGAAGCTGTTTGAGAGCGATGATCTGCTTTTCCTTTGCCGCTTCTGATTTGCGGTATTTCTCAACCTCGCCGCTGATTTTGGCATACTCCTCCTCAAATCTGGCGAGGTTTTCCTTTTCCCGGGATTCGCTTTCCTTCATCTGGAGAATCCGGGAGGAAAGCTCAGACTTCCGGATCTCGATCTGCTCCAGCATGGTGTCGTAACGCTGAAGACGTTCCCGGATGGTGGTGCGGTTGTTCAGGAGAGCGATGGTATCGTTCCGGCTTTGTTCGGCGGCGGAATTCTTGCCGGCGATTTCGGCCTCGATTTTCGAGGCGTCGCGCTCTCTGACGTCCTTTTCCTGTTCAGCCTGAGTCAGATCGTCAGACAGCTTTTGCTGTTCCTTCTTCTGCTCTTCTGCGCTGTGAATCCGGACGGCCTTCTCTTCTTCAATGGCATCAAGGCGGTCCCGGAGCAGCTTCTTGTTCGCTTCGGCTGCGCGGATCTGCTCGCGGAGAACGTTAATCTGCCCTTCGCGCTGCTGCTTCTCCAGAACGGATGCCTGCATGGCTTCTCTGGAACTGCTGATGCTTGCCTCGAGCTCCTCCAGTTCCTTTTCGACACGCTGGTATTCGAGCTTGGTCTCCTCAAAGCGGACGTTGAGATCCTGCAGGTGGCCGTCTGCGATCTGTTTCTTCTGATTCAGCTCCCGGAGCTGTTCTTCCGTGCGGCCCTCGTCGATCTGGAAGAGCTGAATGTCGAGAGTCCGGAGACTGTCCCGCTTCCGGAGGTATTCCTCTGCCTTGCCGGACTGTTTCTCGAGCGGACCGATCTGTCGCGTGACCTCGCTGAGAATGTCGTTGACGCGGACAAGATTTGCCTCCTCGTCCTCGAGCTTTTTCAAGGCGGTCGCTTTTCGGCGTTTGAATTTCACGATACCGGCTGCCTCGTCGAAGAGCTCACGCCGTTCGTCCGGCTTGCCGCTGAGGATCTTTTCTACCTGACCCTGCCCGATAATAGAATAACCTTCTTTTCCGATTCCGGTGTCATAGAAGAGTTCATTGATGTCGCGGAGTCTGCAGCTCCTTCCGTTGAGCTGATATTCGCTCTCGCCGGATCGGTAGAGCTTTCGCATGACGGTAACCTCGTCCGCGTCAAAATTCAGCTTCCGGTCGGTGTTGTCCAGTGTGATGGCAACCATGGCGAACCCTACCGGTTTGCGGTTCTCCGTCCCGGCAAAAATGACATCCTGCATGTTGCCGCCGCGCAGGGATTTTGCGCTCTGCTCGCCGAGAACCCAGCGGACCGCGTCGCCGACATTACTTTTGCCGGAGCCGTTCGGCCCGACGATGCCGGTAACGCCGTTATGAAATTCGAGGCGGGTTCTGAGTGCGAAGGACTTGAAACCCTGCATTTCGATTGATTTTAGATACATGGATTTATTCTTTCTTTCTGTTGTCAGTTCTGCGATTTCGCTGCAAGATTAGACGGGGAAAAACGCATGATCGCCTGATAGGCCGCCTGCTGTTCCGCCGCCTTTTTAGAATGGCCCTCCCCTTCGCCTAAAAGCCTTGTGCCGAGCCATACCTGTGCCGCGAACTTTTTGTTGTGATCCGGTCCGCTTTCTCCGGTAATCTCGTAACGGACCGATTCCTCCGATGTAGCCTGAATCATTTCCTGGAGGTGAGTCTTGGAGTCGTGGAACAGCTGCTTGTGCTCTACATCGTCCATCACATAGCGGAGGATGAATGCTCTGGCCTTTTCAAAGCCTCCGTCCTTGAAGATGGCTCCGATGACAGCCTCGAGGGCGTCGGATACCACAGAATCCCGCTTCCTTCCGCCGGTCGCGTCCTCTCCTTTTCCGAGCAGGAGATAGTTCTCAAGTCCGAACTGGCGTGCGTCATAAGCAAGCGTGGGTTCACATACAAGGCTTGCCCTCAGCTTTGTAAGGTGGCCCTCCGGAAGCTCCGGATAATGGTCGTACAGGTATTCGCTCGACACGAGTTCCAGAACGGCGTCGCCGAGGAATTCGAGCCTCTCGTTACAGCCCTCATGCCCGAGATTATGCTCATTGGCATAAGAGCTGTGACGAAGTGCCAGCTCCAGCCAGCGGACGTCCGTAAAGGTACAGCCGATTTTCTGCTGCAATTCCGACAGTTTTTCTTTCATATCTTTTCTTCCTCTCTGTGTATGTGCACGGAAATGTTATTTAGGTTGCTGATCACGGTGGCTGACAAAGGGAACTCTCAGAAATCTTGTGACCGGTAACACAAAGACTGCTGACGGTTATATGTCGCAGATAACCGGGAGCAGTCTTCTTGTACGTGTGCCGAAGAAAATTATGTGCGATTCGTGGTTTTGTGCCGAATCAGCTCCACAATATCTCCAGCGGTTTTAATGTTCAGAAATTCATCTTCCGTGATTTCTATTTCGAATTTTTCGTCCACGAGAGCGGCGATCTGAAACAGGTCGAGGGAATCGGCGCCCAGATCCTCCACGAACGTGGTATTTGTTGTAATTTCCCGCGGATCAACATGAAGGATTTCCACGATGATTTGTTGAAGCAGTTCAAATTCCATGGGCAGCCTCACTCGGAATCCTTGACGGCGGAGACTGCGGAGTCTGTCTGCGCATTCTCTTTCGCGGCGGATTCCTTTGCAAGAAATTCCTGAATCTTTCCGTTTACGTTCTGTTCCTTGAACTGGATGCATTGCAGTACGGTGTTTTTGAACTCGACGGCCTTCGAGCTGCCGTGTGTCTTTACTACAAGTCCCTTCAGGCCAAGAAGAGGCGCACCTCCGTAGGCAGTTGCGTCAAATTTCTTGAGGGTAGCTTTCAGTGCGGGCTTGATCAGAAGCCCTCCGATTTTGCTGCGCGCAGAGGAATAAATGGCGCCCTTTATCTCATGGAGCAGGGTGCTGGCTACGCCCTCGTACATTTTCAGGATCACATTTCCGACGAAGGCCTCGGTTACGTAGACATCAGCAACCCCCTTGCTGATATCCCGCGCTTCGACATTTCCGATGAAGTTGATATCCTTGCATTCCTTGAGGAGAGGATAGGTCTCCTTGCAGAGCGCATTGCCCTTTTCTTCCTCGGTGCCGATGTTCACGAGTCCGACGCGGGGATTGGAGATCCCCAGGACGCTCTTCATGTAGATGGATCCGATCACGGCAAACTGCACCAGATGAGCCGGCCGGGCATCCACGCTGGCTCCGCAGTCGATCAGGAGAGATACCCCGTTTGCGGTCGGAAGCAGGGGCGCAA
Source organism: uncultured Lachnospiraceae bacterium (assembly GCA_900314295.1). GTDB lineage: Bacteria > Bacillota > Clostridia > Lachnospirales > Lachnospiraceae > Bilifractor. The sequence continues at coordinate 5,907 of OMUU01000185.1, read as the reverse complement.
GAGGTGCACGGTGGATTCCGCGGATTTTCTTGACAATTGCCTGCCCGCCGACAAGCACGGCTCCAGTGCTTCCGGAGGATACGAAGGCGTCCGCCTCGCCCTTGTGCACCAGATTAAGGCCCACAACGAGTGAGGAGTTCTTTTTTGTCTGAATGGCCTTCACCGGAGGCTCTCCGGTTTCAATGATTTCGGGAGCATCCACAACCCGGACGCGGCTGGTATCGTATGAATATTTGGAAAGCTCCGCACGGATTCGATCCTCCGGACCTGTCAGGATGAGAGAAATTCTGCTGTTCTCCCGAAGGGCATCGAGAGCGCCTTTTACAGGCTCCTGCGGAGCGTAATCGCCGCCCATGGCATCTACTACTACTCGGACTTGTTCATTCATGATCCATTCACTCTTCCATTAGAATATGCGCTACAAAAAAAGCTTCTGCGGCGCAGGGACTGGTATCTCGTCGGGTATTGGACGGGGGATACCGTTGATTTACGCGAACAGTGAGCCGCAGCCGAATGCGAAGTATTCGTGTGCGGCGAGCGTCGCGATAGCGAGATAAAACTCGCGCAGCGTGTTTTATCTCGTTATTTCGCGGATGAAGACTGCACAGAGCTGCTCTGTGCTGCGCTGTTGTCCGCAGAGGAACTGCTGGACACCGATTCTCCGAACTGGGTTACATCGACGTAATCGCCGGTGTCGGGATCTACAGCAAAACCGCTGTCGTTGAAGGTGTAGGTCACACCGTCGATCTCCATGGAGGTCTTGCTCGGATAAGTTCCATCATCGTGGTTCAGATACTGGTAGCCGCCGTTGTCTGCATTTCTCTGCCAGTACATATTCGCCCATACGGTTACGCTGTGCGTGGAACTGGTAGTCTCGTTGACCTGTCCGTTCACGGTGTTAATCGCAACCACATAATAATATGTGGTTCCCCCCGCAGAGGTATCCGGGGTATAGTCGGCAGAGGTGGCTCCGGATATCTTTGTGCCGCCGCCGTTGGAATCGACGTTGTTGGAGTACCACTGATAGGAGATCTTTCCGCCGTCAGAAGCGGTGGCTTTGGCAGAAAGTGTTGCCTTGCCGTTTACCGCGACGTCGGTGGGGCCGGACAGCTCGCCTTTAAAGGCCGGCGCCTGTATGTCAGTATTGAAGGAAAATGCCTGTACCGGTGTGCCCTCTTCGCTCGATGCGGAGACAACAGTCTCTTTTCCGGTGTCTGTCACGGTACCTACCAGACGGTTCATGCCGCCTGAGAACGAACATCCGGACAGAAGCATCGTCGTGCTTATCCCGACTGCGAGTATTCCTGAAATTCTAAAACCCTTCATATCATATTCCCCTTTTTATTCCGGATGCCTGTGAAATTGCGGAATCGGGCGTCGCGAAGCAATGCGCGGCTTTTGTATCTTATGCTTATGCGTGCTTATGCGCCGATTCTGGTATGACTGTCTATGGAAAAGATCCGAGAGGCGACATCCGGACGTACGAGTGTATATCTTCGATAATAGTTACAAGTTTGTTACATTTTCATAGTTATTCGAAATTATAGCACGCGATTCGGGGAACTGTCAATGTCACCGAAATTCCTGAACACGGAAAAGGCTGTCACTTTCGTGACAGCCCGATTCGTTCACATATTCGAATGCAGAAGTTTATGCCTCTTCAACGTTGATAACCTGTTTCTTGTTGTAGGTTCCGCAGTTCTTGCATACTCTGTGAGGCATCATAAGTGCTCCGCATTTACTGCACTTAACAAGGTTCGGAGCAGACATTTTCCAGTTTGCTCTTCTCTTGTCTCTATGTGACTTGGATGATTTATTTTTTGGACAGATGGACATTATAACACCTCCTCATACTTCCAGATTTCAAAATAAACCGCTGATTATCTCAATCGCACTTTGAAAATTATACACAGGAGGTATGGGTTTGTCAAGAAAAATGGGACGAAAATTATTTATCTCCGCTGAGGATCGCTACCGTGTCACGGCAGATGGCAAGCTCTTCGTTTGTCGGGATGACGCATACGGCTACCTTGGAGTCGTCTGTGGAGATCTTTACGTTCTGTCCGCGGAGCTTGTTCTTCTCGGGATCGATCTTGATGCCGAGGTAGTCGAAGCCGTCCATGATTCTCGCGCGGGTCGCGCCGTCGTTCTCTCCGATTCCGGCGGTGAATGCGATGGCGTCAACGCCGTCCATTGCCGCTACGTATGCGCCGATGGTGGTCTTTACGCGATACGCAAATACCTCAAGCGCAACCGCTGCGTCGTGATTTCCCTTGTTTGCCGCGTCCGCCAGATCACGGAAGTCGCTGGAGAGGCCTCGGGAGAGACCGTACACGCCGGATTTCTTGTTCAGGATGTTCAGAACACCGGATGCGTCAAGATCCAGCTTCTTTCCGAGAAATTCGACAACGGAGGGATCAATGTCACCGGAGCGGGTTCCCATGGCAAGTCCGGCGAGAGGGGTGAGACCCATGGAGGTATCTACGCATTTGCCGTTCTTGACTGCGCTGACCGATGCGCCGTTGCCCAGATGGCAGACAATGATCTTGCTGTTGTTGAGATCGAGACCGAGGAATTTTGCGGTTTCTTTGGAGACAAAGCTGTGGCTTGTGCCGTGGAAGCCGTATTTACGGATGCGGTATTTCTCATAATATTCGATCGGGATTGCGTACAGATATGCCTTCTCCGGCATGGTCTGATGGAAGGCGGTGTCGAAGCACCCGACCATCGGAACGCCGGGCATGAGCTCTTTGCATACGTTGATTCCGATGAGGTTTGCTGGATTGTGAAGGGGAGCCAGATCAGAGCAGTCCTCGAGTGCCTTGATCATCGCATCGTCAACCTTTGCGGAGTGGGCAAATTCCTCGCCGCCGTGTACGACACGATGGCCGACCGCGTCGATCTCCTTGAGAGAGCGGATTGCGCCGGTCTTGGCGTTGGTCAGCGCATCGAGAACCATCTTGATGGCTTCCTTATGTGTCGGCATCGGTGCCTCGGTGATTTCCTTGTCGAGTCCTTCCTTCTGATATACGAGACGTCCGTCGATTCCGATACGCTCGCAGAGACCTTTTGCCAGAACCTCCTCGGAATCTGAATCGATCAGCTGGTATTTCAGAGAAGAACTTCCGCAGTTAATGACTAAAACTTTCATGAATAAACCCTCCTGGTAGTGTGATTAAATCGATGATTATCCGGCAGTCAGCTGTTCATCATGGCTTCTACAGCCGTCATGGCAACGACACCTACGATATCATCCGCAAAGCATCCGCGGGACAGATCATTAACCGGCATCGAAAGACCCTGAAGGACCGGACCGTAAGCATTTGCGTGAGCCAGTCTCTGCGCAATCTTGTATCCGATGTTTCCTGCCTCGAGGCTTGGGAAAATAAGGGTGTTGGCGTGACCGGCAACCTCGCTGACCGGTGCCTTGAGCTTTGCGACCTCGGGAACGATCGCTGCGTCGAACTGAAGCTCACCGTCAATCTTGACCTGAGGATATTTCTCTTTCGCGATCCGGGCAGCTTCGGCTACCATGGTTACGTTGTCATGCTTTGCACTGCCCTTGGTGGAGAAGGAAAGCATTGCGACCTTCGGCTCCGCTCCGATGTATGCGCGGAAGGAATCCGCAGAAAGTCCTGCGATCTCGGCAAGCTTTTCGGAATCGAAATCGGTGTTGACCGCGCAGTCGGCGAAGAGGAAGGTTCCGTGCTCGCCGTACTCACAGTTTGGAACTTCAACGATAAAGAATCCGGAAACACTCTTCACTCCCGGTTTTGTCTTCAGAAGCTGAAGAGCCGGACGAATGGTATTGCCGGTGGAATGGCATGCGCCGGAAACAACGCCGTCCGCGTCTCCGCACTTGCACATCAGACAAGCATAGTACATATAGTCCTTGGTCATCTGCTGCTCTGCCATCTCAGGGGTAACGCCCTTTTTCGCACGCAGCTCTACAAATTTGTCAATATATTTCTGGCGGTTCGGATCGGTGAAAGGATCAAGGATCGTGATTCCGGTCAGATCATAGCCGGTACCGTGGTTCTGAATATCCTCGGGGGTACCGAGAATAACGATGTTTGCGATTCCCTCCCGGGTGCATTTCACAGCGGCTTCATAGGTGCGCTGATCCATCGATTCCGGCAATACGATTGTTTTCTTGTTGGATTTTGCTTTTTCTTTGATACTGTCAATAAATGCCATTTCCAGGCTCCTTTCTGGATATGCCTTAACGCATTCCGAACACACAAATTGAAAGTGCGCAACATACCTGCACGCACTTACTTTCATAAATAAAGTATAGTACCTTCTCCGGCCTTCGACAAGCGCTAAAATTGTATTATAAACGATACAAAACCTGTTCGGTTACGAATCACTCACAACTATGTACGGCAAGGATTTTCCAGTCCTGCTGCCATTTACAAAGGTGTTGGAAAATCTTAGCTGTTTTCGTTACGTGCGTGAACATTACTGGGTGTATTCTGTTTTACTTTTTCCGGAAGGTGGGATATCATGATACGAGATCACGGAAGACGGCCTCGTCATGAATGGGGCGTTTCAGGGAGATGGAGACCATGAAGGTAATCGGAATCATCGCGGAATACAATCCGTTTCATAACGGTCATGCATATCTGATCAGGAGAGCTAGGGAGATTTCCGGTGCAGACGCGGTTGTGGCCGTTATGAGCGGGGACTTTGTACAGCGGGGACTGCCGGCGGTATTCGATAAGTATACCCGGACGGCGATGGCACTTGCCGGAGGATGCGACCTGGTTTTGGAGCTGCCGACAGCGGCTGCCGCTTCTTCCGCGCAGCGTTTTGCGGAGGGATCCGTAGCTATTCTGAACGGAATCGGGGTGGTCGATGAACTGTGGTTCGGAAGTGAATCGGGAGACATGGATTTTTTTCGCCTCCTGGCACCGGTGCTTACCGATGAGCCGGAGGAATACCGGAATCTTCTGAAGCGGCAGCTTGCTTGTGGAGGGTCGTTCCCCCGCGCCAGGGAAGAGGCGCTTGCGGGGTATTTCGCAGACAGGGAATCCACGGAAAAATGTGAAAAAATCCGGGAGTTTCTGGAGCAACCGAATAATATTCTGGGACTGGAGTACTGTATCGCTCTCAGGAAAACGGGCAGCGCCGTGGTGCCGAGGACACTGAAGAGACACGGTTCGGATTACCACGACTGTTCCTTTAAAATCGGAGGCAGGTTTCATTCAGCGGCGGCGATCCGAAGCCGGATTTTTTCCGGGGATGGTCTGGATCCTCTGGCGGACTCGGTCCCGTCAGAGGTGTTCGGCATTCTAGAGAATGCGTGCACTTCTTCTGTTCCACTAAGGGAGGATGATTTTTCCGAAATGCTGCTGTATCAGCTGTTGCGGGAGGGTCTGGAAAGCCAATCGTTATCGCGGTATCTGGATGTGACGGAAGATCTCGCCGGGAGAATACAGAATCATATCGGAGTCTGTCAGAGGTTCTCAGAATTTGCCGAGCTTCTGTCGGCCAAAAATATGCCAAGGGCGCAGGTGAACCGAGCGCTGCTCCATATTCTTCTGAATATACGGAAGGAGGACCTGCACAGAGCGATTCATCCGGAATATGTGCATCTGCTGGGTTTTTCTGAAAAAGGGCGGGAGATACTCAGGGAGATCAAGACAGGCGGAGGGGAAAGACTCTGTCCCGTGGCGAAGATATCATCTCTTCCGCCAGAGCTGACCCGGACCGATGTATTTGCTTCGAATCTGTATGAATCGGTGCGGGCAGTCAGGAGCGGGAAGAAATTCCTGCATGAATTTTCAAGACAGGTAATGAGATAAAAAAACCGGCCATGAGGCCGGTTTTTTATTACGCGAACAGTGAGCTGCAGCCGAATGCGAAGTATTCGTGTGCGGCGAGCGTCGCGATAGCGAGATAAAA